>DATBLH010000006.1:0-7565 GCA_036555445.1 Candidatus Limnocylindrales bacterium
GCGACGTTTCTGCCTCGTGGCGGAGCGTCCGCAGGTGGTCCTGGGCGAGGAACTGGTTGAGGTCGGCGTGCATCGTGGCCTCCCGCGCTCGACGAGCGCTGTTCATGGAGGCATCGTCGATCTAAAGGCGGCCCTCGCACATCTGGCGATCTCGGTAGAAGGACCCGCCCGTGTGCGTCATTTCCGGCCCGACCCGGTCGCAGCCTTTAGGCGGCGAGGCGACCCACGATCGCGTCGGCCAGGGTCGCCGCTCGATCCGGCGGCAGCTTGAGGCGGCGAGCCGTGCGGAGGGCCACCTCGTGCACTTCGGACAGTTGCTCCCGACTGAGGACCTCGTCAGCCTCGGCTTCCGCTTCGGCTGCCTTCGGTGCCTCGGCCTTCTGTGCCTCGGCCTTCGCCTCGCCCGGCTCAGCCGTCGCCCCGCCGGCCGGAGTGCCCGGCTTCGATCCCAGGATGCGCTGGACGATCGCACGGATCCGCGGCCCCGCCTCCTCCTTGAACGCCGTCTCCAGCTGCGAGCCGACGAAGCTGACGACGCTCCGTGCGACCTCGAGGGCGACCGGTGTGACGAACACGACCGCGGCCCCGAGCTCGGCTCCGAAGCCCAGCATGTCGTCCGCGGAGGCGGGTTCGCCACGCACGCGTCGTGGATCCTCGAAGTACGCCTGGCTGGTGGACCGGAACAGCGGCAGCTCCTGGGGCGCAACGTCGGTCACGGCACCCCGCGCGAGTGCCTCGACCAGGGCCTTCTCATCGTCGGTTCTGAGGGGCCGGATCGGCTCGGTCGCCGCAGCGCCTCCGGGTTCTCCAGTCATCCGCGTCCTCCGATGCGTGATTCGACCCTAGCGAGGTTCGGGACGAAGTCAAGCCCGGCCATCAGCGGCGACGCCTCGCCTCCCGGCCGCCCACCGGACCAGGGCTACCACGCCGGCTCCCACCAGGGCTGCCACGAAGCCAAGACTGACGACATGCTGGAAGGTCCGTAGCGCGAACGGGGCCTCGACCACCCAGGCACACGAAGTGTCGTTCACGAACCTGATGGCGAATGCGGGGAGGCAGCCGGCTATCGACGGCTGGGCGATCAGCGCGAGCGCACCACCGGCACCCGTGAGCGTGGCGGCCAGGAGACCGTGGAGCGCGGGGGCACGCGGCGTGGATGCGGCAACGACCGCGGCCACCACCCCCTGCGCGACGACCCCGAGGCCCACGTTCCAGAAGTAGAACGCGAGGGCGAACTCGTCCCGATCGCGGGTCGCGTCCGGGAGGGCGGCGCGGGCGATGAGGCGAAGGACGAGGCCCAGGGCGAATACGGCGACGCCACCCACCGCGCCGATCACGGCGGCCCGCGGAACGTGCAACCTCGGGATCGCCAGGGTCGCTGCGGTGCCGTCGAGCGCCCCCCACGGGGGCGCCACGCCCGCCGGCATCCCCCGGAGCCAGGCCGCGGCCGCGAGGGGGAACGCCCAGACGCCGATGAGCGCCAGGGTCACCGTTGGCTGGGCGATGTAGGTGAGGACCATCGGGTCCATGACCAGCCGCCACAGCTCCGGGGTGCCGGCCCAGGCAACGGCCGCGACCTCGGCATGCTGCTGCCGGGTCAGGAGGTCGGTGAAGCCGAGCGCCGGCCGCGTGGCCCGGACGAGGACGAACACTCCCATCGCGACGGTGAGCAGCCCGCCCGCAGCAACCAGGCCCGCGATCGAGGTGGGCCAGGAGGAGCGCATCCGGGTTGCGGCCGGGATCCAGAGCGAGGCGGCGGCGCCCACCCAGCCAACGAACAGCACGAGGGCGCCGAGAACGACGAGCGCCCAGATGGCGTCGGTGCCGACGATGGCCGTGCCGAGGATCGCGTCCTCGTCGAAGATCAGGCCGGAGATTGCCACCCGGTCGCCGATCAGGAAGCCGGCCCCCAGCGCGAGGCCGAGCGGAACGACGCGCCGCAGCGTCGCACCGTGACTGAGGGCGAGGAAGGTCTCCCGCCACGCGCCCATCGCGACCACTGCCGCGGCGAACGGCGCGAACACGAGGGCGGCCAGCCACATCGTCGTCAGGCCCACGGGGATGTAGAAGCCGACCAGGGACGCGACCTCCTGGAACGCCACGGTCGCGGCGATCCCGACGCCGAATGCCTCGAGCCAGCCGAGTCGGAGGAGTCGCCCCGGGTCGTCGATCGCCGCGATCCGCTCGGCGGCCGTGGGATGGAGCCGAAGGAGCCTGGGGCGGCTCCCGCGTTCCGGGCCGGCGGTCGCCAGGACGCGACGGAGCTCCGGTTCGTGGATCGATGCACGGACGTCGGCGTAGACCTCGCGGGCGCGCAGCACCGCGTTCCGGGTGAGATAGACGAGACCGGCCAGGAGCGCCAGCCGCCAGCTCACCTGGAACGCCGTGTCCGGTGACGACGGCGCCACCAGCGCGACCGACACCGCGAACGGCAGCAACGCGACCACGAGGAACGCCTGCCACACGGCGACGGTCAGGTAGGTGACGTCGATGTCGCGGTTGCGGAGGTGGGCGAGCTCGTGGTGAACGATCGCGCGGAATGCCGGCGGGTCCGTGGCGGAGAGGACGACGAGCCCCCCGGTGAGCGCGACCACCCGCTGACCCAGGCGACCGAACGCCACGGCCCGGGCGCCCTGGTCGAGCGGGTTCCAGACGAAGGCCGGTGGGGTGGCCAGGCCCGCTTCTGTGCTCAGCCGCGCCAGCTGCTCGAGGACCTGCGGAGCGTCCTCCGCCGTCAGCGGGACGAGCCTGCCCCGGCGGCGACGCCAGGCCGGCGCTGCGAGATAGAGGCCGACGGCCGCCGCCAGCAGGACCCCCACGCCGGCAACGACGAAGTCGCTGCGCGGCCGGTAGACCTCGGCCACGCAGTCGCTGAATCGTCGTGCGACCGCGTCGATCGCGGATGGATCGATGGCCGCGCTGAGACCGAGCCGCTGCTCGGTGATGCACCCGTCCACGAGGGCGACCTCCCGCTCCGTGTCGGACAGGTCGATGTGCAGCCAGTTGAAGGCGAACAGGCTCACGCCCAGGATCGCGGCGATCAGGAGCAGGAACCGGAAGGTCGTGTCGGACGGGAAGGCGAACGGGTTCAGGCGCGGTGGCGCGCCGGTGCCGTCGTCGGTTGGCGGCGCGGGCTGCCCGCCGCCACCGGTCACGCCCCCATCCACCATCCCGACGCCCCTCAATCGGCGGGCCCGTGTCGATCCCGCACGCGAATTGTCCGACCGGGTGGCAAGGCCACCGCGGGGCCAGTGAACGTCGAACGCGGATGTCAGGCGCCGTGTCATCTCGCCGACAGGGCAGCCGCGACCGCAACAACCATGCTCTGCGAAACGTTCAGTGACCGGTCGCGACGCATCGAGGGGATGGCGATCCGACCACTGCAACGTTGGGACGGGAAGCGACATGACGCACAACGGTTCTGGCCCGGTTCAGCCGCAGGGTTCGGCTCCCGAGGATCACCTGGACCCGCAGCACGCGGCCGCAGAGGTGGGTCCGCGAGGTCGCGTCCCGTGGACGCTCCCGCGGCGATTCCGATGGCCTGCCGCCGTGGCCGCTGTCGCGACCGTGGTCGCGATCGCGCTCGTGGCGACCACGATGCCGTGGCAGCCGCGTACGTCGGTCGGGCCCAGCGCGCGTAACGTCAGCGCATCGCCCAGCGGCCAGGGCTCACCCGAGCCCTCGCCCACCCAGCGCCCGTCCACCCTTGCCTATGAACCCGTGGCGGAGCTGACCCCGGGCAGCGCCGCCGGCCCGGTCCTCGCACTCGACAGCGACTTCCGACTCGCGAGCCTCGACGGGACCCCTGCGGCCGAGCTGGCTGCCCGCCTGACGGTCCAGCCCGTCCTCGAGTTCACCGTCCAGCCGGAGGCCGATGCAGCGTCGGTCAGGCTGCGCCCGAACGAGCCGCTGACGCCAGGTGCGGTCTATCGATTCACCCTCGCCGGACCCGGTGGCAACACGCTCGACACCTGGGCCTTCCAGGCGCGTCAGTCCGTTCAGGTCGTGTCCACGCTCCCGAGCGATACCGAGACCGACGTCCCGCTCGACACCGGGATCGAGATCACGTTCGACCAGGATGGTGTCGTGGATCCCGCCTCGCACGTGACGATCCGACCGGCAACGAGCGGGCGCTTCGAGCAGCACGGCCGCGTCCTGGCCTTCGTCCCGGATCGCCTGAAGCCGGCCACGGTCTACACCGTGACCGTGTCCAAGGGAGTCGCGGTCGCGGGAACCGGCGAGAGCCTGGCCGACGACGTCCGATTTCAGTTCGAGACCGCCGCGACCGGGACGCGGCCGCGGGTCACGTTCCAGTTCCCGGATGACGTCGTCGAGGCGGCCACCGCACCTCGACCAGCGCTCGTCATGTGGGCGTTCACCGAGGACGACCGCACCCCGCCGACGAGCGCCCGGATGGAGGTCTATCGCCTGCCGGACCTGGACGCGGCAGTTGATGCCTATCGAACGCTGCGCGGATCGGCTCGCTGGGCGCGCTGGTCGAGCGACGATCTCGTCCCCACGGCCGGCCTCCGGCGCGTGGCCGCCTTCACAGCCCGGCTCCAGCGAACCGGCGAATCACTCTGGTTCCGGTTCCCGATGGCACTGCCGGCGGGCTCCTACCTGGTCCAGCATCCGTCTCCCGTCCGCCCGATCCAGACGGTCCTCCAGGTCACCGATGTCGCCGGTTATCTCGCCGTCTCCGGCACCCGGATGCTGGTCTGGGCCAACGACCTGGTGAGTCGGGGCCCGCTGGCGCGGGCGAGGGTCGATGCCGATGGCGCCTTCCTCGGCCGGACGGACGGTGACGGACTGCTCGTTGCCAATACCCCCGCCATTCTCAAGGGTGAGTCCGAGATCGGTTGTTCGGAGCCCTGCGCCCCGGTCGTGATCGTGACCGCGACCAACGGTCGCTCGGCGTTCCTGCCCGCAAGCGCCGGCGGCTACGGCTACCCGACGGAGTCCTTCGGCGGGTCCAGCCGCAATGAGGGCTACTGGCTCGTCTTCCACACCGACCGGACGCTGTACCGGCGGACCGACACCGTCAACGTGTGGGGCGTCGTGCGCAACCGGGACACGGGTGCCGTGCCCGAGACCGTCGATGTCCGGCTGGTGGCCGGCGACGCGTCCACTGCGCCGTCCATCGCCGCGCTGCACCTGCGACCGGGACCCACCGGCGCGTTCACGGGCTCCGTGCGCCTGAACGACCTGCCGGAGGGCTACTACGAGCTGGCGCTCCGGGTCGGGACGGAGGTGATCGGATCCACCGCAGTGAGCGTGGACCGCATCCTCAAGCCCGCGTATCGGCTCGATGTCGTGACCGGCCGACGCGTCTATCTCGAAGGGGACCGGATCGCGATCACGGCGCGCGCAGCCTTCTTCGAGGGCACGCCCGTGCCCGGCGTGCCGCTGCGCATCGACGGCACCGTCGTGGGCCGCCTGACCACCGATGCAGCCGGCGTGGCCGGCCATCGAACGATCGCGAGGGCCGAGGAGGACGCGATCGAGTACGGTGGCTTCAGCTACCAGTCCGTGACCGTCAGCCCGGCCCGCGCCGAGGAAGGCGAGATCGGTGCGGCCAGCCGCGAATTCATCGTGTTCCCGAGCAGCCGGATGATCGACGCGCAGTCGACGATCCGGGCCGGTCGGGTCCGGGTCCAGGGTAGCGTCCACCTCGTCGCTCGTGACCGACTCGAGACCGAGCTCGCTGCGGGCCGTTCTCCCTGGGAGCTCGATCCGCGCGGAGCGCCCGTCCGCGGTGCCGTCGTCACCGCCCGCTTCGTCGAGGGCATCCTGATCCGGACACAGGTCGGCACGACCTACGACTTCATCGAGAAGCGCGTCGTCCCGCAATACGAGTACGAGGAGCGATACCAGCCGGCGGGGGTCGTCCGCGTCCGCACCAACTCGGCCGGCGCGTTCGTCGCCTCCGTGCCCGACTCGCGACGGGGTCACGACTACCTGGTCAGCCTCAGCGTCGGCGATCCCGACGGCCACCCGGCCCGCGCAGTCACCTTCGCGAGCCGTCCGGGTCGCCCGTTCGAGGCGAACGAGGGCGCGTCCCTGGAGCTCACGGATCCGACCGCGGACGACTCCCAGGGCTACGGCGTGGGCGATCGGATCGACCTCACACTGCGCGACGGCCGGCCCGCACGCGCCGCCGACCGCTATCTGTTCTTCGTCGCCCAGCGAGGGCTGCGAACCGCGACCGTCCAGCGATCACCTCGCTACCTGTCGACGTTTGCGCCATGGGCACCGCCCAGCTTCGCGATCACGGGCGTCCGGTTCAACGGTGCGAGCTATGTGGAGGGCGGAGAGTACGGCCCCTGGTTCCGTGCCGCCGACCGCTCCGTCGAGGTCTCGCTGTCCACGAATCGGCCACGGTATGCGCCCGGTGACCAGGTCGACCTCGAGGTTGCGACGCGCGATGGCGCCGGCAGGCCCGTTGCGGCCACGGTCATCGTCCAGGCCGTGGACGAGAAGCTGTTCCAGATCGGCGGCGCCTTCGACGCGGATCCGCTCGGTGACCTGTACCAGCCCGTCTCGAGCGGGATCCTGACCCACTACGCCTCCCATCGCGTCCTGCGTGAGGGATTCGGCGAAGGCGGCGACACCACGGGCGGCGGCGACGGCGAACGCTCCGACTTCCGCGACGCGCTGTTGTTCGAGGCAATCGACACCGGACCTGACGGCCGCGGCTCGACCACCTTCCGCCTGTCCGACGACCTGACGTCGTGGCGCGTCGCCGCCATGGCGATCACGGCGGACCTCCATGCCGGTGCCGGCTCGATCGACGTCCCGGTCGGGCTGCCGTTCTTCGTCGACGCTTCGATCGCCCCCGAGTATCTCGTCGGCGACCGTCCGTCGATCCAGGTTCGGGCGTATGGCTCGGCCCTGGCTCCGGGTGCCTCGGTGCGGATCTCGGTGGGCTCGGACAGCCTGGGTCTCCCGGCCCGGGCTATCACCGCCCATGCGTTCGAGAACGTCACGATTCCCCTACCGCCGCTCGCCCGCGGCACGCACACAGTGACCATCGCCGCGCAGAGCGGCAGCGGATCGTCGCTGCTGCAGGATCGATTGACACGGTCGTTCGCCGTCATCGAGTCACGCCTCGAGCGCACACGGACGAGCTATGTGAACCTGGCCGCCGCGGGCCCGGTCGGGGGAGGGGAGGGCCTCACGACCCTCGTCATCTCCGACGCCAGCGCGGGCCGCTACCTGCCGCTGCTACTGGAGATCGCCGGTCGCGACAGTGCCCGCCTGGAGCGCGCGCTCGCGTCTGCCGAAGCGACCACGCTCCTGTCGGAGCAGTACGGCGCGCCTGATGGAGTCGGGGCCGGATCCGAGTTCGATGGCGGGCGCTATCAGACTCCGGACGGCGGGATCGCGCCCGTTCCGTACGCCGGCAGCGACCTCCAGCTTTCGGCCCTGGCCGCAATCGCGGCCGCCGGCCAGTTCGACATCGGCCAGCTGCGCGGCTACCTGGACGACGCCTACGCCGACGACTCGGCCACCCGGGAGCGACGGATCTACGCCCTCGCCGGTCTCGCCGCACTCGGCGCCCCGGT
>DATBLH010000053.1:0-6090 GCA_036555445.1 Candidatus Limnocylindrales bacterium
CTGCCGCTCCGGGTGGAGGCCGCCCGGCACGGAGCGGTCGGTGCGCGCTACGGCGCGGCCTGGACGTGGACCGAGCCCCTGCTGGAGCAGCTCCCGACGCAGACCACGGAGCGGGAGGCAAGCCCGGTCGGCTGACCTCGAGCGATCAACCGGCGGGAGCCGGCGCTGCCTCGGACTCGGCCTCGGCGGCCGCGATCGCCTCGTCGGTGACCACCACGCGTCCGACGAGGCACAGGAGCGTCAGGACACCCGACACGATGAACACGGCACGCACGCCGAGCGCTTCCCCGATGACGCCGCCGAGGATCGCGCCCAGCGGCTGGGTTCCCCAGGCGAGGAGGCGATAGCTGGCGTTGAGCCGCCCCAGCAGGTGATCGGGGACGATCCGCTGGCGCAGGGACACCGTGACCACGTTCCATGCGACGACGCCGACGCCGCTGACGAAGAACGCGATCGCGACCACGAATGGACTGGAGGTGAACGCGGGGACGCCGGCACCCAGGGCCATCATCACCACCGAGACCACGAGCAGGTTCGCCCGCCCGAACAGCCGCTCCATTCGCTCGGCCAGGAACGAGCCAACCAGGCTGCCCACGGCGAGCGAGGTCATCAGGACTCCGAAGCCCACCTCGTCGAGACCGAGCGGCCCCGGGGCGACGGCGTACAGGACGAACACGGCGAAGGCGGCCGAGAACGCGAGGTTGCCACCGCCCACCATCATCGCCAGGGTTCGGAGCACCCGGTGCCGAAGGAGGTAGCGGAGTCCTTCGGCGATCTCCTGGTCCAGGCGTCGCGCCGGTCCCTCGCGGACGGCCCGGAACGAGCCGGCGATCGTGAGCAGCGCGAACGCGCCGACCAGGTAGGCGATGGCCCCGGCCCCGAACGCGGTGGCGATCCCGACCGCCGCGAGGAACCCTCCGACCGGCGGCCCCACGAACTGGTTCATCGTCAGTTCGACGGCGTACAGTCGTCCGTTCGCCCGGCTCAGCTGATCGCGCTCGACCAGGCTCGGCATGATCGACTGGGCCGAGGTATCGAACAGGGTTTCCAGCGTGCCCAGCACGAACGCCACCGCGTAGATCAGCGGCAACGACGCAACGTCGAGCACGACCGCCAGCGCCAGGCTGCCGAGCGTGACGGAGCGGGCGACATCGACGATGACCATCGTCCGCCGGCGGTCGAGCCGGTCCGCGAGGGCACCCGCGACGAGCGAGAACAGGAGCCAGGGCAACCGCGACGCCACGGTCACACCGGCAATCAGCGCGGGCGAGTCGGTCAGCGCGACGGCGAGGAGCGGCAGCGCGATCCAGAAGATGCCGTCCGAGAGATTGGACAGCGCCGACGCCGACCACAGGCGCCAGAACGGCGACCCGAGACCGCCGCCCAGACGGGTCCAGGGCCGGGCAATCGAACGGGAGCCCGCGCCAGCCGGCGGGGCTCCCGTTTCGGGCTTGGGGTCGAGACTCGGCGGTGCTACGGGGTGACCCTCAGGAGCTGGCCGCCGCCCGGGCACACGCCGCAGTTCGTGACCAGCAGGCTGCCGTCTCGATCGACGGCCAGCCCACCGGGCGCCTGGAGCGGGTCGGTCAGCAACAGGTGCTTCCCGCCCTCGCGGTCCACCCGATACAGGGCGCCGGTGAGGTCACCCGAGAGCAGGCTGTTGTGCGCGATCTCGAGGACGTACAGGCTGCCGTTTGGTCCGAGGGCGATGTCGATGATGTTCGTGAACCCGTCGGCCCAGACCTCGGGCTCTCCGCCCGCGGCCGGGACGCGCCACACGCTGGCGGCACCAACCGGGAACGGGAAACCCGTCAGCTGGCCGACGTAATACGAGTCACCGCGTCGCACGACGGTCGTCGGGACGGCCTGCATCGGGATCTGGGTACCGGGCGGAAGACCGAGGAACGGCGGTGCGTCCGCCATCCGGTCCGGGAACACGGCGAGGCCACGGATCGAGCCACCCGAGCTCACCCGGAGCAGGGCATTGGCACCGGCATCCGCAACCGTCCAGCCGCCGCCGCGGGCCAGGAGTCCCTGCGGGTTGCTGTCGGGGAGGCCGCCGTCCGGGTTCTCGGCGGCCTCGAAGCCGGCGACGTCGGCGATTGACGACCACGTGTGCGCGGCGCGGTGAATCCGCAGCAGGTGACCGGCGGTGGCTGCCGCGAAGTCGGGCAGGCCGGCCCGGATCGCCGGGTTCGCACTGAGTCCCTGGGTCGCGTACAGATGACCGGTGGTCCCGAACGAGACGTCACTGGGGCCGATCGCCTGGCTCCCGTTCGGTGCGGCAATCGATGGCAGCCCGGTCACGATGCGCTCGAAGCCACCACGTCGGAACACGCGGGTGATCGCCCCGCTGTCGCCGAGGCAGACGTCGTCACCCTCGGGGCCCGGAAAGCACGGGCCGTTGCCGCCGCGTCCGGCCTCGGCGACCCAGATGGAGCCGGTCGGCGCGATCGCGATGCCCCGGGGGTTGTCGAGTCCCTCGGCAAGGACGCGGACACCTGTCTCCGCCGCAGCCGAGGGTGCGAGCACCGCGAGGGCGAGAAATGCAACCGCCAGTGCCGCGCCGGTTCGGCGGCGCGAGCCCGGGGTTGGGGATGGGAGCGGCAACGCGCGCATGTCGACCCTCCTCTGGTGATGGCGTCCCGTGGGTGGCCACGATCCTATGTCGGATCGCGGGCCTCGCGCCTTGCAGTCAGCCGATCGCGTTGACGACCCGCGTCTCACCGGCGCGCAGGTGCGCGTAGCCGGGCTTGACGACCTCGCTGATGATCCGCAGCCGTTCGTCGAACGGAGCGAAGGCCGATTTCATCGCGTTGATCGTCAGCCATTCCATCTCGCCCAGCCCGATTCCGAAGGCCCGATCGAGCGCCTCGAACTCGCCGCTCAGCGTGACGTTCGACATCAATCGATTGTCGGTGTTGAGGGTCACCCGGAACCGCAGCCGGCGAAGGAGGTCGATCGGATGGGTCTCGATCGACGACGCTGCGCCGGTATGGACGTTCGACGTCGGGCACATCTCGAGCGGGACGCGACGATCCCGGACATAGGCGGCGAGGCGACCGAGCTCCACCGAACCATCGTCGCGGACGGTGATGTCGTCGACGATCCGGACGCCGTGACCGAGGCGCTCGGCACCGCAGTACTGGAGTGCCTCCCAGATCGACGGCAGCCCGAACGACTCGCCGGCATGGATCGTGATGTGGAAGTTCTCCCGCCGCACGTACTCGAACGCGTCGAGGTGTCGCGTGGGCCGATAGCCGGCCTCGGGACCGGCGATGTCGAACCCCACCACGCCTTCGTCGCGGTGTCGCACAGCGAGCTCGGCGATCTCGCGTGACCGCGCCGCCTGGCGCATCGCCGTCACGAGGACCTTCATCGTGATCGGCCGGCCGGCAGCGGCGGCCCGCTGAGACCCGATCCGGAATCCCTCCAGGTTCGCCTCGACGACCTCGTCGAGGGTCAGTCCGCGCTCGACCGAGAGCTCGGGCGCATAGCGGATCTCGGCATAGACGATGCCATCGGCGGCGAGTTCCTCAGCGCACTCGGCAGCAACGCGGATGATCGCGTCCCGTTCCTGGAGGACACCGACCGTGTGGGCAAACGTCTCCAGGTACAGCTCGAGCGACTTTCGGTCGGCGCCGCGGGTGAACCAGCGGGCGAGCTCCGACGGGTCCTGGGTGGGCAGATTCGGGTAGTCGTACTCGCGGGCCAGATCGACGATCGTGGCCGGTCGGAGACCGCCATCGAGGTGGTCGTGGAGGAGCGCCTTGGGCGCCTTCCGGATCGTGGGCAGGGTGGGCAAGCGCTGTTCCCGTGCGGCTCGGACGATCGTACCGCGAGGGGCAGAGGGCGACCGGGTGGGACGTACACTCGACGGACTGTGGAGCCGGTCGGGCCGCTGATTTGCCCGGTGCTTGTCGGGCGCGACGATCTGTTCGCACTCGCCGATCGCCGTCTCGCCGAGGCCCGCCGCGGTCGCGGGGAGTTGCTGTTCCTCGCCGGAGAGGCAGGGATCGGCAAGAGCAGGCTGCTGGGCGAGATCGAAGGACTGGCCCGGGAGCGCGCCTTCAGGGTCCTCCACGCGTCGACGTTCCCGCGCGACCGCGAGGTCGCGGCCGGGCCTTTCCTCGACCTCGCCCACGCGATGAAGCGGGACCGCCGTTTCGGAGATGCCGGAGACCAGCTGCTCGAGCGGCTGGCGGATGCCGCATCCGACGACCAGGACGCGCATCGCCGGCGTCGGCTCCTCGTGCTCGACGTCGTGGATCAGTTGGCGGGCCTTGCGGCGACGCCGCTGCTGATCGCGATCGAGGACCTCCATTGGGCAGACGACCTGAGCCTGGAGCTCCTGGCCGCGCTCGCAGGCCGGCTGCGCGAGCGGCCGGCGATCGTCGTCGGGACCTATCGCAGCGACGAGCTCTACCCGCGGGTTCCGATGCGTGAATGGCGAGCGAGGCTGCTCACGCAGAGGATCGCCGAGGAGGCCCGGTTGAACCGGCTGAGCGCCGAGGAGACCGGCCGGATGACGCGCGCCATCCTCGCGTTCGACGAGCCGGTGGCCGCTGACCTGGTTGCCGCTGTCCACGATCGGACGGACGGGATCCCGCTCCACGTGGAGGAGCTGCTCGGTGCGCTTCCATCGGGAACGACCATGACCGACCAGATCCGTGCGGCCGACGTCCCGGCGACGCTCCAGGAGGCGATCCTGCGTCGTGTCGCGGAGCGCTCCCGTGCTGCGCGTGCGGTCGCCGAAACCGGCGCGGTCATCGGCCGCTCGTTCGACCCCGAGCGGCTGGCGCGGGTCATGGACCGGCCCCCGGAACGCTTGGAGGTTCCGCTCCAGGAGCTCGTCCGTTACTTCTTCCTCGTCCCGGCGAGTGGCGGACAGTTCGACTTCCGCCATGCCACGATCCGCGACACCATCTACGGCCAGATCCCGACGCGACGCCGGCGGAACCTCCATCTCCGGGTCGCTCGCACGGCGACAGCACTCGGAGACCTCGCGCCGGCCGTCCTGTCGGCCCACTTCGAGCAGGCGGGCGAGTCCGGCGAGGCCTATCGGACGGCGCTCGCCGGGGGACGTGCGGCGGCGGCACTCTCGTCACACCGGGAGGCGTTCGAACTGCTTGGCCGGGCATCGCGTCACGTGCCGAGCGGAACACCGCCCAGCGAGCGCGCCCGCGTGTTCCAGGAATTCGGGCTCGTGGCGATGGCTGTGGACGAGGCCCAGACCGCACGCGCCGCGCTGGGAACGGCGCGCCGGCTGTACCTGGACGTGGGAGCCGTGGTCGAGGCTGCGGCCGTGGTCCCGCCCCTCGCGGCGGTGAGTCACCTGCTCGGCCAGGTTCTGGACGATCGCGTGGAACTGCTCCGGGCCGGCCTCGCGGAGGTCGAGGATCGCACCGACGAGCCAGCGCGGCGGGTCCAAGGCCGACTCCTGGCCGGTCTTGCCCTCGCCTACTGCCTCGACTTCCGGATCGAGGAATCGATCGAGTACGCCGAGCAGGGCCGGGCCGTCGCGGCCGAGGCCGGCGACCTGGAGACCGAGCTGCACGCCCTCGCCACCCTCGGTCTCGGACGCCTGTTCACTCGCCGGATCGACGACGGCTGGAGGACCCTCGAGGAAGCCGCGCGACGGGGCAGCGAGGCGCGCATCGAGTCGGAGGTGGCCCGCGCGTACGACTACATCGGATCGGCGGCCTGGGAGCTCATGGAGTACCAGCGCGCCGAACGGTGGCTGCGCGACGGCATCGATTACGCCGAACGCGTGGAACGCTGGGAGTGGCACCACCAGATGTCCGCCGGCCTGGCGGTGGTGATGTGGGCCACCGGCCGATGGGACGAGGCGGTCCACATCGCCGAGCGAGCGTTCGCCGACGGCCGGGGCGGACGGCCGGCGCGAATCACCTGCCTCTGGGCGATGGGCTACGTGGCCATGGCCCGCGGCGACTACGAACGGGCGCGCACGCTGTTGCGATCGTCGGCCCAGGAGGCCGAGGTCATGGCGGAGCTCCTTCGCTGGTCGCCGCCGATCTGGGGGCTGGCGGAGACGGCGCTGCTGTCCGGGCGCCCGGCCGAGGCGATCGA
>DATBLH010000057.1:0-2064 GCA_036555445.1 Candidatus Limnocylindrales bacterium
CACGCCCTCGATGACGGCCCGCGTCAGGTGCCGTCGATCGTGGGCGACGGTCAGCCCGACGAACGCTCCGCGAGCGAGGGGATCGGGGTGGGGGCTCCGCTCGCCGGTGAGGTAGGGGAGGAACAGCAGGCCGTCGCTGCCGGGTGGCACGCCCGCCGACTGTCCGACGAGATCGCCGAACTCCACGCCCGGCGCGATCGCGTCCCGGAACCAGCGCAGGCTCCCGGCGGCCGACAGCATCACCGACATCAGGTGCCAGCGATCCGGGACGGCGTGGCAGAACGCGTGGACGCGGCCCCGCGGTTCGAACAGCGGCCGGTCCGTGGTCGCGAACACGACCCCGGACGTGCCGAGGGACAGCGCCATCGTCCCCACCTCGACCGCACCGACCCCGACCGCGTTGGCGGCCTGGTCGCCTCCGCCGGCGACGACCAGGGTGCCGGCCCGCAGCCCGGTTGCGGTCGCGGCCTCTGCACTCACCACACCCGTGGTCACGGGGCCCTCGAAGGTTGGCGGCAGCCAGGCCATGTCGATGTCGAGGGCCGCCACCACCGTCTCGGACCAGTTCCGACGTGCGAGATCGAACAGGATCGTCCCGGATCCATCCGCCTTGTCCATCGCGTACGAGCCCGTCAGGCGCAGGCGCACGTAGTCCTTGGGCAGGAGGAGGTGGGCGACCCGGCGCCACACATCCCGCTCGTGCTCGCGGACCCAGACCAGCTTCGGCGCGGTGAATCCGGTGAGCGCGTCGTTGCCGGTGATCTCGACCAGGCGTTCCGGACCCAGCGCTGCCCGGATCGCGTCGCACTCGGCTGCCGTGCGCTGGTCGTTCCACAGGATGGCCGGACGGAGCACCGCGCCATCGGCGTCGAGCAGGACCGCACCGTGCATCTGTCCGGCCAGCCCGACCGCGGCGATGTCCGGCCCAGTCGCTCGTGTCCGCTCGAAGACCATTCGGACCGCTGCCTGGGTGCCATCCCACCAGAGGCCGGGATCCTGCTCCGACCACAGCGGCCGGGGAACGTCGTACGGATACTCAGCGCTGCCGATGCCGGCGACGGTCCCCGTCTCGTCGACGAGGACTGCCTTGGTCGCAGTGGTCGAGACGTCGATCCCGAGGACGTACGCCATCGGGGTCAGCGCCCGGCCGCCTCCTCGATCCAGGATCGATCCGCGCTCCAGATCGCCTGGTTGACGCGGTTCTCGAGCGATTCCTGCCGGCCCGAGACAGGCTGCGGGTCGATCTCGCCCGTCTCCACGCGACCGGCGAGCATCTCGAACAGCGCCTCGCCGGACAGGATCGATCGCCCGAGCGCCTGGGTCCAGCCGGCATATCGCGCATCACGCGCCTGCTCGAGCGCCTGGCTCTCGATCAGCTCGGCTGCCACGAGGAGCGCCCGGGCGAGCGTGTCGATGCCGCCCACGTGGGCATGGAACAGGTCCGTGCGATCGAGGCTCTGGCGACGGAGCTTGGTATCGAAGTTGAAGCCGCCGGTCGTGAACCCACCACCGCGGAGGATCTCGTAGACGGCGAGGGAGAGCTCGTCCACGGAGTTCGGGAACTGGTCGGTGTCCCACCCGTTCTGGTAGTCACCCCGGTTGGCGTCCACGCTGCCGAAGATGCCGTGGGTGATCGCGTAGGCCACCTCGTGATGGAAGCTGTGCCCGGCCAGGGTTGCGTGATTGACCTCCAGGTTGACTCGGTACTCATCGTCGAGCCCGTGGCGGACCAGGAAGCCGTGGACGGTGGCGGCGTCGTAGTCGTACTGATGCTTGGTCGGCTCCTGGGGCTTGGGCTCGATCAGGAGGGTGCCCTTGAAGCCGATCCGGTGCTTGTGCTCTGCGACCATCGCGAGGAAGCGGGCGAGCTGGGCCTCTTCGCGAGCGAGATCCGTATTGAGCAGCGTCTCGTAGCCCTCGCGGCCGCCCCACAGGACGTAGTTGTCGCCGTCGAGGCGGTGCGTTGCCTCGAGCATCACCTTGACCTGGGCGGCGGCGTAGGCGAACACCTCGGGATCCGGGTTCGTGGCGGCGCCCGCGGCGTAACGCGGGTGGCTGAACAGG
>DATBLH010000079.1:0-3654 GCA_036555445.1 Candidatus Limnocylindrales bacterium
CGCAATCCGGTGCGCCACGCGTTCTGCTTCGTCCATGTAGTGCGTGGTCAGAAACACCGTCACACCTTCCGTCTCGTTCAACTGCTTGACGTGGGTCCATAGCTGATTGCGACTCTGGGGATCCAGGCCAAGCGTCGGCTCGTCGAGAAACAGGATCTTGGGCGTGTGCAGGAAGCCTCGCGCAATCTCGAGCCGGCGCTTCATGCCGCCCGAGAAGGTCATCACGATCGAGTTGGCGCGATCGGTGAGCTCGACCATCTCGAGCACCTGGGCGATCCTCGCCGCTCGCTCCGCGGCCGGCACCGAGTACACGAAGGCGTGGAACTCCAGGTTCTCGCGTGCGGTGAGCTGGGCGTCGAGTGACGGGTCCTGGAACACGAGCCCGATCCGGGCCCGGACATCGGCAGGGTGGCGGTCGACGTCGAAGCCGGCGACGCTCGCTTCGCCGGCCGTCGGTCGCATCAGCGTGCACAGGATGTTGATCGTCGTCGACTTGCCGGCCCCGTTGGGGCCGAGGAAGCCGAAGATCTCGCCGCGGTGGACGTCGAGATCGATGCCCTTGACCGCCTCGAGCTCACCGAACCGCTTGGTGAGGCCGCGCGCCTCGATGACCGAATCGGAACTCCGTTCGCGGTCCGTCACGCGTCGCCTCCGATCGTCTCCGACCCGTCGTCCGGCGCCGCGGTATCGGCCTCGTCGTCGGCCAGCAGACGGTACATGCGCCGGCGGCTGTCGACCAGGATGTCGCGTGCTCGGCGCTTTGCCTCGGGCGAGCCCATCCGGCTCACCTGGATCGCGGCGCCCACGAGCTGGAAGGCCGTCTCGCGGATCTCGATCGCGTCGCGGCCGGCGTCCGGGTCGAACCACGGGTGACGGCCGGCCGGTGTTGCCACGGCGACCTTGCGACCCTCGTCGGTGAGGGTGTACGTCCGTCGGCCGTCCACCTCCTCGCTCTGGACGAGCCCCTGGTCCTCGAGCTGCTGGAGGGTGGGGTAGACGGAGCCGGCGCTCGGTCGCCAGCGGCCGCCGCTCCGCGCCTCGAGCTCCTGGATCACCTGGTAGCCGTGCATCGACGACTCCTGGAGGGCGGCCAGGATGGCCGGCCGGACATCTCCGCGGCGGACGGACGCGCGGCCCATCCGGAGCGGATCGAAGCTGTCCCGGAACCAATGGCCGGGGCGGTCGAGACCCGGTTCGCGGTGGTGGGTGCGACGCTGTCGCTGGCGGTCGTGACGGTCGAGCATTGGGATCGGTCCCTTGTCGTGTGGCGCTACATGGCGCGCGATCACGATATATCGCGATCTTACGGGCGTCAAGACCCCGGTCGCGCCGAGGCCGCGACTGGGTAGAGTTCCGCACAGGCGAGGAACGAGCGAGAGGGTTCTTGTGACCGCCGAAGCCTGGGACGCGATCGTGGTCGGCGGGGGCCACAACGGCCTGGCCTGCGCCGCCTATCTCGGGCGCGCCGGGATGCGCACGCTCGTCCTCGAGCGCCGGGCCGTGGTGGGTGGGGCGGCAGTGACCGAATCGCCCTGGCCGGGCTATCGCGTCTCGACCCTCTCGTATGTCGTGAGCCTGCTCCTGCCCGAGGTCGTCCGGGAGCTCGACCTCGCGCGCCACGGCTACCAGGTGTGGGAGATGAGCCCGGACTACTTCGTGCCATTCCCCGACGGCCGGCACCTCATGGTGTGGTCCGACGCCGAGCGCAACGCCCGGGAGTTCGGCCGCTTCTCCGGGCACGACGCGCGGGCGTACGCCGCGTTCGACGACTACCTGTCGCGGATGGCATACCTGCTCCGGCCCCTGCTCACCACGACGCCGCCCAGGGTCGGATCCCGCCGACCGGCCGACCTGACCGGCCAGGCCGGACTGGCCTGGCGCTTCCGGGGCCTGGGCGCCAAGGGCGTGGGTGAGCTGGTCAGGTTGATGACCCAGTCCACGGCGGACATGCTCGACGACTGGTTCGAGTCGGACGAGGTCAAGACCGCGCTCTGCAGCCAGGGGGCGATCGGCGCCTGGGCCGGGCCGTACACGCCCGGTACCGCGTACGTCCTGCTTCATCACTGGATGGGCGAGGTCAACGGCCATCTCGGCGCATGGGGCGTGGTCCGGGGCGGGATGGGGACGGTGTCCGAAGCCCTCGCCGCGGCCGCGCGCGAACGCGGGGTGGAGATCCGGACCGACGCGCCCGTGGCCCGGGTGCTGGTCGAGGGATCCCGCGCGGTCGGCGCGGTCCTAGCCTCCGGCGAGGAGCTCCGTGCACCGGTGGTCGTCTCGGCCATCCACCCGCAGACGACCCTGCTCGAGCTCGTCGAGTCGTCCGCGCTGCCGAACGACGTGGTGGCTGCGGCGCGCCGGTTCCGGTCACGGAGCGGGACGGTGAAGATCAACCTCGCGGTCGGTGAGCTGCCGAACTTCACCGCCTATCCGGGCACCTCGCCCGGTCCGCAGCACTCGGGAACGATCGAGCTGTGCCATTCGATGGCCTATCTCGAGCGGGCCTGGGACGACGCCAAGGACGGGCGACCCTCGGCACGCCCGTACAGCGAGGTCGTGATCCCCACGATCTACGACGACTCGATCGCCCCACCCGGCAAGCACATCCTCCACTGCTTCGCGCAGTACGTGCCCGCCAGCTGGGCCGAGCCCGGCCACGAGACGGAGGTGGAGGCGTTCGCCGATCGGGTGGTCGCGGAGCTCACCTCGCTCGCCCCGAACGTTGCCGGCTCGATCGAGCACCGACAGGTCCTCGGGCCGTGGGAGATGGAGCGCGAGTACGGGCTGGTCGGCGGTTGTATCCACCATGGTGATCTCAGCCTGGACCAGCTGTTCTCGTGGCGGCCGCTACCCGGCTATGCCGACTACCGCTCGCCGATCGAGGGTCTCTACCTGTGCTCGGCCGGGACCCATCCGGGCGGCGGCGTGATGGCCGCGGCCGGGCGGAACGCCGCTCGGGAGATCGTGCGCGACCACCGCGGTGGGTTCGTCTCGCGCTTCAGGCAACGCCTTCCGGTGTGATCGGGGACTCGGACCATCGGCCGTTCCCGCTGATATCTGGGGGACTGTTCAGTCTGGCGGCCGTCTGCCCTGAGCTCCCGGGCCTGATGGCGCTCGGCCCTGCGGTCGTCGCTCGAGTTCGGCTCTGACGAGGGCGCGGACTGGCTCGCTGTTCGCCTGCTCGACGGAGCGGACCTTGATGTGCCGGATCCGCTTGCCGGTGCCCTCCACGATCCCGGTCGGGTCCGCGAGCTCGGCGCCGTCGGCGAGCTGGAGGTTGACATGGGCGGTGTGCGGGATGACCGCGAACAGCAGGTCGCGCATCTTCATCGACCAGCCGAATGCAACGAGCTTGTTCCCGAAGTCCACCGATTCTGTCGCCGCGGGCATCTCCTCGCGGATCAGGTCACGGACGGCACGCGCCGCGGCGGCGACAGACTCCGAATGGGGCTCCAGCAGTCGCTCGACATCCGCGTCAACGGCCATCTGTCAATCGCGGACGACGACGTTGAGCAACCGGCCGCCGGCATGGACGACGCGCTCCGGGGTCCGACCCGCCAGCAGCGCAGCGATCTTGGGGCGCTCCAGCGCCACCCGCTCCAGGTCGGCGGCGGCGATCCCGACGGGTACCGTGATTCGATCGCGCAGCTTGCCGTT
>DATBLH010000008.1:0-56110 GCA_036555445.1 Candidatus Limnocylindrales bacterium
GTAAAGGGTCGGGCCGGCTCGGTGACCCACGCGTAAAGGGTCGTCCGCGAGGAATGAAGGCTGCGCAGGTCCGAGCCGTCGGAGAACGCCTGATGTGCCGGTCGGGCCTTGAGCCCTACGTTTGATCCACGACAGCGATCCTGCTGGCGAGGACGAGACGGAAGGACGGCGACGGAGATGCTGACAGACGACAAGCAGCTGGTGAGGATCCACATGGAAGAGCTCCAGGCAGCCGCGGAGATGGAGCGGCTCGCTCGTCGGGCTCGCGATGCAGCCAGCCCCAGCCCGCGCTGGAGCCTGATCAACCGGCTGTGGACGGCCGAGCAGGGCGTCGGGGGGCGTCGGGGACTGATCCAGATCGCGCGTTGACCCTCGCGCCCGAGACCATTCCCGACCAGACGGAGGCAACGCGCCGGGCTCGTATGATCGAGTCCATGGCCGGCAGGATCGTCAGTCCCGAGCTCATCGGGCGAGAGGCCGAGCTCGAGCAGCTGGCACGTGCCCTCGATGACGCGGTCAGTGGACGGCCACGGGCCGTCCTCATCGGCGGCGAAGCCGGGGTGGGCAAGACCCGCCTCCTGGGAGCGCTTCGCGACCGGGCCGAAGCAATCGGGGCGCTCGTCCTTCTCGGGGGCTGCATCGGCCTCGGCGAGGGATCGCTGCCGTTCGGCCCGCTGGTGGAAGCCCTCCGCCCGTTGATGCGCGATCTCGCCGATCGCTCGTCCGACCCGCGAGGCTCCCATGCGCCGGCCGACGACCGCCCGCCGCACGCCCTGCCGCCCGGGGCTGGCGACGCGTTGCGAACCGTCGCCGCCGATCTGGGGCTCATCGCGGGAACCGGTCTCGTCCCCGTCGCTGCCGCCGAGCTCCGCCCCGAATGGGCCCGCAGCCGCCTCTATGAAGCCGTCCTGGACCTCCTTCGCCACCTGGCCGTGGACCGCCCGATCGTGCTCGCGATCGAGGACCTCCACTGGGCCGACGACTCCACCCGGGAGCTGCTCGCCTTCCTCGTCCGCAACGTCCAGAGCGAGCGGCTCCTGCTCGTCGCGACCTTCCGCAGCGACGAGCTCCATCGCCGGCACCCGCTCCTGTTCTGGCTGGCCGAGATCGACCGCATGCCCGCCGTGGAGCGGATCGACCTCGCGCGCCTGAGCCGCGACGACGTCGTCCGCCAGGTGGCGGCCATCCTCGGCCAGTCCCCGGCCCCCAGCCTCGTGGAGGCGGTCTACGAGCGCTCCGATGGCAACCCATTCTTCGCTGAGGAGCTCCTGGCCGCCGGCGCTCACACGCGGCGCCTGCCACCGACCCTGCGCGAGGTCCTCGCCGCGCGGCTCGCCCACGTCTCCGAGGGAACCCTGCGCGTCCTGGGCGTGGCCGCGATCGCCGGCCGGCGGGTCGAGCACGACCTCCTGGCGGAGGTCGCCGGTCTCACCGAGCACGAGCTCCTCGAGGCGCTCGAGGAGGCCACGACCGGCCAGCTTCTGGTCACCGAGGACGATGCCGTCTCCGAGTGGTACGCCTTTCGACACGCCCTGATCGGTGAGGCGGCCGCGGAGACCGTCCTCCCCGGTCAGCGGCGTCGCCTCCACGTGGCGATCGCGGAGATCCTCGAGCGCGAGGGACGCGGACCCGGTCGCGACGAGGCCGGGCGCCTGGCCGAGATTGCGCACCACTGGTCGGAGGCGCGCGAGCAGCCACGGGCCTTCCAGGCGTCGATCGAAGCGGGGAAGGCCGCGATGCGCGGCGCCGCCTATGCCGAAGCGCTCCGCCAGTACGAGCGAGCGCTGGAGCTGTGGGATGTCGTCCACGGGGCCACCGAGTTGGCCGCGATGGACCGCCCGGAGCTGATGCGGATGACGGCACAGGCCGCACAGCTGGCTGGCTCGTTCGAACAGGCGGTCAGCCTGCTTCGGGAAGCGCTCTCGATCATCGATCCGGTTGCCGAACCGGTCCGGGCCGGTCTGCTCTCGGAGCGGCTCGGGCGTGCGTTCTGGACGTCGGGAGAGATCGACCGATCGCTCGACAGCTATCGACACGCCGTCGAGCTGGTCCCCGCCGAACCACCGACGGCCGATCGCGCGCGCGTCCTGGCAGGCTATGGCCAGGTCCTGATGCTCGCCGCCCGCCACCGCGAGTCGATTGGCTTTGCACGCGAGGCGCTGGCGATGGCCCGGGAAACCGGGAATCGACAGATCGAGGGGCACGCGCTGACCACGGTCGGGGTCGACATGGGCTATTTGGGCGACCTCGATGGCGGGATCGACCTCATCCGCGAGGCGATTTCGGTTGCCGAGGAGGTCCACGACTGGGACGACCTGGGCCGCGGGTACGCCTGCCTGTCCACGGTGCTCGACATGGCCGGCCGGTTGGACGAATCGTGCCGGGTGTCCCTGGAGGGCGTGGCCCGTCTGCGGGCGCTGGGTCTGGGCGTGACCTACGGCGCCTTCGTCCAGATGAACGCCGCCGCAGCGCTCACCGACCTTGGTCGCTGGGACGAGGCGACCCGGCTCGTGCAGGAGGTGGTGCCGGTGGCGGTGGGGAACGGCCGGATCTTCACCCACCAGGTCCTCGCTCAGCTCCAGGTGAACCGCGGGCTGTTCGAGGCCGGCGCGAACTCGCTCCGCGTGGCGGCCGATGCATTGGGCGAAGGCGTGGAGGCCCAGTTCAACGCGCCGATGGCGGTCGTGGGGATGGAGCTGGCGTCGTGGACGGGGGACCTGGAGACCGGTCGCCAGGTGGCCGACGAGGCCGTGGAGATGCTGGCCACGCTCGAGGATCAGCGCGCGCTCGCCTCTGTCCTTGGCGCCGCGCTCCGGATCGAAGCGGACCTCGCCGAGCGCGGCCGCGCTGCGCGCGACGAGGCGGCCCTGGCCACTGCCCGGGACCGGGTGGCCGCGATCCTCGCGCGGGTCGAGGGGATTGCGCTGGACGAGCTCGAAGCATCGCTTCGCCGGACTGTCGAGATCGGCGTCGTCCTGGCCCGTGCGGAGGCCGGACGGGCGGCCGGGATCTCGGATCCCGCGGCCTGGGATCGTGCCGCCGAGGCCGCGGCCCGGCTACCGTCCCCATACCGGGTGGCCTATGCGCGGTACCGGGAGGCGGAGGCGCTGCTCGCCGCCCGCGCCGATCGATCGACGATCGTCGCCCGCCTGGTGGAGGCGCTCGGGATCGCCGAGAGCCTCGAGGCGCGACCGCTTCGCGAGGCGGTCGAGGGCCTCGCCGCTCGTGCCCGGATCCCGCTGGCATCGGTCAGCGACGCGGCCCCGGCGCCGGACGTGGCGCCGCCGGACGCGACCGACGGCGCCCTGGCCACCTACGGACTGACGACACGCGAGATCGAGGTCCTGCGCCTCGTCGCGTCGGGTCGCACGAACCGGCAGATCGCCGACGAGCTCTTCATCAGCGAGAGCACGGCCGGCGTCCACGTCTCGCACATCCTGGGCAAGCTCGGCGTTGCGGGTCGGGTGGAAGCTGCCACGATCGCGACGCGACTCGGTCTGGGTGGCTGACCGCACGACGCGATCACTGCCGGGACCGAACGGCGGTCGTCGCTAGACTTGCCCGGTGAGGAGCCGGCTCCCAGTCCGTTGACCATCCGCCTCCAGTTCGACCGCATCCCGCCGGGCGCCGAGATCGGGCCGCATCGGCACGGCGTCGAGACGATCGTGTACCTGGCCGGCGGCCAGATCGTGTTCGAGCACGGCGAGAACCTGGAGCGACGGGTCGTCGTCGACCCCGGCGACGTGCTGTACGAGGCACCGGCGGAGTACCACCTGGTCCGGAACGAGGGCCAGGTGGATGCCCTGGCGCTGCTCGCCGCGACGGATCCCGATCCACGTCGGGTCGGAACGATGCTCCGGCGCTGGGACGACGATTCAGAGCCTGTTCGCCGCAGCGAGGAAGCTCACGTCGTCGACGCGGAGGCGGCCGGGATCACCCGCCGGCTGCTCGTGCGGCCGGGAGACTTCGGGAGTGCCACCTTCACCGTCAGCGAGCTGATCCTGGATCCCGGCGTGAGCTCCGAGTGGCATCGGCATCCCGACGCGGAGCACGCGCTGGTCGTGTTCGAGGGCCGAGGGATCGTGACGGTTGGCCCCGAGGTGGAGACGCTCGAGCCGCTCAAGGGCATCCGGATCGCACCGGGACTCCCCCATCGCGTCGAGAACACCGGCCGCACGCCGCTCCGCTACTACGTGTGCGCGTCGCCCGGGACCGATCCGTCCGTCGACCGTGCCACCGCCGACGCTCCATCGAGGCGCCTCGACGCCTGACGGCGACCTCGCTCAGGCCGCCGTCAGCTCGGACAGGAAGCGCCGGACCACGCGGGCCAGGTGCGGCCCGGCGGCATTGCCGGCCGCCAGGACTTCCTCGTGGGTCAGCGGCTCACCCGTGTAGCCGGCACCGGCGTTGGTGATCAGGGAGACACCGCACACCTCGAGGCCGGCCCAACGCGCGGCGATGCATTCGAGCACCGTCGACATGCCGACCGCGTCGGCCCCCAGCCCGCGCAGCATCCGCACCTCGGCCGGCGTCTCGTATTGCGGCCCCAGGAGTCCCGCGTAGACGCCCTCCGCCAGCTCCACGCTCTCCGCACGGCCGGCCGCATGGAGTCGCTCGCGAAGCCGCGGTGACCAGGCATCGGTGAGATCCGGGAATCGCGGTCCGATCTCGTCCGCGTTGGCGCCCAGGAGCGGCGTCCGCCCGGTCAGGTTGAGGTGGTCCCGGATCACCATCAGCGTCCCGGGCCCGAACGCGGGATCGATCCCACCCGCCGCGTTCGTGAGCACGAGCACGGCGGCACCCAGGCGCCGGCACAGGAGGACCGGCTCCACCACGAGCCCCGGGTCGTTGCCCTCGTAGAGGTGGAACCGGCCCTGGAGGAGGGCGACCGGTACGCCGTCCAGGACGCCGAGCAGCAGCCGGCCGGCATGGCCGGGTGCAGTCGCCACCGGCCATCCCGGCAGGTCCTCGAACGGAATGGCGATGGAATCGGCGACCTCGTCGGCGAGGCCGCCCAGACCCGACCCGAGGACAACGGCCGCTTGCGGCACGAGGTCGGTCCGCGACCGGACCGCCGCCACGAGGGCGGTGAGGCGCGCCGGCTGCTCGGCGGGCGCGATGGGCCGGCTGGGCGGGTCGGTGCTGGCCATGTCGCGATCGTACGCGGCGGCGATCGCCCGCGCGCGCTCGCGCGGGTGGCCATCAGCGATTTGGGGGCCCGGACAGTCGATCGCCCGGCGGGAGTACCGACACCGGGATGCCGGTCACGTCCCACCGGGCGAAGACCCGCGGACAGCCGGGAGGGGCCATCCGAATTCGGGCAATGAAGCGCCCGAAGCGACCGTGAGAGCGGGCGACATTGATGCGATCTCCGCCGCGTCCGCCGAAGCCTTGATGTGATCTCGGCTCCGGGACGAGGATCCTTGATGTGATCTCGGTTCCTCGGTCCTCTGTCGGCCCCTTCGGGCAAGACCTACGTTATGGGCGAGGGGTGTCGGGGGTCAACGCGGTTATCCACGAATCGCGGGGTGCGGGCTTCGTCGCTGTCCACGAGTTCTGCACCGCTGTGGACAAGCTGTGGATGCAGCCCTCGACGTCCCCTGGGTGTAAGCGCTCAACCGCCGAGCGCGAACATCTCCGCACGGGGCAGGTCGGCCGTCGCCTCCGACCGCAGTTCGCTGTAGCGATCGTCGCGTCGACGCCAGATCGCCGTCATGGCGTCGGCCAGGTCGTCGTCGGTCGAGCCTCCCCGGAGGAGCGGACGCAGGTCATGGCCCTCGGTCGCGAACAGGCACGTGTAGAGCTGACCATCCGCCGACAGGCGGGCGCGGGTGCAGTCTCCGCAGAACGGCTGGCTGACGGACGCGATCACGCCCACCTCGCCCTCGCCGTCGAGGTAGCGCCAGCGCTCGGCAACCTCGCCGCGATAGCCGGCTTCGGCCGCCTCGATGGGAAGCTCATCCGCGATCGCGGCCACGATCTCACGAGCCGGCACGACATCGTCCAGGCGCCAGCCATTCGTGTGGCCCACGTCCATGTACTCGATGAAGCGCACCGTCACGCCCGCGTCGCGACCCCAGCGGGCCATGGGCAGGATGCTCGCCTCATTGAGGCCACGCTTGACGACCATGTTGACCTTGATCGGCGAGAGCCCGGCTTCGCGTGCAGCCTCGATCCCGTCAAGCACGCGGTCGACCGGGAAGTCCACGCCGTTCATCTCCCGGAACACCGCGTCGTCCAGGGAGTCCAGGCTCACCGTGACCCTGCGGAGCCCGGCGTCGGCCAGCGCCGGCGCCAGCGTGCGCAACGCAGATCCGTTCGTGGTCAGGGTCAGGTCGAGCGGTCGACCGTCGGTGGTTCGAAGGTTCGCCAGCATCCGGACCAGCACCGGCAGGTCCCGGCGCACGAGCGGCTCGCCGCCGGTGATGCGCAGCTTCTCCACGCCGAGGCCGGTGGTCACGCGGCCGACCCGCTCGATCTCCTCGAACGTCAACACCTCGGACCGCGGCAGGAACGCGTAGTCGCGTCCGAATACCTCGCGCGGCATGCAGTACGTGCAACGGAAGTTGCAGCGGTCGGTGACGGAGATCCGGAGATCGCGCAGTGCGCGACCGCTCTCGTCGGCCAGTCCGGCTCGGCCGTCGAAGCCGAGGACGGGCAGCGGCCGGCGTGTCCTGGCGTTTCCGCTGAGCGTCGCGATGGGCGGCATCCGGCTAATCGTAGCGCCGCCGACCCAAACCTCCCCGCACCCATCGCCGCCGTTGCGCTCCCGCAACGACTCGGGAGCGGAGTGCACCGCCGGTACCACCGGGTCAGACCGGTGGTACCTCTAGCGGACTGCACCGCACCATCCACGGCTGCCAGCATGTCGACACGCCCCGGACCCGCAATCCGCCTACCCCGAGAGGACATCACGCACCATGGCGACGACTGACGCGCGACCTGGATTCCGGCTCCCCTGGAACTCCGATCAGCGGCCCCAGAACGAAGACGAGACGACGACCGACGAGATGGCCGCCGCAGCCGATGGCTGGGCGACCGGCGAATCCCTCGAGACGGCCGAGACCGAGACCTCCGAGTCGGATTCCGTCGTGGCCGATGGCACCACGTGGAGCGAGCCCGTGCCGACGGTCGAGGCGACGTCCGATCCGGCTCCTGCCGATCCGGCCCCGGTCGCTCCCGCACCCGCGGCCGCCAAGGTTGCCCGGGCCCGTCCCAGCAAGTTCCTCGCCGAGCTGACCAAGGCCATGCAGGCCGCCGCCGAAACGGCGCGCGAGGAAAGCCTGGGCAGGTTCCAGGCCGAGGCGAAGACCCACGTCGAAGAGATCCACGGCCGGTCCGCGGACGACGCGGCTGCGCTACGGCGCAACGCGGACGAGGACGTGGCAGCGATTCGCGAATGGTCCAAGGCCGAGATCGCTCGGATCCGCGAGGAGACCGAGAACCGGATCAGCGGCCGGAAGCAGGACCTCGAGCGGGAGCTCGACGCGCACGCTGCTCGAATCGAGCGTCGCATCGAGCGCGTCCAAGGCGCGGTCGCCGCATTCGAGTCCGAGATGGCCGACTTCTTCGAGCGCCTGCTCGCCGAGGAGGATCCCACCCGCTTCGCATCGATGGCGGAGCACCTTCCGGAGCCGACCCCGTTTGCGGTCGACGACGACGACGCGCCCGTCGCGCTGTCGGCCGTCCCCGTGGCCGAAGTCGCGGTCCCCGAGGTCGCCGTTCCGGTGATGGACGAGGCCGACGACGTCGCCGAGGTGGAGGCCGTCGTCGACACGCTCGATGTCGGGCCCGTCGCCGAGGATGCCGTCGAGGCCGACGCGGCCGTCGCGACCCTCGAGACCGACGCGGCCGTCGAGACCGTCGAGACCGACGCGGCCGTCGAGGCCGACGCGGCCGTCGAGACCGCCGAGACCGTCGAGACCGACGCGGTCGTCGAGACGGTCGACGTCGAGCCGGTCGCCGAGACGGTCAACCTCGAGCCGGTCGCCCAGACGGTCGACGATGCGGAGCCTGCCGTCGAGAGCGACGTCGCCGAGGCGACGGTAGAGACCGACGCCACCACCGAGACCGATGCATCCGGCGCCGAGGTCGATCCGACCGCCGATGGCGATCGGGATGCTGAGGGCGAGATCGATCCCCGCCTCGCAGCGCTTGCCCTCTCCGGAGACCTGCCGGAGGGCGACGCGTTCGCCGTCGCCGACGGATCCGACGAGCTCGAGGAGATCCCGGTCATCGGCGACGACGCCCTGGCCGCCCGCCTCGCGGATCTCGTCGCCACCGAGCCCGAAGCGGATCCAACCGAGACGACGACGACCCGCGTGGTCGTCACCGGACTCGTGTCGGTTGCGAGCATCGCCAGCTTCAAGCGCCATCTGGGCCGTCTCGAGGCCGTCCAGGCCGTGGGCGTCACCTCCGGCCCGGAGGGCGAGTTCGTCTTCACCGTCACCCACCGTCGAGACTTCGCGATCCGTGACAGCGTCCCCACCCTCCCCGGGTTCCAGGCTCGCGTGACCGGCGCCGAAGACGGCGTCGTCCACGTCAGCGCCCACGATCCCGAGACCGAGGGCTAGGCGACCTTCCGGGTCGAGCGAGGAGCAAGGGTCATGGCCCGTCCTGCCGTCGTCGTCGCACTGCCGAACAGCGAGCGCGGTCCGGTGATCGCCGAGCTGCGCGACGCCGGTTTCGAGCCTGTCGCGGTCGCCCGGCCGGACGAGCTCGAGGCCCTGCTCGGGAGCCGCCGCGACGTTGCGGTCGCGATCCTCGACGGCGAGACCGACTTCGACACCTCGCTCGAGTACTACTCGCTGCTCCACGACGAAGGGCGGGCCATCCCGGCCCTGATGGTCGTCACCGCGCGGACCCTGGAGCGCCTGTCGCCGACGTCCAGCCGCACAGGCGTCGACGACGAGTACTTCACGCGCCCGTATTCCGCCGAGTCCCTGCGATGGCGGGTCGAGGCGATGTGCATCCGCTCGCAGACCGTCGACGACGGCAGCGGCCCGGTGCTCCAGGGCGGCGATGGCTTCCACACCGGCGACTGGGCTCGGCGGGCCTCGGTCGTCACCGTGTTCAACCCCAAGGGCGGCGTGGGCAAGACCACGATCGCCACGAACCTCGCCGCGGCGCTGGCCGTCCGCAAGGACCAGAAGGTGCTCCTGATCGACGCGGATGTCGTGACCGGTCACGTGACCACGTCGCTGGGTCTGGAGCAGGTGCGCACCCTCGCCGACTCCTGGCGCGACCATGCCGACGGCGGCCCGAGCGAGTCGCTCGTCGAGATTGCCGTCGAGCATGCGTCGGGTATGAAGGTCGTGGCCCTCACCTCGAACCCGATCCACACCGAGAACATCGATCCCGAGCGCGTCGCCGATGCGACGTCCGCAGCGCGCCGCGGATTCGACTACCTCGTGATCGACCTCCACCCGTCGTACAGCGAGCTCAACCAGGTCGTCTTCGACCAGTCCGACCAGATCCTCGTCCCGGTCACCCCGGATGTGCCGGCGATCCGCGCCGCGGTCCAGTTCCGCGACGTGGCCGTGGAGCTCGGTCTCCGCGAGCGCCTGGCGATGGTCGTGAACCGCGCCAACAGTGGTGTCTCCGTCGCCGACATGGAGCGAACCGTCGGCATGCCGGCGCTGGCCCTGATCCGGTCGGGCGGCATGCTGTTCGTGCGAGCCGCCAACGAGGGCCGCACGATCGTCGAGATGTTCCCCCGCGAGCGGATCACCGAGGACTTCGACGCCCTCGCCGACCGGGTTCTGGGGACGCCGGCGAACCCCTCGCCCAAGCAGCCGTTCAAGCTGTTCGGCCGGCAGAAGGAACCCGTTCGCGCGTAGGCGGCCCCGTGGGGGGCCCGCCGTCAGCGGAGGGCGGCGAGCGCCCCCGGAAGCTCGGCCAGCGAGTTGATCGTGATCGTCGCCTCGGGCGGGTCCGCACGGCCGGGCACGATCCAGCCCCACGGGCCGCGGCGGATGAACACCGCGACCATGCCCGCTCGGACCGCCGGCCGGACGTCGTTGTCCAGGCGATCGCCGACATAGGCGATCCGATCGGCCGGAACGCCGAGCTCGGCCACGATCCGCTCGAAGAACGCGTCGTCGGGCTTGGCCACCCCCCACGACTCGGACGACGCGACCAGGTCCAGGGGCAGGTCGAGCGCTCGCACCACGGCCTCCGTCGTCGCCGGCTGGTTCGCCGCCACCGCGACACGGTAGCCGGCTGACAGCAGCTCGCGAAGACACGGCTCGGCGTCCGGATACAGGTCGGTGACGCGCACCGGCTCGTAGCCACGCTCCTCGCGGGCGGCCGTGAGCTCGGCGTACAGGTCGAAGCCGGGCCGGAAGACCTGGAACACCTCCGCGTACTGGCCGCCGCGAGCGAGGATCGCCCCGAGCACCGCGAAGAACGTGAGACGCGGCACACCCAGTCGATCCGCCCACCACGACCACGGCCGGGTTTCGTCGATCAGCGTCTCGCCAACGTCGAGGACGACCGCCTCCACACGGCGCGTCTGCCTGCCGGCCGTCAGGTCCTGGGCTCCTCCGGGCCGAGGTCGCCGGGCGGCGCCGCGGCCGGCTGGTCGATCGGGCGCTCCATCTGGGTCACGCTGCGCAGGTAGAACCGGTTGACGAGGATCGCCTCGATCCCGGGCTCAGAGAGCTGCTCGCTGCCGAGGAACGCGGCCGCGTCAACGACCGGCAGGAACATCTCGTTCGCGCGCTCGAGAAGCCGTTCCGGGTCGGAACCCGGGAACAGGAACACCGTCCCCTCGATCCGGAACGGCGGGGCTTCGAGCGATACGTCGTACGCAACCTTGTGGACCTTGTGGGCGATCCGCTCCGCCTCGGTGAGCGGGGGCTGTGATTCCTCGCCGGCGAGGACCATGATCAGGTCGTAGGGGTCGACGCTCTTGAGCCCGGGAACCTCAGTGAACCCGTCCGAGCCGTCGATGGGCGCCCAGCTGACGTCGGCGAGCGGGATCGCCTCGCGCCGGTTGAGGGCATCGGAGAGACGGCCCTCGATCTCCATCCGACCGACCAACCGCCACTCCTCGGTCATCCCGTCGAAGGCAACGCCGCGCCCTGGGGGAACTGCCGGCGGATGGGCGTCGTGGGCGGTGACCGGCGGCTCATCCGGCGCGGTCTCCTTCCTCCGGCGCAGGAAGTCGAATGGCACGGCTACTCCTCGCCCTTGCCGGTGTTCTCGCGGATCAGGTCGACGACGGCGGCGTCGGCCAGGGTGGTCGTATCTCCGAGGGCTCGCCCCTGCGCGATGTCCCGCAGCAGCCGGCGCATGATCTTGCCCGAGCGGGTCTTCGGCAGGTCGGGCGTGAACATCAGCGTCTTCGGCTTGGCGATCGGGCTGATCTTCGTCGCCACGTGGTCCCGGAGCTCCGCGGCCAGCGCGTCCCCGGGGTCGATGCCGATCTTGGTGATCACGAACGCGTTGATCGACTCGCCGGTGATCGCGTCGGGGCCACCAACCACGGCCGCCTCGGCAACGGCGGGGTGGGACACGAGCGCACTCTCGATCTCGGTCGTCGACAGCCGGTGGCCGGACACGTTCATCACGTCATCCACCCGACCCAGGAGCCAGAAGTAGCCGTCCTCGTCGCGCTTCGCACCGTCGCCGGCGAAATACATCCCCTGGAATCGGCTCCAGTACGTCTCCTTGTACCGCTCCGGGTCACCGTAGATCCCGCGCAGCATCGCCGGCCACGGCCGCTTGAGGACGAGATATCCACCTCCGCCGAGCGGCACGCTCTGTCCGTCGCCGTCGACGACGTCCGCCCAGATGCCGGGGAACGGGAACGTGGCCGAGCCGGGCTTGGTGGTCGTGACGCCCGGCAGCGGCGTGATCAGGATCATTCCGGTCTCGGTCTGCCACCAGGTGTCCACGATCGGCGTCTTCGCGGCGCCGATGTGCTCGTGGTACCACAGCCACGCCTCGGGATTGATCGGCTCACCGACCGAGCCCAGGACGCGGAGCGACGAGAGGTCGTGGCCTTCGGCGAACTGCGGACCCTGTTTCATGTGGGCCCGGATCGCGGTCGGGGCGGTGTACAGGATCGTGACCTTGTAGTCCTCGATGATCTGCCACCAGCGACCCCAGTCCGGAGTGTCGGGCGTTCCCTCGTAAATGATCCCCGTGGTCGCATTCGCGAGCGGGCCGTACACGATGTAGCTGTGCCCCGTGACCCAGCCGATGTCCGCTGCACACCAGTACACGTCGTCGGGCCTGACGTCGAAGATCATCCGGTGGGTGTACGACGTACCCACGAGGTAGCCCGCGGTGGTGTGGACGATGCCCTTCGGCCGCGCGGTCGTCCCCGACGTGTAGAGCAGGTACAGCAGGTGCTCGGAGTCGACCGGCACCGGGTCGCAGTCCGCGCTCTGCCGATCCACGATGTCGTGCCACCAGACGTCCCGACCCTCGGTCATCTGGGTGTCGGCATCCTCACCCAGGCGGCGCACGACGAGGACGTGCTCGATCGAGGTCGTCCGGGCGACGGCATCGTCGGCGGCGGGCTTGAGGGGCGCCGGCTTGCCGCGCCGCCAGCCCCCGTCGGCGGTGATCAGGAGCTTGGCCTGTGCGTCGTCGATCCGACCGGACAATGCCTCGGCCGAGAAGCCTCCGAACACGACGGTGTGGGGCGCCCCGATCCGGGCGCAGGCGAGCATCGCGATCGGCAGCTCCGGGATCATGGGCATGTAGATCGCGACCCGGTCCCCGGTCTTGACGCCCAGCTCGAGGAGCGCGTTGGCGGCCTTCTGGATCTCACGATGGAGGTCCGCGTAGGTGATCGTCCGGGTGTCTCCGGGCTCCCCGATCCAGTGATAGGCGACCTTGGTGCCAAGCCCGTTGCGGACGTGCCGATCGACGCAGTTCGCACTCAGGTTGAGCTCGCCGCCCACGAACCACTTCGCGAACGGCAGGTCCCACTCCAGTGGCGTGTGGAAGGGCGTGATCCAGTCGATCGTCTCGCGCGCGATCTGGGCCCAGAACCCCTCGAAGTCCTGCTCCGCGCGCCGGTACAGGTCGGCGGTCGCGTTCGCCTGGGCGCTGAAGGCAGGATCGGGCGGGAACGTCCGCCGTTCGGCCATGAGCGCTTCGATCGCCGGGCGTTGTTCGACGCTCACCGTGATCCTCCTGCGTCAGCTCGCGTGCGGGCCAATTCTAGGGCACCGCCCTCGTGCGACCGGCGTCGCGAAGGGGCCCGTGGACGTTGCGTATCCGGGGCGTTGGCACCACCGGCGCGACCCCCCCGCTGCGCTCAGGACCTAACCCCCGCTGCCGTCATCGCCGTTGCCATCGGCCCCGGAGGCGTCGGTCGCGACCTCCGCGGGGCGTGGCCCCGGGCCATCCGGATCCCGGGCCAGGACGACGCGCTGCGGGCGCGGAATTTCGATCCCGTGCTCGTTGAACGCGGTCAGCAGCCGTTTTCGGAGCTCGCCGCCGGCCGCCCACTGATCGGTGGCGCGGACGGAGCCCAGCACCTTGAGCGTCACCCCGTATTCACCGAGGGCCTCCACCCGTTCGACGCGGGGCGCCTCCAGGATCCGGCGCTTCCAGACCGGATCCGACAACATCGCCCGACCGACGTCGTCCACGACAGAGATCGCCCGATCGAGGTTCTGGCCGTAGCCGATCGTGATGTCCTGGTTGATCCGGGCCCAGGTCCGGGTGCGGTTTGATGCGACCTTGATCTCACCGTTGGGCACCGTGTGCACCACCCCGTCGAGGTCGCGCAGGGTCGTCCGCCGGAGGCTGAAGTCCTCGACGCTGCCGCTCACCCCGGCAACGTTCACCACGTCACCGATCGAGAACTGGTTCTCGATCAGGATCAGGGCGCCATTGAGGTAGTCCCGGACGAGGCTCTGGGCGCCGAAGCCGACCGCGATCCCGACCACGCCGAGACCGGCCACGGCCGGCCCGATGTCCACGTCGACCTCGCGCAGGACCATGAGCGAGACGATCAGCACGACGAACGCCTGGAGGACCCGCGCGCCGAGCGATTCGATCGTCTCCATCCGCTTCTGGAGCTCGACGGCCGACAGCTCCTGCGCGGTCCCCTCTGCCGCCTCCCGGTCGAGCAGCGCCTTCACGATGCCGTGGACGAACAACCGGACGCCACGCACGAGCAGCAGACCGGCGAGCACGACCAGGGCGATCCGGACGCCGACGATCGCCAGCGGCGGCCAGTTCTCGAGCAGGGTCATCGGGCCAAGGGTACCCAGCACGGAGCGGAGCGGTCCGGCGGTGGGAGTCGCGTCAGGCGGCGGCGCCCCCGATGCGGACCGAGATCGCAGCCGCGGTTTCCCGGGCCTGGACCGCGAGCTCCGGGATCCTTCGGGGCGTCAGCCGGAACGCCGGCCCCCAGATGTCCACCGCCGCGATCACGGTGCCGCGTGCGTCGTGGACGGGCGCGGCGACCGCGTTGAGCCCCATCTCGTACTCCCCGATCGCGGTCGCGTACCCGCGTCGACGTACCCGCGCCAGCTCCTCGAGCAGCGGCTCCAGCTGGACGATCGTACGCTCGGTATAGCTCACCAGCCCGCGACGCACGAGTCGCAGGACCTCGCGCTCCGCAAGCGCGGCCATGAGCACCTTGCCCGAGGCGACGCAGTGGAGCGGCGTGCTGCGGCCGGTCCAGTCGCCCACCGCGATCAGGTTCGGGCCGTCCACCTGGGCGACGGTCAACAGGGCCTCGCTCTCGACGACGCCAAGGCCCGTGGTCTCGTGCGTCAGCCGGGCGAGCCGCTCCAGCTCGGGCAGGGCGATCCCTCGCAGGTCGAGGGTGCGCTCCGCCCGCTCGGCAAGGCGGATGACCACGATCCCCAACCGGTACTTGCCGGTCTCGTCGTCCTGCTCGACCAGCCCGCGTCGCTGGAGGGTCGCGAGCAGGCGCGAGGCGGTCGACTTGTGGAGTCCGAGCCGGCGGGCAAGCTCCGTGACGCCCGCTTCTCCCTGGCTCTCGCCCAGCGCCAGCAGAAGGGCAGCCGCGCGATCGACCGATCGGACCGCGTTACCGTCCAGCGCCATCTTCATCCCCTCTCGACCAGGTTCGGTCGGTCAACCCGCCGCCGAGTGTGCCTGTGCCCCAATCGCCCGGGCGCCAGGCTTGCCCTGAGCCCGCTCCTCGAGTGCCCCCTTCAACGCCCCCTCGAACGCGGTCACCACGCGGTCGACGATGTCGCCTTCGGCGTGGGCCTCGCACATGAACCATGGCTCGCGGCTGTCCGGCTCGGGCATCGCCCCCAGCGGTTGCATCCCGATCGCGATCGCGTCGTAGAGCGCGTGGTCGGTTCGCGCCCAATCCCGGTACTCGTACACGGGCTGGTCGGTGAACATGACCCCGAACATCGCGGGATGGCCCGTGAACGTGTAGGGCAGGCCGGTCGGGTTCAGGACCTCCCGGAGCCCGTCCTGCACGCGCTGGCCGGTCTGGTGGATCGTCGCGAGCGCATCCGTATCGCGGATGATCGACAGGGTCTTCACCGCGGCCGCGGCTGCGACGCGATTGCCGGCATAGGTCCCGCCGTGGCTGACCTTGTCGGGCAGGACGTCCATGATCTCGCGCCGGCCTCCGAACGCGGCCGCGGGATAGCCGTTGCCCATCGCCTTGGCAAAGGTCGCCAGGTCGGGCGTGACTCCGAAGTACTCGGCGGCGCCGCCACGCGCGAAGCGGAAGCCCGTCTTCACCTCGTCGAAGATCAGCAGGATCCCGAACTCCTCGGTCAGCGCCCGCATCGCGCGATGGAAGCCGGGCTGGGGCAGGATCCCCTGCGCGTTCCCGAGGACGGGCTCGACGATGATGGCCGCGATGTCGTCGCCTGCGCGCTCGAACAGCTGGCGGAGGTGGTCCAGGTTGTTGTAGCGGGCAGGGATGATCGTGTCAGCGACCGCCTCCGGGATCCCGCGGCCCCAGGCGAGCCGGACCGGGTTATCGGCGTCGCCCAGCTCGCTCATGTCGTCCGGCGTCACGCTGATCAGGGCGTAGTCGTGGACGCCGTGATACTGGCCCTCGAACTTCACGATCTTGTTGCGTCCGGTATAGGCGCGGGCGACGCGCATCGCGTGCATCGTGGCCTCGGTGCCGGACACGGTCATTCGCGCCATATCCACCCAGCCGGTGAGCTCGCACAGGAGCTCGATCGCCTGGACCTCATCCTCGCTCGTGAGCGAGAAGCTCACACCCTGCCGCATCCGCTCGTTGACGTGGTCGTCGACGCGCGGGTCGCCATGACCCAGGATCACGGGGCCGTAGCCCATCCGGAGATCGACGAACTCGTTGCCGTCGTAATCCCAGATCAGGCCGCCCTTGCCCCGTTCCACGTAGATCGTGTCCTCGCCCCAGGCCCGGAAATTCGAGTCGGTTCCACCGGGCATCGTTCGCAGCGCGCGCTGGTAGAGCTCGTGCTGACGCTGTCGGGCGAGCGTGCGGGCGGCGGCCCTGGGTTCGGCGGTCATGATCACTCCTGCGCGGCGGGTTTCGACGGGCGCGCTGATGCGGATGGCGGGACAACGGTTCCGCCACGCGAGACGAGAGGTCGCCATCCTCGCACACGAGCCGATCCGGCGTCAACGCGAATCTCGTGGCATCCGCGTGTCGTCAGCACGAAATGCGCACGTTGCAGGCCGTGTCGACAACGGATGCGTGCGGCGCCGCACGGAGAGCGACCCCGGCCGATGGCCGGGGTCGTTTCCGATGGGGCGTCGATGGCGCAGTGGGTCAGGCGCCCGGGATCCGGATCAGCAGCAGCTGGCCGCCCTCGCGCTTGTTGAGCCAGTCCGGGACGCCGTCGGGTGCGTTGCCGGGCCCCGAGACGTCGGGGCCGTCGCCGATGTCGACGAACAGCGAGTGGGCCTGGACGTTGACGAAGAACCAGCCCCGGCCGAGGACGGACGAGGCGTCGACGATCCCGGACGCCTCCCAGGCGCCACGGCCACCGGCGGTCGTCGAGGGATCGACGTCGGTCCCACCTTCGTCCGCGGACTGGTCCACGGTGGCAACAACCGACAGCGCGCCGGTCCGGAGGTCATAGCGCCAGATCCGGGCGTTGGTCGCATCGGTGAACGTCGGGTAGCCGGTGCTGGTGGGGAACTGGTTGTGGCCGCCCGGATCCTCCGTGATCAGCAGGCTCCGGCCGGTCGTCTCGAGATTGTCCGGCTGGTGGAAAACGCCGGCATTCGCGTACCCGCCGGCGTCGCCGTCGATGAGGATCGACAGGCTCGAGACGCGCCGTGGGTTGGCGGAGTCAAGGACGAGTTTGAAGATCCGGCCGTTCATGAACGCACCGTTCGTGCCCGAGGCGCCACGGCCGAGGCGACCGGTCGTCGCGTCCGGGATTGCGCGCGGCTCCCCGGTATCGGCCAGGTACACGACGTTCGGGTGGCCCCGGTCGTAGGCGATGTCCTCGAGCCGGATGAACTGGAAGACGTTGTTGGCGTTGGACCACGTCTCGAGGGGGCCCTGAGGTCCGCGGGCGATGTCGCGCGGGACGCGGATGAACCGCCCCGACACGCTCTCGCCACTGGTCAGGTCTCCATAGTCGTTCGTTGCCGGGTCATCGGACACGAATGCCCACAGCCGTCCGCGGTCGGCCCACAGGTCGTCGGTGTCGTCCGCGATGTAGGAGTACAGCTGCGATGCCGGCGCGCTGAAGGTGTCGTCGCCGGACAGAACCACGAGGTCGTTGTACCCCGGGATGGCGACGCTGTTCTCGTGGTTGTGCCGGCCCATGCCGTAGATGGCCTTGCGGGCGCCGGTGCCGATGTCGTATGCGACGACGACGCCGGCCTGCTCGGCCGGCGGCTCGCTGGTCGGTGCCGGCCACGCTTGACCGGTCCGGTTGACGAAGTCGGTCGCCTCTTCGTTCGTGAACAGGATCGGGCGATCGAAGCCCTGGGCTCCGGTGGCAAGGAAGTTCGAGCAGAAGCGCTGGAAGTTCTCGCTGGAGTTGATCACGAGAGCTCCGGCGAGGATGCCGCCGGTCGAGCGGTTGAGGGTCAGCCGGCTGAGCTGAGCGTTGTCGAAATCGTTCTGCGAGTTGGAGATGGTCGGGAAACGCTCCGGCGGTCCCGCGGCATAGGGCACGAATGGGAACGGCACGGTCGACGTCTCGTGGTTGACGTAGAGATCGAGCCGGCCGCCGGTGCGCGGTCGCAGCGCAATCCCATCGGGGATCGATTCGAACCGGTAGCCGCCGACGCTCTCGCCGACCGTGATCAGCGGCGTCACGGAGACGCCGGAGCTGCCGGCGAGCATCGCGCCCTGGCCGGTATGGAAGCCGGCCGGTGGGCCGGCTGCCCAGGCGGGCGCGGAGATCGCGAGCAACGCGAGCGTGGCAACCGCCGTGGCGAGGCGTGGAGCTCCGTGACGTAAGGGCGCGCTGGACATGGGGTACTCCTCCAGCGATGCGGCACCGGCTCGGAACCGGCGCTCACTCAGGTGATCCGGACGGAATCGTGCTCCCCGATCGCCAATGCGGCAAGGGAAGCACCCACGAGCATCCGATGCGACGGTGCACAGGTGCACCATGTTCGGAGGCAGATGTGATTACGCGGGCGTGGCCACCCAGTTCGGCAGCTCGCGGGTCAGGGTCGCGAGCGACAGCGAGCCGTGTCCGAGAACGGCATCGTGGAAGCCGCGCAGGTCGAACCGCGATCCGTCGCGGGCCGCGATCTCCGCGCGCAGCCGCTCGATCTCGCGCTGGCCGACCTTGTACGTGAGGGCCTGGGCAGGCCACGCGATGTAGCGATCGGTCTCGATCGTGGCGTCGGTGTTCGAGAGGCCCGCCCGCTTGAGGAACGCGATCGATTCCTCGCGCGTCCAGCGGAGCGCGTGGAGACCGGTGTCGACCACCAATCGCGCCGCCCGCCAGGCCTGACCGTCGAGCATCCCGAACCGCTCGGCCTCGTCGCGGAACAGGCCCATCTCGTCCGCCAGCCGCTCTGAATACAGACCCCAGCCCTCGACGTAGGCACTCCCGGCCATCCGCGATCCGAGCCGGCGGAAGACGTTGAGGTTGGGGTTCTCCATCTCCAGGGCGATCTGGAAGTGGTGACCCGGCACCGCCTCGTGGTAGGTGGTCGTGGCGAGCTTCGTGAACTTCCGCGAGGGCAGGTCGTACCCGTTGGCATAGTAGGTGCCGGGTCGCGAGCCATCCTGCGAGGGCGGGAAGTAATAGGCGAACGGCGCGTCGCGCTCCTTGTACTCCTCGACCGGGCGCACCTCGCAGCCGGCTCGGGGCAGAACGCCGAAGTAGCGAGGCGCGATCACGAGGGCCCGCTCGATGTCCTCGTTGGCCCGTCGGATCAGCTCGTCCTTCGTCTGGGGCTGGTTGGCCGGGTCGGCATCGCTCGCCGCCCGATAGGCGTCGATGTCATCACCGAATCCCGCGCTCCGGGCGATCGCCCTGCGCTCGTCGTCGATCGACTGCAGCTCATCCAGGCCGATCTGGTGGACGTCCCGCGGGTCGAGGTCGAGCGTCGTCCAGTAGCGGATCTCGGTCCGATAGATGGCGTCGCCGTCGGGTGCCGACCAGAGCCCGGGCTCGGTGCGCGTCGCCGCCAGGTAGTCCCCCCTGAGCGCCTCGAGGAACCGGGCGTCCGCCGGGTACACGACATCCCGGACGGCGTCACGGATCCGCTCGCGAGCGGCGTCCGTCGCACCCACGGCGGTCGACGGGATGACGGCGTCCTCGACCGGGATGGCCAGGAGCCGCTCGAGCTGCGCGATCGTCCGCTCGGTGACGATCCTCGGGGCGGTGAGACCGCTCTCGATGGCGTCCCTCAGGTTGCCGATATGGGCGTCGATGAACGGCCCGTAAGCGTGGAGCCGCGCGATGAACGCCTCGAGCCGGTCGGTGCTGTCCACCGGCTGGAACATGGCGATCTGCGGGAGGAGCGTCTGGGGCCCCGACATCTGGTCCACGGTCCGGAGCTCGTGGATCCGGCGGTCGTCCTGCTCGATCGCGATCTCGGCGACGACACGCATCATGTCGCGCGTGATCCGGTCCTCCACCGAGAGCCCGTCGGGGGAGACGGCGTCGGTCTCGGCGATGGTTTCCTCCATCAAGCGCCGGGCCGCCGCCCTGCCCTCAGGACCTGGATCCTCGAGACGATCTCCGTAGCGCTCGTCGCCATACACGGTGGCCGTGGTGGGGTTCAGCTCCAGGAGGCGCTCCCAGAAGCGTTCGGCGAGGATGTCGACCGCGCTGGCGGTCGGCTGGTTCGTCACGTGGAGCCTCCGATGCAGCACGCTGCGGCTGCGCCCCGAGGGCGCGCCAAGGACCTCCTAGCCTACTGGACGCCCGGGGCCCGGGGTTGGCGCGCCGCTCAGAACAGCGGGATCTGCTCCCCGCTGCGCTCGGCGACGGGGTCCAGGCCGAGGAGCGATTCGAGCTCGCTGAGGTCGGGGCGATCGGCCGCCAGCCAGGAACTCAGGTGATTCCACTTGAGCAGGTGCCAGTTGCCGTCCTCGAGCGCGGCCCGCAGCAGGGGTGAGCGCTCGAGCTTGTGGCGGATCAGCTCGGTGCGCTCGGGTGCGAAGGCGAGGAAGCGGACGAGCTGGTCGTCGTTCGGGATGCGCGAGCCGCGGCGCAGGAGCGGCTCACCGAGCATCGCCGTCCATTTCAGCTCCCACAGGATCGTCGCCCGTCCTCGGACGTACCAGATGCAGCTCAACGCCTGGAGGTCTTCCGACGGTGCCCGTGCGATCAGGGGCAGGTAGGCGTTCCGTTCGCGCTCGTCCAGGTACTCGGAAAGACGTCGCCCGCGGACCGTTCGCGACTGCTCGCGGCGCCCGATCCAGACGTTGAAGCCGGCCCGGTGGCCGCCCTCGGCCAGGAGTGCCACCAGCTCGGCGTGGTCCGCCGATCGACGCAGGAGATCCTCCGACGTCACCAGCCCGTCTGGTGTGCTCGCCAGACTGCGATAGCTCTGGAGGCAGGCGCGGACGATGGCCTCGTCGGGCAGGTCGTGGCCGCTGAACAGGCCGGCAATCCGCTCAAAGAACGCGGCTTCGGCGAGTGGACCGGCGGTGGACAGGAGGCTGTAGACCGCCCACTCCACCCGATCGGCCAGTGGGTTCGCGGCTTGATCGGCATCTTGCCGGTCGGCGAGCCACCAGCGCTCCGGCTCGATCTCGGTCAGCCGGCCGTTGCCGGGGCGTGACAGCTCGTCGCGGACCAGCGCGACCAGGCGCTCGACCGGATCCGGGACCGGGACTCGTGGCTGCCGGCCGCGGACCCCCCCGGCGGCACCGACACGTCCGCCTTCGGACCATCGAGCCGGCGAGGAGCTGGTCCACGCCCCGGTGCGTGGGTGCGTCCCGCGCCGGCGCGCGCCGCTGGATGCCGCGCCGAAGCCCCCGGCGTCGGGCCGGTCGGCGTCGGCATCCGCGTCGGTGAGGCGATCCGCGTCCGTGGGCGCGTCGTCGACCTCATCGCCCGGCTCGTCCTGGTCGTGGCGAGAGCCCTCGCCCGCGACCAGGCGCCGCAGGTGACCCGCTCGGTCGAGACCCACCACGATCTCGCCGACCAGGCGGTCGGTCCGAGCAGGTTCGCCTCGCGCACGGAGGATCTGGACTGCGGTCTCGGTCACCGAGCGCGCCGCGTCGCCTTCGGAGAACGGGCGGGAGTCGATCCGCTCGGCCGGTGCGAACAGGCCGGGACCGGGCACGATCTGCGGGTCGCCGGCGTCGCCGGGAAGTGAGGGCAGGACGGAGCCGGCCCGCGTCCGCGGCCCGTGAGGCCCCACCGCGCCGGGGGGCAGGAGCTCGACGAGTCCGCCCCACTCCTCCTCGGCTTCCGCCAGCCGGGCGGCAACGACCCGGAAGCCCGCCGCCGAACCACCGAGCGCCGCCGCCGCGAGGGCCTCGGCGCCGCCACTCTCGAGGAGCAGGACGACACGTCCGTCGCGCGCGATCAGCGGTTCCACCGCCTCGAGCGAACGGCGAAGGGCGGTTGCCTGCCAGCCCCACGGCGCCCGGATCGCCGGTCCGACGAGGGCGTCGACCGGGAGCCCGGCGGCAGCGTCGCGACCGAGCGTCCAGGCGGTCGCCAGGTAAGCGAACGAAAGCCGTTCCTGGCTCGGTCGCAGGGGCGGCTGGCCGAGCACGAGTCGCACCCGCGGCCGCAGCCCGGACCGCGACGCTTCGCGGGACTCGCCGGCCAGCGCTCGGAGCGCGGTCGGGCCACCAACCCGGGCAACCGCCGTGGCCGCGCCTTCGCCGAGCGCCCGGAGGTCGTCTCCCAGCCGTGCCTGGAGCGCACCCTGCGCCCCGCCTTCCAGCCGCTGCACGAACGCGCGCACGAGGCGGAATCCGTCTTCGAATGCCAGCCACGGATTGCGCTCCCGCCACTGGCCGGCCGTCGGTGGCTTGATCCGGCCGCCGGAGATCCGCAGCCCGCCCACGCGACCGGGATAGGGGTTCAGGCGGCTGGCGGGGAGGACGGCGTGGAGGAAGCCGAGTCGGAGGGCCGCCTCGAGCGGCGCGGCGCGGAGGTCGCTCTCGATCCGATCCAGGATCAGCGACAGCCCGAGCAGTTGCCGTGACGTGTGGAGCCCGAGGAGCTGATCCGGGAGGGATTCACCGCCCTCCGGGATCGGGAACCGGTCGCGGAGCGAGCGTCGCACGGCGTCCCTGGCTGGATCCTCCGCCGCGCGCAGGATGTCGGCCTCGTCTGGATCGGCGTGACGAGCCTCGCCGCCGCCCTGCTGGTCCCGGCACACCACGCACCGGAACAGCCGGCGCACCGGGTGGGCTGGCCCGTCCGCCGCCTGCTCCCAGATCAGCTCGTCCAGGGCGAGCATGCGCCCGCAGGTCGGGCATCGGGTGGCGAACAGGTCGCCGATGGCGAGCCTGAGGCTGGTGTCGCCACGCGGTGACGAGCCCAGTGCGCTGAACGCGGCGTCGAGGTGGCGGAGGTCGGGCGGCCGAAGGACGAGCTCGGCGAGCAGCCGCGTCAGCGGGTTCGATTCGAGGGTCAGCGCCCGCCGCTGGTGATCGACTGCCGACCGGGCGACCCAGCCGCCGCGCCCGTGGAGGTCGAGGACGATGTCACCGGGCGCCGAGTGCGCCTCGATCCGCGCCGCGAGCAGCTCCGGCGCGGGCGGCGGCGCCAGGCGCTCGAACGCCGGGAGCGTGAATCCGGGTTCAGCCCGAACGAGGAGGGCGGGGGCTGCCATGGTTGGATTGTCGCAGACGATCCCCGGACGACCACCCATCCGCAATGGCGATCGGCGTCATCGTGTCGGCGCCGGGGAGGCGCATGGGTGCGGGTTCGACGTGGGTTTCCGTCATGCGCGCCCGCGTTCGGCTACTGCTCCTCGAGCTCGTCCGTCTCCTCGACGAACGCCTCTTCTGTCGTGTCCTCGGGTGGCAGAACGCGGTCCAGGTCCTCGATCTCCTCGTCCTCGACGTCGTCCTCGAGGTCCTCCTCCAGGTCCTCTTCCTCGCGGATGAGCGTGCCTTTCGTGTACGGGCGGAGGTCAGTGGACTTGGCAGCGGTCGGGAAGCTCACCTTGCCGTAGTTTCGGGGATCCTGGGCGATCTCACGGATGATGATCCGCACGTCGCGATCGCCCAGCGAGGTGACGCCAGCAGCGTACTTGTTGCCGTCCCCGATGAGCTTCAGCAGGCGGGCCGCGACGCGCGGCTCGACGACCCCGATCCGGACCCCGTTCGCGATCGCGATCAGCCGGTTGGCCTCGGGGTTGAGCTCCACGAAGTCGCCGGGGTTGACCTGCGCCAGCTTGCGTGGATCGGCGAGGTCCGTGAGATACGCGAAGCCGGTCTTGCCGGTCTCTTCCACGAAGATCGAGACCGGGGCCTTGCTCCCCTCCTGGGCTGGGACGGTCTTTTCCCCGGCCGCGACCAACAGCACCCGCAACCGGTCGATGTTGCGCTCCGCGATCCGGTTCGTTGGATCGAGCGCGAGCGCCGTCTGATAGTGCTCGCGGGCATTCGCCAGCTCGCCGAGCTCCCACAGTGCTTTTGCCAGCCGGTTCTCGGCCTCGGCGTCCGGTCCCAGTTCCAGGAGCTTCCGATTCGTCTCCGCGGCGTCACTCCAGGCAGCTGCGGCGGCCTGCGCGATCGCCTGTTCCGCGAGCTGGCGCTTGAGCCGGGTCTGGGTCACCGGGCTCGGCGGCTGGGATTCGACGTCGGGAAATGTCACGGTCGTCCTTCCTGGCGTGCCAGAATCGGGGTGGGACAGGGCAAGGCTTTCTAGCATCGCGGGCCGGTGGCGTCAAACGAGCCACCGGGCCGTTGCCCATCAGGGGGCCCGTGCGTCAACAAGCCGTCCAGACCGGGAATGGCGGCACGGAGGTCCGGGGGAATGCAGTCCGCGAGAGGCAGCACGAAGCAGCGTGCCGGCGCGCTCATGGTGACCGCCGCCGCCGCGATCGCGATCGCCCTGGTCGCGTTCACGGGGCTCGGCGGATCCCAGCCTGCGCCGAGCTCGCCGCCCAAGGGCTCGCCATCGTTCGCGACCCCGACCCGGCCACCGGCCGGAAGCGTGTTCGTGTACTACGAGGTCCTCGACGCGGATGGCGCGCTGCTCTACGAGCGCGTCCTCGACGGCACCTCGCTGCCACGCCTGATCGTGGAACGGCCGAGCTCGGACTTCTCGCGCACGTACACCGTGGATCCGGTGGGCCACGCGGCCCTGGCGACGTTCGCGGAGGGCGGGGAGACGAGCCTGGAGGCGATCGATATCGCCACCGGGCTGTCCAGGTGGCGAACGCCGACCCCGCTCCTGGAACCCGAGAGCGGGGTCTGGTCGGCCGACGGGCGGCGCTGGGCGGCGCTCGTCGCGGAAGTCGACTTCGAGGCCGGACCGAGCGTGCTGATCGCCGACCTCGCCTCCGGGGCCACGGCGCTGGTTGCGCTCGACGAGCGCGCCTGGCCGCAGGGGTTCACGACCTCGGGCGAGCTCGTCCTGACCGAGCGTGACGAGGACCTCACGACCCCGGCGCCGTGGCACTTCCTCGAGGTCGATGCCAGGACCGGTGGCGTCGTCCGGCTCGCCGTGCCGCCGCCGGTCGGACCCCACACGTCGTCCACGGACGACGTGGCGCCGGCCGCGGGGATCGGTGCCGCCTCGTTCTTCTCGGACGACGGCCGGTCCACGATCGAGGTCCGCGACCTTACCGAGGGGCCATGGCGTCGCCTCGCCGATTTCGAGTTCGTCGATCGGGTCCTGTTCGCCCCTTCCGGCGATCTCATCGCGGCAAGCGCGGACGGCCGCGTGGTCCTCGTCGACCTGTCGGGAAACGTGTCCGAGGTCTGGGACGGCCCGGACTATGCGGAACTCATGTGGTCCGCGTCGGGCAGCTATCTCGGCATCAGCGGCTACGAGGATCGCTCCGTGATCGCGGTCGCCGAGCGCTCGACGGGCCGGGTGGTGGAGCTGCCCCTCCCAGAGGAGATCGCCGAGGGCCGGCTCGTGAGCGTGGTCGGGTCCAATCCACTGCCGCCGAACGCGCTGCCACCCGGAGGCGACCCGCAGCCCACACCATCGCCGGCGCCGACGGGTCCCCCGGTCCCCGATGCTCCGTCGATCGCGGTTGGCTGGATCGCACTGGAGGAGGACGTGCCGGTGGGCCATGCCGAGATCCGGGTGACGACCGAGGATGGCGGGGTCCGGACGATCGCCACGATGCCGCCGATCACGTTCGACGACCTCCGAGATCAGGAAGTCACGCTGTCCGTGGTGCCACGGCCGGGTGGTCCGGACGTCCTGGTCAAGGTCGACTCCGACGGCCTGACGCAGGCCTGGCTGTGGGACCCGTCGGCCGGCCGGCGCCCGTTCCCGTTCCCCGAGGGTTGGCCGGCCGCGGTGGGACCGATCGCCTGGCGCCCCGACGGCGGGGCCCTCGCGAGCACCACGTTCGATCCGGAAGGCAACCCGGATGCCGTTCCCCAGGTCGTGGTGGCCGAGCTCGATACCTCGATCGTCCGCCAGCTCCCGCTGCCTGACGAATACCCCGAGCTCCTCGGCTGGTGGTCCGACACTCAGCTCCGGATGGGCAGCGCGATCTGCACGGAAGGCTGCCCCGGCCGCTATGCCTACAACGCCAGGCTGCGGGTGGCCGACGGGCAGCTCGAGCCGGTCACGGCCCCCGACGGCACCAGCGGTCCCGTCCACCAGGCGTACGTCGAGTTCGATCCCGAGCCCGAGATCGTGCTCAGCGCGGTGAACGACGATCCGTCCGACGACGTCCGGATCCGCTGGCCGGCGTCCCTGCCCGCGATCGACGGCTCGATCGTCCTGTGGGCGACGCCCCGACCCGATCTCCTCGTCGGTGCCCCGGTCGACGGGGCAATCGAGCTGTATCGGATCGCCGATCCAGTCGGGCGCGCGCGCGCCGGCAGGGTTGCCGAACCACGACCGACGCTCGTCGCCCGATTGCCGGTCTCGGCCACGGACCCGCTGCTGTCGTCCGACGGGCGATGGTTGATGGTCCGCGACCGCGCCGGCGGCCTGTCGGTGATCGAGCTCGAGACGGACCGACGCTGGAGCCTGGGCCCCGGCCGCCAGGCCGACTGGCGGTGGCTGGTCAACGTCCCCGAGACACCGTGACCCGGACGGACGGCCGGGGCGAGCGGCGCTAACCGCGCAGGCCGAGGTTCCAGACGACGACGATCACCCCCAGCGCCACGAGCAGGGCGGTCTGCCAGATCCAGCGTGGATCCCGACGTCTTGACGGCGGGGCACCCTGGAACGCGTCCCACAGGAAGAACACGAGCGTCAGCAGCGCCGGCCCCACGAGCCGCGGGATCGTCATCGCCCGGATCGCGGCCGCACCGATCGCCACCGCCCCGGCATAGCTGCCGGCGGCCAGCAGCGCCGCGCGGAGGGTCGTCACCCGCAGGGCCGATGCCCGGTAGCCGAGGAGGAACGCGACCACGGCGTCGGCGAGCGCGAGGAGCAGCAGGGCCCCTTCCGTCAGCCCGTCCTGGGGTGAACCGGGTCCAGGGACGGTGCCCGCGGGCACGACGTCGGGGAGTCCGCCCGGGACGAGCGCCGCGACGCCGGTGAACCCGAGGAACGCGACCACGAGGGTCTGGACGAGGATCGACGTCCGCTCCTCGGCGGTCGGGCCGTGTGGCAGTGCCAGCAACCGGGCCTCGAGCCGAAGGGCGCGATCGAGGACGTAGCCGGCAACGCCGAGGGCCGGGACGACGGCGAGACCGAGCGGCACGAGCCGGATGCTGCCCAGCGCGCCGACGGCCGTGACCGCGGGCACCAGCACCGCCTCGATGGGGATGCCCATCGTGTCGCCCGTCCGATCCGCGTCGACGAGGACCGCCAGCGAGCCCAGGCCGACGGCGACCAGGGTCAGGGCGGCAACGAGCCACAGCAGCGGTCCCTCGGCGAGCCGCGATAGGGCCACCAGGACGACGGCGATCAGGACCAGGTCGCGCCGAGCCGATCGGGTGGCGTCCATCGACTCGATGGTACGCGGCGCCGAGTGGCGGCCGCCGAGGAGCGGACGCGGAGGCGGTCAGCCGGCGGAGGTCAGCACGCGCTCCGGCTTGCCCGCCACCCAGGCGAGGAGGTCGGCACGCAAGCGCGTGTTCAGGACGGATCGCGGCTCGACCCACGCACGTCTCGCCTGGCTGACGCCCCAGCGCACGAAGTCGAGCTCCGCGATCTTGTGCGCGTCGGAGTCGATGCTCAGGACGCAGCCGAGCTCGACCGCACGGCGGGCACGCTCATCGGCCAGGTCCAGCCGATGCGGCGAGCCGTTGATCTCGAGGGCGGTACCGGTGCGGGCCGCCTCGCGATAGACGACATCCCAGTCGAGGTCGAGATCGTCCCTGGTCTGAATCATCCGACCGGACGGGTGCGCGATGACATCCACGTGTGGGCTGCGGATCGCGTTCAGGGTGCGTCGGGTCAGCTCGGCCTTCGGCTGCCGTCGCGAGACGTGGACCGAGGCGACGACGATGTCGAATGACGCCAGCAGGTCGTCGTCGAAGTCGAGCGTCCCGTCGGCGCGAACCTCGAGCTCGCAGCCGTGGAGGAGCCGGAAGCCGTCCGAGGGCGTCTCGGGTGGCGCCGTGCCCGCCGCCTCCTCCGCGGCGAATCGCTCATTGAGCGCCGCGATGATGGCGCGCTGCTCCGCAACGCGCTCGGGATCGAGCCCCCGGGCGATCGCGAGCGAGAACGAATGGTCGGTGAGGACCTGGTAGGCGTAGCCGAGCCGGCGGCAGGCTTCCGCCATCTGCTCGATCGAATGGACCCCGTCCGACCAGTCCGAGTGGGTGTGGAGGTCGCCACGGAGGTCGGCCTGGTTGACCAGGGTCGGGAGGCGCCCGGCGAGGGCCGCCTCGATCTCGCCCCGGTCCTCGCGCAGCTCGGGCTCGATGTAGGGAAGCCCGAGGAACGCGTAGGCCTCCTCCTCGGTGGGGAAGGTCCGAAGCTGCGCGGCCGTCCCGGTGAGCGGTTCGCCGTCGTCGCCGATCGCCTGGAACCCGTACTCGCTCAGGCTCCAGCCCTGGTCGCGAGCACGAGCACGCAGCCGGACGTTGTGCTCCTTGGAGCCTGTGAAGTGGATCAGGTGCGTGCCGGCCGCCGACGGCGTCATGACCATCAGATCCGCCTGCGGTCCACGGAGGATCCGGACGGCCGCCTTGTGGGAGCCACGGCCGATCACCTCGTCCACGGCACCCAGGCCCACGAACCGCTGCACGACCTCCCGACCGTCCTCAGCCTCCACCAGCAGATCGATGTCGCCGATCGTCTCCTTCTTCCGCCGAAACGATCCGGCGGGGAGGATCCGGCCGACGCCGGGCATCGCCTCGATCGCGGCCGTCAGCCCCTTGATCACCTCCTCGGCCCGGTGGAGGAGCAGCCGGCTTGGGCGGCTCTCGAGCTTGGCGATCCCCTCGAGCACGATCGCCTCGGTTCGCTCCGAGAGGCCCCGCAACTCGCGCAGCCGACCTCCCTCGGCTGCCTTCCGCAGGTCGTCGATCGTCTCGACTCCGAGCTCCACATGGAGCTGGCGCACGGTCCGGGGACCCATGCCGGGGAGACGGAGGAGGTCGACGAGCGTAGGCGGGATCTCGGCCCGCAATCGATCGAAGAAGCCCAGCCGGCCGGTTCGGGCAAGCTCGGCGATCTTGTCGCTGATCGCCGCGCCGACCCCGGGAACTCGCGGGGTTTCGCCGTCCCGGTACGCCGCCACGAGGTCGACCGGGCTGCGCCCGATGGCATCGGCCGCCCGATGGTAGGCCACGGTCTTGAACACGAGCTCGCCCTTGACCTCGAGCATGTCGCCGATGTCGTGGAAGATCCGGGCGAGGTCGGCGTTCGTCAGCCGGCGCTCGTCCTCCGCGGCATCGGCGGCGTCGGCGTCGTCCTCGGCGCGATGAAGGTCTTCGTCCGAGGGCGTGACGGCGCCCGCCTCTCGCTTGGCCATGGGCGCATGGTAGGTCGGCGCCCTGCGCCGGAATGGATCAGGCGGCGATGACCCGGTCGCGGCCGGCGCGCTTCGCGCGGTAGAGCGCCCGATCGGCGGCATCGAGGAGCTCGGCGATCGGCTGATCCGGGTGGTCGGCGACGGCCACCCCGACGGACACGGTCACCCCGACGATCCCCTGCCGGCGAAGGTCGAGCCCGGCGACCGCCGCGCGCACCCGTTCGGCGATGTCGAGGGCGACGCCCAGGCCGGGGTTGCGGAGCAGGACCGCGAACTCCTCGCCCCCGAACCGTGCCGGGACGTCGTCCTCGCGGACGGCGCCCGCGATCGCCGAGGCGATCGCCCGGAGCACCTCGTCGCCTGCCGCGTGGCCGTGACGATCGTTGAGCGCCTTGAAGCGATCCACATCGATCATCAGCACGCCCACGGCGTCGTCGGCGCGGCGGCGGCGGGCGACGAGCCCGCAGAACTCGTCGAAGTAGCGGCGATTCGGGAGGCCGGTCAGGGCATCGGTGGACGCTGCTTCTTCCGCCTGCCGGTGGGAGTGGGCGCGGGCGAGCGCGGCCGAGGCCTCCAGCGCCGCACCCGCGAGGATCCGCTGGGCCGCGGGCGACCAGCCGTCCCCGGTGCGACGCGAGAGGACGATCGCGCCAACCACGGCGTCGCCGTGCCGCAGCGGCGCCGCGATCGTGTGACGCAGCCCATAGACATCGCGGGCGCGGATGGCGATCCGCTGGGCGACTCGCATCGCGCCCTCGTCGTCGGTCATGCCCACTCGCAGCGACGCGCCGCGACGATCTCGGATCGGGAGCGGCCGTGCCATCGCGACGGCCGCGGCGGGGAGTGCGCTGCCGGATGCGGGCCAGGACGGTCCGCCGGCGGCGACCGGGACGAGGGAGATCGGGACGCCCACCGGCTCGCGATGGGTCACGACCGGGCGGTCCTGCAGGTCGCTCAGCGGGAACACTGTCCGCGAGCTCGGGACACCCGGTCGGGCGCTGACGAGGGTCGCGTCCAGGACCGCCGCGTCGGGGCGGCGGCTGACGATGACGATGTGGTCGGCGCCCGTCCCCTCGCCGAGGTCGCTGACGATCGCCTCCAGGATCGCCTCCATCGACACCGACCTCGACAGGCCCTGAAGGATGCGGGCCACGCTCTCCGCCTCGGAGCGACGAGCGATCTCCAGGCCGTTGACCGCCTGGTGATGTCGGGTTGCTGCGAGGCCGACGACGACGAGGAGAGCGACCAGGACGTAGTCGAGCGGCCCCTGGTCGCCGGCCACCCGGAGCGCGAGGATCAGCCCAAGGAGAAGGAAGGAGGTGGCGAACAGGCGCCACGTCCAGCGGATCCGTCCGTGTGCGGGCTCGGCCAGTCGTGCGGTCGAGTGCGATTTGCTCACGTCGGGAGTAGATGATGGGCCGTGCCCCGGGCGTCCGAAAGCCCCCCGGGGTAGTACCTCCGACTGGTTGGGACTAGTACTTCCGTTCCTGCCGATCCCGCCGTCAGTGGCGATGGGCGACCAGCGGCTCCTCCGCTCCGCGAGGACGCGCAGCATCGGGCAGGGCGTCGTCCGCCCCCTCGCCGCGCTCGACCGGGTACCCCTGGGCCTGCCAGACCGGCACGCCATTGGCGACCCACGACACCTGGTCGAAGCCGGCCCGTCGGAGCAGCGACGCGGCAACCGACGAGCGGTAGCCGGATGCGCAGATCACCGCGATCGGCCGGTCCCGTGGCAGGTCCGCGAGACGCTCGGGGAGCGTCCCAGCCGTGAGATGGAGCGAGCCCGGGACGTGCGCATGCGCATACTCGCCCGCCTGCCGGACGTCGAGGACGAGCGGCGAGTCGGGGCCACCCGCCGCGACGGACGCCGCCAGCTGGTCGATGCTGATCCGTCCCGACGACTCCAGGGGCAGTCCCGCTTCCGCCCATCGACGCACGCCGCCGGCAACGTGGCCCACCAGCGAGCCCTCGTAGCCGATCCGCATCGCCTGCCGCGCAAGGTCGTCCCAGTCCGCGGCGTGGGCGAGGACGAGCACGATCGGCTGGTCAGGTTCGACCACCCAGCCGAGCCAGGTCCCGAACGAGGCGCCGGCCGGGATCGACAGGGAGTCCGGCAGGTGGGCGATCGCATGCTCCGCCGACGCCCGGGCATCGACGACCAGCGCGCCGCCTGCAACGGCAGCCCGGGCCTCGTCGAGGCTCAGCGGCCGTGGCTCAGGGACTCCCGCCCCGATGAGCGGCGGACCGGCCTGGTTGGTGGGTCGCATCCGGTCGAAGTAGCGCGGGAAGGCCGGTTGCGGACGGAGCAGGGTCGAGACGAACAGCTCGACCTCGCTGGGCCGGACCATGGGGTTGTGGCGGCGTTCGTAACCGATCGTCGAGGACGGGGTGGACGCGATCCCGGTCGAGCACAGCGAGCCCGCCCCGTGCGTGGGATAGACGCCGACGAAGTCGTCGTGCCGCAGGATGACATCGTGAAGCGAGCGGAACATCGCGCGCGCATAGGGCACCGCGTTCTCCTGGCCCAGGAGATCGGTCCGACCCACGGCACCCACGAGCAGCGAGCCCCCGGTGAACAGCAGGGCAGGCTCGTCGGCCCGCGTGGTGTCGGCGACCGCATACGCCACGTGCTCCGGCGTATGGCCGGGCGTCTCGAGCGTCGTGAATCGCAGGCTCCCCACCTCGAACGTGTCGCCGTCGCGGAGCGGCCGGTGCTCGTACCCGAGCTCGGCCCCGGCGCCGATCGCATGGGTCGCCCCGGTCAGCGCCGCGAGCTCGCGGGCACCGGAGACGTAGTCGTTGTGGAGGTGGGTCTCGACAACGTGGGCGATCCGGAGCTCGGCGTCCCGGGCAGCTTCCAGATAGACGTCCACGTCCCGGCGTGGGTCGACGACGGCGGCGATCCTGGTGACGTCGTCGGCGATGATCGTCGAGAGATGCCCGAGCCCGTCGACGACGAATTGGCGAAGTCGCATCGCGCCGACGGTACCACCGTGCATGCGGGTGCGACGTCGTCGGGCATCACATCATGACAAGGCCGCCGTCCACGGCGAGTACCTGGCCGGTGATGAACGCGGCTTCGTCGGAGGCCAGGAACGCGACCGCGTTCGCGATCTCGTCCACCGTGCCGAATCGACCGAGCGGGGTCCGGTCCGTGATCTGGGTCTTGAGGTCGTCGCCAAGATCCCGGGTGAGCTCGGTGAGGACGAAGCCGGGTGCGACGGCATTGCACGTGATCCCGCGGCTCGCCAGCTCGCGTGCCGTGGCCTTCGTCAGCCCGATCAGCCCAGCCTTGGCCGAGGAGTAGTTCGCCTGTCCGGTCTGACCGGCCTGGCCCGAGACCGAGGTGATGTTGACGATCCGGCCGCTCCGTGCCTTGAGCATCGGGCGGGTGACCGCCTTGGTCGCGTAGAACGCCCCGAACAGGTTCGTCTCCAGGACGTCGCGCCAGGCGTCGACGCCCATGCGCATGATCAGGTCGTCGCGCGTGATCCCGGCGTTGTTGACGAGGATGTCGATCTTGCCGAACGCAGCCAGGGTGGCCTTGACCAGCCCATCGGCGCCGTCGGGATCGCGGACGTCCGCCTGGACGGCGAGCGCCGTTCGACCCAGCGCCTCGATCGCGGCGGAGGTCTCGTTCGCGGCAGCCTGGTTGCCCTTGTAGGAGAAGGCGACATCGGCGCCCTGGGTCGCGAGGCGCAGGGCGATTGCCCTCCCGATGCCACGCGAGCCACCGGTGACGAGGGCGCTCTTGCCCGACAGGTCGATCATCGCGGGACTGGTGCGCGCGCGGGCTCCGGGTCGCCCGGCACGACGTCGTCGAGCGGCACCTCGACGCCCGGGGCGACCGGGCGCTCGAGGATCTCGGCCAGGACGGCCGGGATCGGGTCGACCGAATCCCAGTCGACCGGCAACCGGACGTTGACGTCCTCGGGACGGACGGCCGCATCCCCGACCGGACCCAGGGCGGGATCGGCAGTCCATTCGAGCGTAACGGCCGCTGAGGTGAAGCCGGCACCGAAGGCCACCATGCACACCCGGTCGCCGACCGCGATCCGGCCCTGGTTGACCGCCTCGGCCAGGGCGATCGGCACCGACGCGGCCGAGGTGTTGCCGTAGCGGTCGAGGTTGATGAAGAACTTGTCCATCGGCAGCCCAAGCCCCTTGGCGACCGCCTCGATGATCCGGATGTTCGCCTGGTGCGGGATGAACAGGTCGATGTCGTCCGATTGAAGGCCGGCGCGGCGGATCGACTCCAGGGCGGTCGACGCCAGCGTGCGGGTCGCGAACCGATAGGTCTCCTTGCCCTCCATCCGGATGAAGTGCTCGCCGCGCGCGATCGTCTCGGACGATGGCGGGCTCTTCGCGCCGCCGGCGGGGAGCCAGATCATGTACGCCCCCTGGGGCTCGGTCGTCATCTCGATCCCAAGGCCCCCACCCGGGGCATCGGACGCGGAGACGACGACCGCGCCGGCACCGTCACCGAACAGGATGCAGGTCGACCGGTCCGTGTAGTCGAGGAAGCGGGTGAGGAGCTCGGCGCCGATGACGAGCACGTGCCGGGCGAGACCGCTGGTCACGTATGCATGGGCGGTCGCGTACGCATAGACGAAGCCGGAGCAGGCCGCGGCGACGTCCATCGCCGGCGCTCGGGTGTTGCCGATCGCCTCCTTGACCAGGGCCGCGGTCGATGGCATCCAGTAGTCAGGCGTGAGCGTGGCCAGCAGGATCAGGTCGATGTCGTCCGGATCCAGGCCGGCGGTCCGGATCGCGCGCAAGCCGGCCACGGCGCCCATCGACGCGGTCGTCTCGTGGGCTGCGGCCACGTGGCGTTCCCGGATCCCGGTCCGGGTGCGAATCCACTCGTCGGAGGTGTCCACCATCCGCTCGAGGTCTTCGTTGGTGAGGACCGAGCGCGGGGCGTATCGACCCCAGCCGGTCACATGGGCGGTGCGGACGGGCTCGGTGGTCATAGCGGTTCGACCTCGATCAGCGGCTGTTTCGCCTTCACCAGCTGGCCGTTCTCGGCGACCATCCGGACCACCCGGCCGGCGAGATCGGCCTTGATCTCGTTGAACAGCTTCATCGCCTCGATCAGCCCGATGGTCTGGCCGACAGCGACCTCCCCACCGACCTGGACATACGGCGGCGACCCGGGAGAGGGCGAGCCGTACCAGATCCCCGTCAGCGGAGCCTTGACCGACGGGCGCTCGGGACGCTCCCGGCCGGGGGTCGACGGCTCACCGGGAATCGTGGCGGCAGGTGCGCCGGCCGCTGCGGTCGCCACCACGGTGGAGGCCAGGGCGGCGGGCTTGCGAAGGACGAGACCCGTCACGCCCGCCTCGACCTCCAGCTCGGTCAGGTCGGTACGATCGAGGAGTCCCGACAGGCGATCGATGAGCGCCAGCAGGTCGGCGGCCTCGGCAGGCGGCGTGGCCAGGTCGCCGGCCGGGTCCACACCCACCTCGCCCGGCGGATGCGCAGTGACCTCGGCCGCCTGGGCCGCGGGCGCGTCGACCTGGTCCACGGGCTCGTCCGCGGGCCGGCCCTGATCGTCAGGCATCCGTCCACCGCCGGAACACGAGGGCGGTGTTCTGGCCGCCGAAGCCGAACGAGTTCGAGATCGCGACCTCGATGTCGCGGGCACTCGCCTTCCCCGGGGTCAGATCCAGGCCCTCGGCCTCCTCGTCCGGGTCGTCGAGGTTGATCGTGGGCGGCACGCATCCGGTCCGAATCGCCTGGATCGTCGCCACCGCCTCGATCGCGCCTGCCGCCCCCAGGGTGTGGCCGATCATCGACTTGTTCGACGTCACGGCCACCCGCGGCGCGTGCTCGCCGAAGATCGTTCGGATCGCCTGCAGCTCGGCGCGATCCCCCTCCGGTGTCGACGTCGCATGGGCGTTCACGTGACTCACGGCGTCGGGCGGCAGGTCCGCCTTCTCCAGGGCCCGCCGGGCCGCACGGACCGCCCCGATCCCGCCCGGCGCCGGGAGCGTGATGTGAGAGGCATCGGCCGTCGCCCCGTAGCCGACCAGCTCGGCCAGGGGCTCTGCCCCGCGCTCCCGCGCGTGGTCCAGGGCCTCGAGGACGAGCATGCCCGCGCCCTCCCCGATCACGAACCCATCGCGGCCCTTGTCGAACGGCCGCGAGGCCTTTTCCGGCTCGTCATTCCGGGTGGACAGGGCCTTCATCGACGAGAAGCCGCCCAGGATCGCCTCGTGGATCCCGGCCTCGACGCCGCCGGCGAGCATGATCTCGGCATCACCTCGTCGGATCGTCTCCCACGACTCGCCGATCGCGTGCCCGCCCGTTGCGCAGGCGGAGACGGTCGCGAAATTCGGCCCCAGCGCCCCGAAGTTGATCGCGACCTGGCCGGCACCGACGTTGGCGATCCCCATCGGGATGAAGAACGGGCTGATCCGAGCGGGCCCGCGATCCGCCATGACCAGGACGTTGTCGAACAGCGTGGCCACGCCGCCGAGTCCCGAGCCCAGGATGACCCCCGTGCGCTCCGCCAGCTCGCCCTCGAGTCGATCGGGGAGCCCCGCCTGGTCGAGCGCCTGGCGCGCGACGACGAGACCGAACTGGATGTACCGGTCGGTCCGTCGCAGGTCCTTGCGGTCGAGCACGCCGGAAGCGTCGAAGTCGCGCACCTCCCCTGCCACCTGGGAATCAACGCGGGAAGGATCGAACGCCTCGATTCGCCGGATCCCCGACCGCCCCGCAACCAGCCCGTCCCAGGTCGATGCGACGTCGTTGCCGAGCGCGCTGATCACGCCCATCCCGGTGACGACGATCCGGCGTCCGACCGCGTTCATCGCACCAGCTTGCCCGTGCGCACGGTCGCCGCGCGATACACGTCGCCCGGGAGACCGCGCGCCGAGATCTCGTTGGCAACGGTCATGACGTCGAATGTCGTGCGCCGGATCTCCGCGGACACGCTGCCATCCACGATATCGATCAGCGCCCAGGAGGCCGTCGGATCGCCGTCGAAGACGTAGCCTGCCGATCCGTCGTTGACGATGACACGCCAGCCGAAGTCCCGGACGTCCGGCAGATGCGTGTGGCCACAGCACACGACCCGGGCGTCGGTCCGCGACAGGCGCTCGAGGACCGTCGCCGCGTCCAGCTCGGCATCGAACCCCTGCGTCTGGGACCCCGGCGACGCATGCGTGACGAGGACGAGCGTGTCGTCGATCTTGAGCCTTCGCTCGGCCGGTAGACGGCGGAGCCAATCCAGCCGCTCGTCACCGAGTGCCTCGTGCGCCCATTCGGCCGCGGCCACAAACGCGTCCGGGACGCCTTCCGGGAACCAGGGAAAGGCCGCGGCATAGTCGAAGTCCGCGACCGCGACATCGGTGTTCCCCTGTACGATCAGCGCCCCATCGGTGTCGAGCTCCCGAAGGGCGTCGACCGCGGCGGCCGGCTGCGGACCGTTGAGCACGTGGTCGCCGGCGACGAGGACCGCGTCGGGCTTCTGCTTCGCGATCTCCTTGCGCACGGCGTCCAGGGCGACCGCGTTGCCGTGGACATCGCTGAGAAGGGCCAGACGCGCCATCAGCGCAGCGTCCCTGTGGGCGGGATGACGAAGCTCAGGCTGCCCTCGCAGGCGACCTCGCCATCGACGGTGGCCGTCCCACGCCCCCGGCCGAAGCGGCTGCCGAGCTTGTCCATCACGATCTCGAGCCGAAGCGTGTCGCCCGGGGCGACGATCCGCTTGAAACGGACGTCGTCGATCCCCGCGAACAGGCCGATCCGGTCGCCGAAACCCGGCTGCTTGGCGACGTAGACGGCCATCGTCTGGGCGAGCGCCTCCACCTGGAGCACCCCGGGCATGACCGGGAGGCCCGGAAAGTGGCCCTGGAAGAACCACTCGGTCGCGGTCACCGCCTTGATCCCCACGATCCGCTTCGCCTCCGGGTCATAGTCCACGATCCGATCCACGAGCAGGAACGGCCAGCGGTGCGGGATCAGTCCGGCGATCTCACTGGTGGTGTGGACGACGCCCGGCTCGCGGGCGGTCGTCGACGGTTCGGCGACGTCGGTCATCGGTCCCCTGGGCTCCCCTGGTACGGGAACAACAATGCGCCCTCTCCGGGTCGCCCGCGCACGATTTGTGGCACACCCTGCAACCAATCCGCGCGGCATCGGCGCCCGAATGCGCCGACCCGGAGGTCCCTCGAACGGCCGGTCACGTCCGCCCGGCAGCGGCCAGGAAGGCGGCGCTGCCCATGCGATCGAGGAGGTTGGTCGTCATCCGTCCCTCCAGGAACGGCTCGGACGAGAGGAGGGCGCGATGGATCGGGACGTTGGTCACGATCCCCTCCACGAGCAGCTCGTCGAGCGCCGCGCGTGCCCGTGCGACCGCCGCGTCCCGATCGCGACCCCAGACGATGAGCTTGCCCAGGAGCGAGTCATAGAACGGCGGGACCTCGTATCCGGGATAGAGGTGGGAGTCCATCCGGACGCCGGGACCGCCTGGCGCGAGGTAGCGCTCCACCACTCCGGACGCGGGCCGGAACTCGTGCTCCGCGTCCTCGGCATTGATCCGGAGCTCGATCGCGTGGCCCCGGAGCACGACATCGCTCTGGCTGAAGCCGAGCGGCTCGCCACCGGCGATCCTGAGCTGGGTGGCCACGAGGTCGACGCCGGTGAGCATCTCCGTCACCGGATGCTCCACCTGGATCCGGCAGTTGATCTCGATGAAGTAGGGATTCCCGTCGCGATCGACGAGGAACTCGAGGGTGCCGACGTTCTCGTAGCCCGCGGCGACCACCGCCCGGATCGCGCGCTCGCACAGCTCGAGCCGGGCATCGTCGGAGAGGGCCGGTGACGGCGCTTCCTCGAGGATCTTCTGGTGACGGCGCTGGATCGAGCAATCGCGCTCGCCGAGGTGAACCCCGTTGCCGTAGCGGTCGACGGCGACCTGGACCTCGATGTGCCGGTTGTCCTCGAGCCACCTCTCGAGATACAGCGAGTCGTCGCCGAAGGCGGCCTTGGCCTCCGAGCGGCAGATCCGGATCGCCGACTCGAGCTCGCGCGGGGAACGGACCATCCGCATCCCCTTCCCACCGCCACCTGCCGATGGCTTGATCAGGACCGGATAGCCGATCCGCTCGGCTTCCGCCAGCGCGTGGCCGTCGTCCTCGAGCAGTCCGGCCGAGCCCGGAATCGTCGCCAGCCCGTGCGTCGCGAGCAGGCGGCGCGTCGCCTCCTTCGACGCGAACCGGTCGAGCACCTCGGGCGGCGGCCCGACGAACGTCAGGTCGTGGGCTCGGACGACGTCGGCGAAGCCCTCGTCCTCGGACAGGAAGCCATAGCCGGGGTGGATCGCGTCGCAGCCGGTGACGACGGCCGCCGAGATCACGGCCGACGCCGAGAGATACGAGCGCTTGGCATCCGCGGGCCCGATGCAGATCGCTTCGTCCGCGAGCTGGACCGGAAGCGACTCGCGATCGGCCTCGCTGTAGGCGACCACGGCCTCGAGGCCCAGCGTTCGGCAGGCCCGCAGGACACGGAGCGCGATCTCGCCGCGGTTGGCGATGAGAACCTTGCGGATCACGCGCGCGCCCCGGGCCGGCGCCTACCCGACATGGTCGGGTCGCTGCGCGAGCTCGACGACGATCAGCTCCTGGCCGTACTCGACCGCGTCGCCCGCCTCGACGAGGGTGGCGCCGACGATCCCGTCCACCGGCGAGACGATCTCCTGCGGGACGCCGAGCATGTCGACGACGCCGAGCCGGTCGCCGGCACGGACGCGCGTCCCGGCACGGGCGGTCGTTCCCGGCTGGAAGACACCCACGGCCGGCGAGGTGGCCACGCCGCGATGGGGATCCACGTCCAAAGGATCGGGGCGGGCGGCTCGATCGGTGCCCGGCCCCGGACCGACCGGTGTCAGCTCGGGCGGCTGGCTGCCATTCCCGGAGTACGCCGGGGCAGGTCGGCCGCCCCGATGGCCCTCCACGGCCGCCGGAGCGTGGCCGTGCCCGGCATGACCGGGCTGTGCACGGGATGGGCGATCGCCCGCTCGGCGCGTGGGGCGACCGCCCTCGCCGTCGGGCCGACGCACGCGGACCTTCCAGGTGCCCTGGCGGACCTCGAGCTCGCCCAGCCCCGTGGCGGCCAGCTTCGCGGCGAGCGCCGGGACGATCTCGTCGGTGAGATGGGCGATCACGTCCACGTCCGTCGGCGATCCGGCGCCGGCTTCGCCGTCGATCTTCGGCGGGCGATCGCCGGCGGGCTTCGTCACACGTCACCCCGGGCCGGAGGCTCCTCGCCGCGACCCGGCCCGGGCACCGGCACGCTGGGCATCCAGCGGCCCGGATCGAACAGGTCGCGCAACCGGTCGGCGATCCGCGGGCGCTCGGGGGCGGCCGATGGCGGGGCCGAGACCTCGGTGAACGCGCCGAGGACCCGGTAGCGAGCGTACCGGCGCTCCACGAGCTCATCGAGCGGAAGGGCCCCGAGAGCATCGATCTGGTTCACGATCACGGTGCGGAGCCGACGGGCCGTCTCAGCATGGTCCGCGTGGGCGCCGTCGCCGGGCTCGGGGACGACGATGTCCACGACCCCCAGCGCCTGCTGCTCGGCCGCCGTCATCCGCATCGCGACCGCAGCGGTCTGGGCCTCGTCCGAGGTCCGCCACAGGATCGACGCACAGCCTTCGGGGCTGATCACCGAGTACACCGCATTCTCGAGCGCGATCACGACGTCGCCGACGGCAATCGCCAGCGCACCCCCGGATCCGCCCTCCCCGGTGATCACGGCGACGATCGGCGTCCGCAGCCGCGTCATCAATCCGATCGAACGCGCGATCGCCTCGGCGATTCCACGCTCCTCGCTCTCCGGCCCCGGATGGGCGCCGGGAACGTCCACCAGCGTGACCACCGGCAGACCGAACCGCTCCGCGAGCTCCATCGCACGCATCGCCTTGCGGTAACCCTCGGGATGCGGCATCCCGAAGTTTCGGCGGATGTTCTCGTCGGTATCGGCTCCCTTCTGCTGCCCGATGACGACGACCCGACGCCCGTCGATCCGCGCGAATCCGGCCACGATCGCCGGATCATCACCGAACGCTCGGTCGCCATGGAGCTCGATCCAGTCGTCGGCCATCGCCGCGACCAGCTCCAGGGTCCGCGGGCGGCGCAGGTTGCGTGCCAGTTGGACGCGGGCCCATACGGCATCGCGCGGGTCGGCCGAGGCCACCGCCTCGCGACCGGGCGATCGCCCTTCGCGACGTCCGAGAAGGCGGTCAACCACGCCCGGCCTCCTGGTCGTCCATGCCCGGTCCTCCCGACGGCCGATCGGGGCTGGCGATCGTGGCGGCGGCCTGGTCGACCACCGGTTCGGAACGGCCGGCGGCAGGCGTGGGAGGTCCCCCGTTCGTTTCCGGCGGGATTTCCGGCAGGACCTTCTCAGCGAGGGCCGACAGGAATGACAGCGGGCGGAACGCCGGCAGACCGGTGGTGTCGCCCTCCCCGGCAACCGGCAGGGCCGCCGGCACGAGGAAGTGGAGGAGGAGCGCGATCTCGGATCGCAGGTCCGAGCGGTGGACGACGCGATCCACGAACCCGTGCTCGAACAGGAACTCGGAGCGTTGGAAGCCGGGCGGCAGCTCCTGCGCGATCGTGCCGGCCGCGACACGGGCGCCGGCGAACCCGATCAGCGCATTGGGCTCGGCGACATTGACGTCGCCGAGGGCCGCATAGGACGCGAACACGCCGCCCGTGGTCGGGTCGCTCATGACACTGACGTACGGAACCCGCGATGCCTTGAGCCGCTCCAGGGCGGCAACGGTCTTCGCGAGCTGCATCAGCGCCAGGGTTCCTTCCTGCATCCGGGCGCCACCCGAGGCCGACACGATGACCAGTGGGATGCGTTCCGCAAGCGCACGCTCCGCGGCCCGCGTGACCTTCTCCCCGACCACCGAGCCCATCGAGCCGCCCATGAACCCGAAGTCCATGACACAGATCACGATCGCTCGGCCATCGATGGCGCCGATCCCCCAGACCGCGGCGTCGCGGAGGCCGGTCGCGAGCTGCGCGGCCGCGACGCGATCGGGATAGGCCTTCTGGTCCACGAACCCCAGCGGATCGAGCGACACGAGCCCGGCATCCAGCTCACGGAACGTGCCGTGGTCCAGGAGCAGCTCCAGCCGAGCCGCCGCCGACAGCCGGAAGTGGTGACCGCAGGAGGGGCAGACCCGCTGGACCTTGTCCAGCTGCTTGTTGAACAGCATCTCCTCGCACGAGGGGCACTTCGTCCACAGGTCGGGCGGATAGGCATCCCGGCGGGCGCGGAACGAGGGCAGCTTGATCGGCATCAGTCCAGCATCCCGGCAGGCGCCTGGCGATCGTCGGCAGGACGGGCGAGCCGGAGCTGACGGGCCTCCCGAACGGCGCGGGCCATGGGGGTGGTCGCCGGCCGGAGCCGCCACCAGGCGACGAACGCCGCGCCGGCAATCGACAGCGCCGCCGAGGCCATGGCGCCACCCAGGATCAGCGGCCTGGTCAGCCCATGGTCGGGGTCGGGTCCGGTCCCCTCGGCTCGACCTGGATCGAGCTCCGCAGCCATGGGCGGCCCGGGCGCGAACGCGATGACCCGACCCTCGGCACCGGCCGCGGCCTGCAGGCGCATCCCCGATGCGATCGACGCGAGGCGAGCGGCCAGTCGCTCCTCGAACCGGAACGACGGATGGACGCGGACGAGCTCCCGGCCCAGGCGCAGCGCCGCCGCTCGCACCGCGGGGTCCAGGGCCGCGTCCGCGGGCGTATCGAGGGCCCGGCGGTCGTGGGCTTCCAGGAGCGCCTGCAGGTAGCGGTCCGTCTGGAGCGCATCGACCTCGACCGCGTCCCGCCCGACGGTGGTCACGAGACCGGCCCGGGATGGCGATCCGACCCGGACTCGTGGGCCAGCTGGCGGGCCACGGTGCGCAGCGCCCGGTGGATGAGCACGCGCACGGCGCCCTCGGAACGGCCGAGCACGCCCGCGATCTCGGCGGTCGTCATCTCGTCCACGAAGCGGAGGACGATTGCCCGCCGGCGATCGGCCGGAAGCCGCTCCACGGCCCGCCACGCGGCGGCGGCCTCGTCCCGGACGACGGCAGCGGCCTCCACGTCCACGGGATCGGCGAGCGTGGCGGCGTCGTCGATCGGTCTCGACGGATGCCGGCGAGCCGTGCGACGGAGATTGGCCACCGTGTTCCGTGCGATCCGGAGCAGCCAGACCCGAAACGTCGACGCGTCATCGGGATCGGTGGACGTCGTCCGTTCCTCGAAGCGGTGAAGGCTCGTGAGCGCGGCGACGAAGGTCCGCTCGGTTGCGTCTTCCGCGTCATGGTGGTCGCGAAGCTCGTAGAAGGCGTAGCTGTACACCTGGGCCAGGTACTTCCGATACAAGGCCTCGAAGGCCGCGGGGTCTCGCCGCGCCGCGTCGACGAGCGCACGGTCGCGATCGAGATGGGCGATCCGGGCGGTCTCCTCCGCCGCCCTCGTCCTTCCCAACACCGGACGGGCCACCGTGTTACACCCGGATCCCGAAGCGGAACGACGACGGATCGGCCTCGGCCAGGCGGACGTGGCGAATCTCCGCGATGAGGAGCTCCTGAAGCCTGCCGTCGAGGTCGGTCACCACGAGGGCACCCGTTCTCGGGTTGACCCCCTTTCCGACCACCTGCTCGACGGTCCGGTCGGGTCGCTCGATCACGAGCACGCGCTCGTTCGTGACCTGGCGAGCGACCCACGTCTCGAGATCGAATCGGCCGGCGCGCAGATGGTCGACCTGGCCACCCAGCCGGTCAACGAACGCCTCGAGGAGCAGGTGGCGCTCCACGCCTCGCCCCGCCAGTTCGCGCAGGCTCGTCATGGCGTCGGCGAGGTCGGCCGGGAAGCCGGCTGCCGCCCAGTCCACGTTGACGCCGATCCCGACCACGGCGCGCGGGTCATCGCTTCCGAGGCCCTCGGTTTCGCCGAGCACTCCGGCGAGTTTCAGCGGCCGACCGGCGGCCACGGCCACGAGGTCGTTGGGCCATTTGAGCGCGATCGTCCCGGGCTCGAGGCCGGCCACGGACTCGGCGGCGTCGGCCATCGCCAGCGAGACGGCGGCCGCCAGGCGCCACGACTCTCCTGGGTCGAGCCACGTCGGACGGAAGCCCAGCGACACGAGCAGTCCGGCTCCTCGCGGAGCCAGCCAGCGACGATCCTCGCGTCCCCGACCGGCCGTCTGCTCGTCGGCAACCGCGATGCAGACCTCCGGCGTTCCGGTGGCCAGCCAGTCACGGACGACATCGTTCGTCGACCCGACGGCCGCGAACGTTTCGTGGCGCGCCACGAACCCGGTTCCGGTCACCGGCCGGAGGCCCCTCAGCCGGCGGCGGCCGTTTCGACCGCCTCCGGCCGCTCGAGCTCGAATGCCTCGTGCAGCGCGCGCAGGGCCGACTCGAGGTCGTCCTCCGCGATGATCGTGGTGATCCGGATCTCGCTGGTGGAGATCATCTCGATGTTGATCTCGCCAGCGGCGAGCGCCCGGAACATCCGGGCCGCATAGCCGGGCGCGTTGTGAATGCCGGCGCCGACGATCGAGACCTTGGCCACCGAGGCATCCGTGGTCAGCTCGCGGAATCCGAGCTCCCGCACGACCGGTTCCAGGATCCGCTTCGCGCGCGCGAGATCGACGCGCGGGATCGTGAACGAGAGATCGGTGGAGCCGCGATGGCCGACGTTCTGGACGATCATGTCGACGTTGATCCCGTCCGCCGCGAGCGGTTCGAACACGGACGCCGCGACGCCCGGCTGGTCGGGAACCTCCACCAGGGTGATCTTGGCCACGTTCCGATCGTGTGCCAGCCCCCGCACCTTGTTCCGCTGCTCCACGAGCGGGTCCTCCGTGATGAGCGTGCCCGGCGCGTCCTCGAACGAGCTCATGACCTCGAGCTCGACCGCGTTCACCCACCCCAGCTCGACCGCCCGGGTCTGCATCACCTGGGCTCCCTGGTGGGCGAGCTCGAGCATCTCCTCGTAGCCGACCACCGGAAGCTGCCGCGCCTGGGGGACGAACCGCGGGTCGGCAGTGTAGATCCCCCGCACGTCGGTGTAGATCCGGCAGCGCCGTGCACCCAGGCGAGCCGCGAGGGCCACCGCGGTGGTATCGGAACCCCCGCGTCCGAGCGTGGTGATCTCGGAGCCGGTGCCCTCGTCGTGGCCGCCACGGCCCTGGAACCCCGCCACGATGACGACCCGCCCGCGAGCCAGCTCCTCGTGGACGCGAGTCGGCTCGATGCCGGCGATGCGTGCCCGACCGTAGGCACCGTCGGTGCGGATGCCTGCCTGGGGTCCGGTGAGCGCGATCGCGGGGACACCGATCGCGTGGAGCGCCATGGCGACGAGGGTCGCGGCCTGGTGCTCGCCGGTGGCGAGGAGCATGTCCAGCTCGCGCGGATCCGGATCATCGGTCACCGCCGCGGCGAGTGCCAGCAGCTCGTCCGTGGTGTCGCCCATCGCCGAGACCACGACCACGAGGTCGTTCCCCGCTCCCCGGTCGCGGGCGATCCTGCGCGCAACGCGCCGGATGCGATCCGCGTCGGCGACCGAGCTACCGCCGAACTTCTGCACGACGAGGGGGGCCGGCATTCGCGGCATTCTACCCCCGCCCCCGAGCGTACCCGAGGGCGGCGCCGGACCCACGCCCGGCCGCGACAATGGACAGCCGCCCAGCGAACCCCGCCGGAGGACTTGCCCATGTGCTTCGATCACGACAGCCGCCCACCGATCCCGCCCATCGCCGGCGGCGCGCTGGACTCGGCATCGATCACGCTCACGGCCGGCGACGGCAATCGGTTCATGGCCTTCGGGGCACGTGCCGCGGAGCCGTCCGGGGCGGGCGTCGTGATCCTTCCCGACGTTCGCGGGCTCCACGCCTACTACCGCGAGCTCGCGCTTCGCTTCGCCGAACACGGGATCGACGCGGTCGCGATCGACTACTTCGGGCGAACCGCCGGGCTCGATCCGCGTGGCGCGGGCTTCGACCATGCACCGCACATCGGGCGGACGACGCACGACGGGCTGACGGCGGACCTGCGCGCGGGCCTCGAGCACCTCCGCTCGGAGGACGGCGGTGGCGTCCGGAACGCGTTCACGATCGGCTTCTGCTTCGGCGGCCGTCTGGCGTTCTACTCCGGTGCGCTGGGGCTTGGCCTGACCGGCGTCATCGGCTTCTACGGCTGGCCGGCCGGTGCCGCGCGCAACGGGATCCCGGCACCGGTCGACTTCCTGAAGCGGATGGACGCCGCGGTGCTCGGAATCTTCGGCGAAGCCGACGAGGGGATCCCGCCCCCGGCGGTGGCAGCGTTCGAGGCCGGGCTCGAGGATGCGGGGGTGGACCACCGTGTGATCACGTACCCGGGCGCGCCCCATTCGTTCTTCGATCGCAAGGCGGACGACTACGCGGAGGCGTCGCGCCTGGCATGGGAGGAAGTCCTCGCATTCGTCCGCACCCATCGCCGCACCGCCGCCGGCGGCGGCTGAATCGCGGTGTCAGCCGAGCGGTGCTCGGCGAGTGCTCCTCGGCGAGCGGTTCAGCGCTTGGCCAGCATCCAGGCGCCGACCACGAGCAACACGAACACGACCACCGCGAGCATGCCGCCCGGCAGCGCGCGATTGGCGGCATCGACAGCGCCGCGCAGCGCATCCCCGACCGCCTGGAACGTGTTCGCGAACAGATTGCTGATCGCGTCGCCGATCGAGCGCAGCAGCTGATCCATGCTCAGGCCCGGGTCAGCACGCGACCGCCCGCGTTGCGCGGCGAGACCACGAGGACGCGACCCGGCAGGTCGGTATCGGCCCCGGCGGCCCGGAGTGCAGCCTCGATCCGCGCAATCCCGGCCAGCGACCGGGTGAACGCGACGATCGTCGAACCCGCGCCCGAGAGGCAGGCGCCAAGGGCACCGGCATCCATGGCCGCCTCCACGAACCGCGGCAGCTGGGGATAGACCTCGGCGCGATAGGGCTGGTGGAGACGGTCCACGGTGAGCACCCGCAGCAGGTCCGTGCGCCCGGTGGCGAACCCGGCCACGCCAAGAGCCACCCGGCCGAGGTTGGCGACGGCGTCCGTGCGTGGGACCGACTCCGGGAGCACCGAGCGCATCTCGTCGGTCGGCAGCCGGAGCTCGGGGATGTAGACGACGGCACGCAGGTCGCGGGGCACGTCGAACCGCACCGCGTCCACGCCGTCGGCTCCGGCGGCACTGACCACCACCCCGCCGAGCAGCGCCGCGGCAACGTTGTCGGGATGACCCTCGATCTCCGCCGCCAGTCGCAGGAGGTCCGATGGACTGAGCGGCCCGCCGACGAGGGCGTTGCCGGCCAGCAGCCCACCCACGGTCGCCGCCGCCGACGACCCGAGCCCGCGGGCGAGCGGGATCTCGTTGCGCATCTCGATTCCCCACCGCGTTTCCGATGGGACCTCGCCCCGGGCGGCGACCAGCGCCGCCTCCAGGCCGCGGATGAATCGATTCCCGGCGCCGCTGTCCAGTTCGCCGGCGCCCTCACCCTCCACGGTGACGTCATGCTCGGCGCGGCTCCAGCCCCCGACCTCGACCGTGATCCGGTCGTTCAGGTCGAGCGCCATCGCGAGGCAGTCATAGCCGGCGCCGAGGTTGGCCGTGGATGCGGGCACCTCCACGGTCACCGAACGGCCGTCGAGCTCGGCCAGCCAGTTGCCTGTCACGTCCGCCTCCCTGCCCCCACCCGGATCACCAGTCCAGTGCCTTCACGACGCCGGCGACCGTCGCGTCGGCGGTGATGATCGCTCCCACGTTGCGCTCCGCGGTGGCCGGATCCTTGAGCCCGCTGCCGGTGAGCACGCACACGACGAGCTCGCCGGCCCCGATCCGTCCCTCCGCAGCCAGCCGAGTCACCCCCGCGAGCGACGCAGCGCTGGAAGGCTCGCAGAAGATGCCTTCCTCCCGTGCGAGCGCGCGATAGGCGGACAGGATCTCATCGTCGGTCACGGCCTCGATCGCCCCGCCCGACTCGTCGCGCGCAGCGACTGCCCGGGTCCACGAGGCCGGGTCACCGATCCGGATCGCGGTCGCGATCGTCTCCGGCTCGTCCACCCGGTGTCCCAGCACGATCGGCGCCGCGCCGGCGGCCTGGAAGCCGAGCATCCGCGGTCGTCGGTCCAGCCGACCGGCGGTGTGGTAGTCGCAGAATCCGGCCCAGTAGGCACTGATGTTGCCGGCATTGCCGACCGGGATGGCCAGGATGTCCGGCGCACGGCCGAGGTCGTCGCAGACCTCGAATGCGGCTGTCTTCTGCCCGTCGAGGCGGTGAGGGTTCAGCGAGTTCACGAGGGTCACCGGTCGGGGCCCATGGGCCGCCAGCTCCCGGACCACCCTGAGGGCAGCGTCGAAGTTGCCGGGGACGGCGATCACCCGGGCTCCGGCGACGAGCGCCTGGAGGAGCTTGCCCAGGGCGATGGCCCCCTTGGGCAGCACGACGACGACCTCCAGTCCTGCCGCAGCTCCGTAGGCGGCGGCCGAGGCCGAGGTATTGCCGGTCGAGGCGCACAGGATCGAGGTCGCGCCTGCCTCGAGGGCCTTGGCGACCGCGACGACCATCCCCCGATCCTTGAACGAGCCGGTCGGATTCTGGCCCTCGACCTTGGCGTGGAGGTTCGAGAGCCCCAGCCGCGCCCCGATCCGCCGCAGCGGGACGAGCGGCGTCGCACCCTCGCCGAGCGACAGGCTCGGGGTTGTGTCGCCGACCGGCAGGAACGACCGATAGCGTTCGACGAGGCTGGGCCGGGCAGCGGTCATCAGCCGGTCAGGCGTCGGAGCCCGAATCGAGCGGGTAGCACGGGGCATCGAGCGTCGGCTGGGTCACCGCAAGCATCCGCGCCCGCAGCGTTTCGAGTCCCAGCCATGTCGTCCGCAGCGCGAGGCCGCCCGGGACGAGCGCGCTCCCCTCGACCACGTCACCCAGTCCCCGTGCGCGACGCACCCCCGGCAGGAGCAGGAACCAGCGCCGGGCACTCTGGTCCGTCCGGCGGCGATCGTCTCGGGGCGCGGGGGTGTTGACCGCCTGCTCGAGGTCCGCCGGCGCGGCTGCGCCGGCCCAGGTGCTCCCCTCGCCGCGGGCCAGGGCGTGGAGATCGGCGAGCACCGCACTTGATGTTGCGGCGCCTCCGGCCCCCGGCCCATCGAAGCCGACCGTACCCACGGGCTCGCCCGTGATCTCGATCCGGTTCCGGACGCCCCCGGTCCCGCCGAGGCCGGAAGCCCTGGGAACCGCGGTCGGCATGACCGAGGCGAGGAGGCGGTCGCCCGACCGATCCGCGGCGGCGACGAGCTTGAGGGTGAGTCCCAGCGCGTCCGCCGCGGCGAGCTGATCGCTGGTGACCCCGGTGATCCCCGGCCCACCGCGGCCTCGAAGGCTGGGCGGCCGGTCCGGGATCGCCGCCGGGTCGAGCCAGCGGCCGAACGCGAGCCGGCACAGGATGACGAGCTTGTTGATCGCGTCCCGGCCCTCGACGTCGCCCGACGGATCGGCCTCCGCGTAGCCGCGTTGCTGGGCGTCGCGAAGCACGGCCTCGTAGGTTCCCTCGCCGGCCGCCAACGCGGTCAGGATGTGATTCGTGGTCCCGTTGACGATGCCCCGGACCCGGTGGATGCGGTCGCCGGCGAGGCCGCCCGCGATCGAACGCAGGACGGGAATCCCCCCGCCGACCGCCGCCTCGAATCGGAGGGCACTGCCACCGTCGTGCACCGTGCGCTCGATCTCGGGGCCGTGATGGGCCAGGACGTGCTTGTTCGCGGTCACCACGTCCTTCCCGGCCCGCAGCGCGGCCAGGATCAGGGTGCGGGCGGGCTCATCGCCGCCCATGAGCTCCACGACCACGTCGGTGTCGGGCGCCGCGACGAGGTGCGCGGGTGCGTCGGTGAGGAGGTCGCCGGCGATCCCGGCCGCACGGGCGCGATCGAGGTCGCGAACCGCGACCGCAGCCAGCGTGAGCGGTCCGTCCGCGGTCGACGCGAGCGCCCGCACAACCTCCCGGCCCACGGTCCCCGCACCGAGGATCGCGACGCGCAACGGCCGGGCGCCGGAGCCTTGCGTGACGGCGAGCGATTCGGCGGACGGCATCCCGCCGAATCGTAGCCCACGCTCCCGCCCCGACGCGCCCCCACGCTTGGTGCGGGGCGTCGGGGCGGGAGTGGAACATCAAGCCCGGGTCAGCCGGGTGTCGCCTCCGTGATGGCGCCTGGGACGCGCTCGGGGGCATCCTGTCCCCCGACTTCGTCCCAGATCCGGGTCGCGTTCGTCTCCCGGATGTACAGCCCACCGATGACGACGCCGATCAGGGCGACGGTGATCGGATAGATCAGGCCGGCATAGATGTTGCCGGTCGCCGCCGCCAGGGACGCGGCGATCAGCGGCAGGAAGCCGCCGAACCAGCCATTGCCGAAGTGGTAGGGCACCGACAGCGATGTGTACCGGATCCGGGCCGGGAAGAACTCGACCAGGAACGCGGCGATCGGCCCGTACACCATCGTGACGTAGATGATCTGGATCCAGACCAGCGCGATCTCGGCCAGGATGTTCGGGTTGGACCCGGTGATCGCGCCGGTTTCGTCGCGGACGACATTGGCGAACTGGAACATCAGGTTGTAGATCGGGAAGTACGTGATGGCGGCCAGCAAGGCGCCACCCAGGATCACCTTCTTGCGCCCGATCCGATCGGACAGGCGTCCGAAAACGATGAAGAACGGCGTCGCCAGCACGATCGCCGCCCCGACGATCAGGTATCCCACCTGGAACGGGGTCTTGAGCGTCGTGTTGAGGAAGAACAGGGCCTGGAACTGGCCCTGGTACCAGACGACGCCCTGGGCGGCCGTCATGCCGAACAGCGCGAGCAGGACGAGCTTGAGGTTGGCTCGATTTCCGAGGCTCTCCCGCAGCGGCGAGGTCGCGGTCCTGCCTGCCTCCTTGAGGCGAGTGAACAGCGGCGTCTCGCGGAGTCGGAGCCTGATGTAGATCGCGAGCCCGACCAGGACTGCGGACAGGATGAACGGGATGCGGAAGCCGTAGTCCTTGAACGCCTGCTCGCCGAGGCCGAGGCGGGTCACCGCGAGCACGACCAGCGCCATCAGCAGCCCGACGGTGGCCGTCGTCTGGATCCAGCTCGTGTACAGACCCCGCTTGCCATCCGGCGCGTGCTCGGCGACGTAGATCGCCGCTCCGCCGTACTCGCCACCGAGCGCGAGGCCCTGGAGGAGCCGGAGGAGGACGAGCAGGATCGGTGCAAGGACACCGATCTGGGCGTACGTGGGCAGGAGTCCGATGATCGTCGTCGCCACGCCCATCAGGGTGATCGTGAGCAGGAACGTGAACTTGCGGCCCACGATGTCGCCGATCCGGCCGAACACGACGGCACCGAATGGTCGGACCGCGAAGCCGGCGCCGAAGGCGGCAAGGCCGGCGAGCAGGGACGCCGTGGGGTCGGTGCTGGGAAAGAACAGCGGTGCGAGGAAGGGCGTCAGGACGGCGTACAGATAGAAGTCGTACCACTCGATCGTCGTGCCCGACGAGGACGCGGCAATGACGAACGGGAGCCGGTACTGGTAGGCCGCCTGGGTTTCGGCGGCAACAGGAGCGGACGTCGCAGCCAAGGTTCGGATCCTCCTGGGGGCTGGGCCCGTGCGGGCTGCAGGAAGTGGGGCGCCGTGCGGTGGACCGCGGGCACGGTCGGCCTCGATCCCGTGGCTGGGCCTCCACCTCCTTCCCGCCATCAGGCCGAGACGGCGGAACGGTGCGGGTCGAGGCGTGGCGAGCGATCCGTTCGCCCTCGCGCGCGCATCGCGTCCGCGTTGCAAATCGCGGTGCCTGGGTTGCAGGGGCGCTCCGTTACACTCGCCGACCATGACCAACGAGGCCGAGGGCCGCGGGGCGACGGCCGCCGGCCATCCCGCGAAGCCGCGGATCTTCTCCGGGATCCAGCCGTCAGGCGCGCCGCACCTGGGCAACGACCTGGGTGCGATCCGGAACTACGTCCGGCTCCAGTCCGAGTACGAGACGATCTACTGCATCGTCGACTACCACGCCCTGACCAGCCTTCACGACCCCGACGTCCTCCGCGTCCGCACGCGCGAGATGGCCGCGACGCTTCTCGCCCTCGGGCTCGATCCCGAGCGGTGCACGCTGTTCGTCCAGTCCCACCGCCCCGAGCACACCGAGCTGGCGTGGCTGCTCGCGACCGTCACCCCGGTGAGCTGGCTGGAGCGGACGCCGACGTACAAGGAGAAGAAGCGGAACCAGCCCGAGGACATCAATCACGGGCTGCTGACGTACCCGGTGCTCCAGGCGGCCGACATCGTGATCTACAAGGCGTCCCTCGTCCCGGTGGGCAAGGACCAGGCCGCCCACCTCGAGCTGTCGCGCGAGATCGTGCGTCGCTTCAACGCCCTGTACGGCGACACGTTCCCCGAGCCGGAGGCGGTCCACACCGAAGCGCCGGTGGTCCTCGGCACGGACGGTGTGCGGAAGATGTCGAAGTCCCTGGGCAACGCGATCGAGATCCTCGCCGAGCCGGAGGTGATCCGGCGCCAGGTGATGTCGATGGTCACCGACACCCAGCGGATCCTGCGGACCGACCCGGGGCGCCCCGAGGTGTGCAACGTGTGCCAGCTGCACCGGTTCTTCGGCGACGACTACGAGACGATCTGGGACGGGGAGCGGACGGCGCGCACCGGCTGCGTCGATACCAAGGGGCTGCTCGCGGAGCGGATCATCCGCCACTACGCACCCGCCCGCGAGCGGTACCTGGAGCTGATGGCCGAGCCGGCGCGGATCGACCGCATCCTTGCCGAGGGCGCCGAGCGCGCGAGACCGATCGCCCAGGCCACGATGGACGAGGTCCGCAGCCGGATGGGCCTGCGCTGACGGGAGAATCAGCGATTGGCGGGTGGCCGGGGCTACCATCAGCCCATCGGGGAGGAGCCGCTGCTCCCCCTAGGATGCGGGTAGTACCGAGCGGAGGGAGCCCGCGCATCGGATGGCCATCGACCTGACGACCCGCCAGCGCCGCTGGCTGGACACACTTCTCATCCTCGCCACGGTGGCGGCCGGGTTCGTCGTGGCCGGCTTCACCGCCCAGGTCGTGTTCGGCTTCGGCGACATCCTGCTGGTGTTCTTCCTGGCCTGGCTGCTGGCGTTCATCCTCAGCCCGATGGTCGGCTACCTGGCCGGCCACATCCCCTACCTGAACCGGCTGGGAGCGGTCGTCATCGTCTATGCCCTGCTCCTGGGCGGGCTGGTCCTGCTGGTGGTCCTGATCGCCGGCGCCCTGGCGTCGTCGATCGCCCAGTTCATCCAGAGCGTCCCGTCGATCCGCTCGGACCTCCCGAGGCTGCTCGCACCGTGGCAGCAGCGACTTGCCGACCTCGGGCTGGGCCAGGTGGACCTCGCGGCCCAGGCGAGCGTGTTCCTGGGCAACCTCGATGCCTACGCGCGGGAGCTCGCCGGCCCGCTCCAGCAGCTGGCCGTGGCCAGCCTGGGCGCGCTCGGCAACCTGCTCCTCGTCGTGGTCCTGTCGCTGTTCATGGTCGCCGACCGAGATCGCATCCTGTCGTTCCTGTTCCGAGTCGTCCCACCGGGCTTCAAGGAGGAGGCGCGGCTGCTGGAGTCGAGCGTGGCGCGCTCGTTCGGCGGCTTCCTCCGGGCGCAGGCGATTCTGGGCGGCGTCTATGCCGCCGTCTCGGTCGTCGCGAGTGTTGCGCTGCGGCTGGACTTCCTGCCGGTGACGGCCGCTGCGTCCGGGCTGCTGATGATGATCCCGTTCTTCGGCCCGTTCGTTGCCTGGCTGCCGCCGGTCCTGGTCGCGTTCTTCTTCCAGCCCGCGGCCACCGTCCCGGTCCTCGTGATCATGGGGGTCGGCTGGCTGATCGTCATGAACGTCCTACAGCCGCGGCTGATGGAGGAGGCCGTCGGGATCCATCCGATCATCGTCCTCGGCTCCGTGCTCGTGGGCTCGAAGATCGCGGGCGTCACCGGGGCGATCTTCGGGATCCCGATCGCGGCCGTCCTGTCCGCCTTCTTCTTCCACTACCTGGGTCGGAGCCACGACACGCGACCGGTCGCCCATCGTGCGGCCGACCGCCTCGAGGCTCGTGAGGGTCGCCCGATCCGGGTCCCGCGGGAGCCTGCCGCGGGACTCGATCCCGAGGTGGAGGGCGCGGCCGCCCAGGCAACGCCACCGGTGACCCGCAGCGCGTCCCCGCCACCCCCCGCCGCGACCCGATGACGAGCGGCGGCCGCCGGCGCCGGGGACGGTCACGACCGGACCCGGCGACCCACCAGGACGCGGCACCCAGCCCGGCTGCCTCCGACGCCCCGGACATGACCCGGGAGCGGGCACGGACCGAACGACGCGACCTGGACAAGGAGCGGGGCGAGCCGCTGGCGGGTGGCGCCGCGCGCGGTGGGCCGCGAGCGCTGCGCCGGATGGCCCGCCCGCTCGGCGACTGGTCGTCGCGACCCCGGATCCTGGTCACGAATGACGATGGCGTGGAATCGCGTGGGCTGCTGGCGCTCAAGCTCGCTCTCGACGAGATCGGGGAGACGACGGTCGTGGCCCCGGACACCAACCAGTCCGCGGTGGGCCACCAGAAGACGCTCATGCGACCGCTCCGCGTCCGCGAGCGGACGCTCGGCGACGGGTCGACCGGCTGGTCGGTCGACGGCTCGCCGACCGACGCCGTGAGCCTCGCCTTCCTGGGCTACTTCGGCCACGGCTTCGACCTCGTCGCCTCGGGGATCAACTACGGCGCCAACCTGGGCGACGACATCACGTATTCGGGGACGGTGTCGGCGGCGATGGAGGCGGTGATCAACGGCTGTCCCGCGTTCGCGATCTCGCAGGAGTACTACGAACACCCCGACTTCACGCTTGCCGCCAAGGCGGCCGCCACGGTCGCCCGCAACGTCCTCGAGCACGGCCTGTCGAGAGGCGAACTGATCAACGTCAACGTCCCGGCCGCCACCGCCGAGGACTGCGACGGGTACGAGGTCACCCGCCTGGGCAAGCGCGTCTACCAGGATCAGCTCGTCGAGCGGCTCGATCCCCGCGGCATTCCCTACTTCTGGATCGGCGGCCCACCTCCGTCCGGGCTCGCGGTGCCCGGGACCGACTTCCACGCCGTGGTGAACCGGCGGATCGCAGTCACGCCGATCCACCTCGACCTCACCGGCCGTCGGCTGCTGCGGCGGCTTCGGACCTGGAACTGGCCGCCTCCGGAGCTGGAGCTCCCGAAGCCGGCCGTCCGGCAGGCGGCGTCGGCGCCCGGCCGGAGCAAGCCCTCGGAGAAGGCGCGCGAGGACCGGCTGGCAGAGGAGCCGACACGCGAGCGTCGCTGATGCGCTGCCACTGACGGGGCGCACGACGGGTCCCGGATCCGTCGAATGTCCACCCGGGGATCCGACATCCGGCCCACCGAGCCGGAGACCCGCGCCCACATCGGTTACGGACGTCGTCGATCACGCTGCGGTCATGAGCACGACCACCGCTGCGTCCGCCAGCCGCGCCCGTCGCTTCCTCGAGGCCGAGGCCGTCATCTGGCTCGCCACGGTCGACGGATCGGGCCGGCCGGCACTGGTGCCGGTCTGGTTCTGGTGGGACGGTGAGGCGATCCTCGTCGCATCCAAGCCCGATGCCCGCAAGGTGCGCAACATCCGCAACAACGCCCGGGTGATGCTCGCCCTCGGAAATCCCGACGACGACTTCGACGTGGGCCTGATCGAGGCGCACGCCGAGCTCGTGGAGGTCCCGGTGAGGTCCGTGCTCGTCGCGGGCCTGGCCACGAAATACGAAACCCGGATGAGGGCCATCGGGCTGACGGCGACGGAGTTCGCGTCCACCTATCAACAGGTGATCCGGATCAGCCCGATCCGGCCGCTCGCCTGGCAGGGTCGCACCCGCAGCGTCGCCGAGTCCGGGCCCGCCGGCGGCATGCTCGAGCCCCTGCGACGATCCCTGCGCGGGCTGGTCATGGGCATGCTCGGCCCCGGTCGAAGGGCGGGCGCGGGATAGGTGTTGCGCCAGCGCACCACCGATTGTGTGGACAGGTTGGGAAAGGATCGGTCACGAGGCGTAGACTGGGTGGCCAGCGCGCAGGGAGGCGCTGACCCATAACGGTCGGCCGGTCGAGACCCGAAACGTCCCCAGACGTTCGGGCCCCGTCCCCGTCTATCGGTCAATCCTCAGCCGAAACCCGGCCTGCCGACCCACAGCCAGCTCGACGGCGTGTGTGCACGCTCCCGCACGATCCGAGTCGTGCCCGTCACGGCACCCGCACCGTCGTGCCAAGCCTTCCGCCATCGCGTGTTGAGCGCGATGTCCTGGTAGAGAGGAGAGACCGTTGCGGTTGGTCGGAAATGGCACCCAGAGGGTGTCTCACGAACCGGAACCCCCGGAATCCCCTACGAGCTCGCGCCTCGTCCCGCCGCCGCCCCGGAGCCTGGAGCCGATGCTCCGCCGGGCGGGTACCCAGGATCCGACGCCATCCACCGGTCCCCGGACCGAGACCCCCAGCGCGCCGGACCCTCAGCCGCCGACCGATCACGATCCGCGGCCCCCATCGATCAACCGGACCGCATCCGTGCGTGCCTCGCGTGCGGTGCCGCCC
>DATBLH010000019.1:0-31830 GCA_036555445.1 Candidatus Limnocylindrales bacterium
AGGTACGAGCTGTGGGACCGTGCGCCGATCGCGCTGGCCGACTCGATCGGCGAGCTCCGCGACGATGCGTTCCTGGGAGCCAACGTCACGATCCCGCACAAGGAGCGGGTCGTCCCGCTCGTCGACCGCCTGACGGAGGAGGCCCACGCGACCGGCGCCGTCAACACGATCACGCGCGAGGGCAAGCGGCTGATCGGCCACAACACGGACGTGCCGGGCTTCCGGGTCGCGCTGGATGCCCTGGTTGGTCGCCAGAAGATGCCCCGCCAGGCGATCATCCTGGGAGCCGGTGGCGGTGCACGGGCCGTGGTCTTCGGACTGATCACCGAGGGCTTCCAGCGGGTGATCGTGTTCAACCGTCACCTGCACCGCGCCGAGGGCCTGGTCAAGCACTTCGGCCGGAGCGCCTCGCACATGGAGCTCCGCGCGATGCCCTGGCACGACTCGATCATCGAGTCCGAGCTGGCCAAGACGAAGGTGCTGATCAACGCCACGTCGATCGGGCTCACCTCGGACGAGAGCCCGGTGCCGGCGGAGCTGCTCCTCCCCGAGCTGCTCGTGCTGGACCTGATCTATGCCCGGACGCGGCTGCTGCGCGACGCGGAGGCTGCCGGCGCCGCCGCGGTGATGGACGGCGAGCTGATGCTCCTCCACCAGGGCGCCGCGGCGTTCACGCTGTGGACCGGACAGCCGGCACCGCTCGAGCTCATGCAGTCGGCACTTGCCGATGCGCGCGCCGGTGGGGTCCGGTCGGCCGAGGGTGAGCCGGCGGGTGGTGGTGAGATCGCCGGCGCTGTCGCCACGCCTGCGGCGGCAGTCGTGGACGAGCCGGCATCGAGCGACGACGCCGGCGCGGCCGGGTCGGGAGCGGCCGAGCCTGAGGCGGCAGCCGAGGACGAGCCGGCCCCGACCGGAGACGCCGAGCCGGCCGAGTCCGGCGCCGCGTCCGAGTAGTCCCTGCCGGGTTGGTCGGGGTGACCGCCTTCCGGTTCCTGACGGCCGGCGAGTCGCACGGGCCAACGCTCGGCGTCACGGTCGAGGGCGTCCCCGCCGGACTCGGGCTCACGGCGGACGACCTCGCCGTCGACCTCGCGCGCCGCCAGCGTGGCTATGGCCGCGGGGCGCGACAGCTGATCGAACAGGACCGGGCCGAGATCGTGGGTGGCGTTCGTCACGGCCTGACGCTCGGCTCTCCGATCCTGCTGCTCGTCCGGAACCGCGACTGGGAGAACTGGACGCGGGTCATGCAGGTCGAGCCGCTGAGCGCCGACGAGGCGGCCGAGCTGGCGGCGAAGGCAGGCGACGGCGACAAGCGATCGACTCCCGTGACGCGCGTCCGACCCGGACACGCGGACCTCGCGGGGGCCCTGAAGTACGGGTTCGCGGATGTCCGCAATGTCCTCGAGCGTGCCTCGGCCCGGGAAACGGCCGCTCGGGTCGCGGCGGGTGGGATCGCCCGGGCGTTCCTGCGCGAGCTCGGGATCGAGGTCTGGTCGTTCACCGCCGAGGTGGGTGGTGTCGCGCTCGATCCGGCGCGCGCCACGCGCTCGCGCGAGGAAGCGGACGCATCGCCGCTGCGCTGCCCCGACCCGGAAGCGGAGGAGCGGATGGTCGCCCGGATCGACGAGGCGCGATCCGCCGGTGACACCGTCGGCGGCGTGTTCGAGGTCGTCGCGCACGGGGTGCCGGTCGGCCTCGGCTCGTACGTCCACTGGGACCGACGCCTGGATGCCGCCCTCGCCGCGGCGGTGATGAGCATCAACATCGTCAAGGGCGTGGAGATCGGGCTCGGATTCGAGCAGACCCGCCGCTTCGGATCGGCCGTCCATGACGTCATCGAGGGCCGCGACGACGGTGGGCGCTGGATCCACCGCACGAACAACGCGGGTGGCCTGACCGGTGGGGTCTCGAATGGCGAGCCGATCGTCGTCCGCGGCGCGGTGAAGCCGATCTCCACCCTCGCCCGGCCGCTGCCGTCGGCGGATCTCGTCACCGGCGAGCCGGTCGAGAAGGCGCACTACGAGCGAAGCGACATCAGCGTGGTCCCGGCCGCCGGCGTGATCGGCGAGGCGATGGTCATGCTGACCCTGGCCCGGTTCGCCCTCGAGAAGCTGGGCGGCGACTCGATGGACGAGGTCCGAGACGCGCTCTCCCGGCATCGCGCGCGGCTCGCGGAGCCGGTCGACGCTCCGGCGGTCCTTCCTCCACCGGGTGAGGCGGCGAAACCTGCAGAGGCCGGCGGCGTGTTCGGCTCCGGCGGCGACGACTGACCGTCGATGGACGTCGTCCTCGTCGGGCTTCCCGGGAGCGGCAAGAGCGTCGTCGGCCGGCGGCTCGCCGCCCGCCATCGGGCGACGTTCGTCGACCTCGACGCGTCGATCGAGGCCGACACCGGCCGCTCGATCCCGGACATCTTCGCCACCGACGGGGAGGCGGCCTTCCGGGCCCTCGAGCGGGGCGCCATCGCCGACCTCGGTGCGGCCGATCCCGGCCCTGAGGTCGTCCGCATCGTGGCCACCGGCGGCGGCGCCGTGATCGATCCCCGCAACCGCTGGCAGCTCTACCGCGGTCGGCTGGCGGTCTGGCTCGACGGTCGCCCGGAGGTCCTGGCGCAGCGGCTCCGCCGGAGCATCCACGTGCGGCCGCTCGTCGCAGGGCGCGACCCGATCGGCGCCGTCCGATCCCTGGCTGCTGCCCGCCAGCGGTTCTACGCGGCCGCCGAGCCGGTCAACGGGCTGGCGCCGGTGGCCGAGGTCATCGACGCCGTCGAGGACCTGATCGCCGAGCGTGCGAAGCGCCCCTCGGGCACCGTCACCTTGCGGGCGTCCACGGAGTTGGGCGAGCTGATCGTCGGCACGGGGATCGCCACGGCAGAGATTGATCGGACGCTACGACGGCTCCAGGCCAGGCGCGCGATCCTGATCTCTGAACCCGGCGCCTGGGACGCCGTCGGCCCCCAGATCGACGGGGGCCTCGAGGCGATGGGCTGGCGGGTCGAGACGGTCCTCCTCCCCCGTGGCGAGGACGCGAAGCGGCTGGCGGCGATCGAAGCGGCCGCCGGGGAGCTGGCGCGCGTGCGGGTCGAGCGCACCGAGCCACTGGTTGCGATCGGTGGCGGAGCTCTCGGCGATGCCGCGGGCTTCCTGTCCGCGACCTGGCTCCGCGGCGTCCCGCTCGTCCACGTGCCCACGACCCTCGTCGGCCAGCTGGATTCGGCCATCGGCGGCAAGAACGCGGTCGATCTCGGCGAGGGAAAGAACCTGGTGGGGACGATCCACCAACCGGTCGCGATCGTCTCCGACATCTCGCTCCTGGCGACGCTTCCCGACGCGGAGCGGCGCGCCGCCCTGGGCGAGGCGGTGAAGATGGCCGCCCTCGGCGACGAGCAGCTGTTCGCGGTGCTCGAGACGGACGGAGCCGCAATCGCAAACGGAGACCCCGCGGCGATCGCCTCGGGTGCCCTCGCGGAAATCGTGGAACGGGCATCGTGGGCGAAGGTCGAGGTCGTTCTGGCCGACGAGCGCGAAACGGCTGCCCACGGGCGGATCACGCTCAACCTCGGTCACTCCCTGGGTCATGCCGCGGAGGCCGCAGGCGGTTTCCGGGAGCTCCGCCACGGTGAGGCCGTCGCCTACGGACTCCGCGCGGCCTGCCGATTGGGCATCGAGCTGGGGGTCACGCCGGCGAGCCGGGCGGCGCGGATCGAGCGGCTCCTGGATCGACTGGATCTGGCGATGGATCCGCTCCCCTATCCCCTGGCCCGGATCCTGGACGCCCTCGCGACCGACAAGAAGCACGCGCGCGGGCGCCTGCGCTGGGTGCTCCCGACCGGCGACGGCGTCGTGGTTCGCAGCGACGTCCCGGCCGACCTCGTCGAGTCGGTCGCCGCCGGGCTCCTGGTGGGCGCGACGGCCGAGGCCGGGCGATGACTCGCGTCCTCGTCCTCCAGGGTCCGAACCTCGACCTGCTGGGGACGCGGGAGCCGGAGATCTACGGGCGCCAGACGCTTGCGGAGCTCCACGAGCTCATCGCCGGCCGCGCTGCCGAGCTCGAGCTCGAGGTCGCGTTCTTCCAGTCCAACCACGAGGGCGCCCTGATCGATCGGCTCCACCAGCGCGACTTCGACGTCGCGATCGTCAACGCGGGAGGCCTCACCCACACGTCGATCTCCCTTCGCGATGCGCTCCTCGGGGTGAGCAGGCCGTTCTGGGAGGTCCACCTGTCCGATCCCTCGACCCGGGAGCCGTTCCGCCAGGTCAATTTCCTGCGCGATGTCGCCGTGGACTCCATCGTGGGCCAGGGACCACGTGGCTATCTGCTCGCGCTCGAGGCGATCGCCGCCCGCTTCGCCGATGGCTGATCACGACGAGACCCAGGATCTCCGGCGGCTCCGGCGGCGGATCGATGCCCTCGACCGGCGGATCGTCGCGATGCTCAACGAACGCGCCGAGCTCGGCCGGGAGGTGGGTCGTGCGAAGAAGGCGGCGGGCTGGCAGGCCGTTCGGGACGCCAAGCGAGAGCGCGAGGTCCTGCTCCGGGTGACGATGGCCAACACCGGCCCGATCCCACAGGCCGACCTGCTGGCGATCTACCGGCGCCTGGTCGCTGTCACCAGGACCCTCGAGGGCCAGGACGGCCACGATGACGGGGACGGCAACCGCGCCGGCTAGTTGCAGGGGCGGCTGATCATTTTCGTCGGCGGGGGCCTTGCGGGGCGCGCCATCATGTGACGACTCGCGGAGGTGGAGATGTTCCCGATCGGGGACGAGAACGAGCCCGGCCACGGTCCGGCGATCGTCACGCTCGTGATCATCGCCATCAACCTGGCGGTGTTCTTCCTGATCCAGCTGTCGTCGGAGGCGTTCACCTACGGCTGGGCGGCGGTTCCCCGCGAGATCACGACCGGGCAGGACATCGTGCGCGCGACGGTGGTCGACATCGGCGGCCAGCAGCTCACGATCCCGCAGGCGCCGGGGCCGAGCCCGATCCAGCTCACCCTCCTGTCGAGCATGTTCATGCACGGCGGCTTCGCGCACATCCTGGGCAACATGCTGTTCCTGTGGGTGTTCGGCGACAACGTCGAGCACGCCGTCGGACGACTGGTGTTCCTCGTCTTCTACATCGTCGCCGGGCTGGCCGCCTCGTTCGCGCAGATCGCGGTGGAGCCGGACTCGCTGGTCCCGACCCTTGGCGCATCGGGGGCGATCTCGGGCGTCCTCGGTGCGTACATCGTGCTGTTCCCGAACAACCGGGTGCAGGTGATCCTGGGCTACTTCGTGACCGTCGTCCCGGCGGTGTTCGCAATCGGCCTCTGGGCCGCACTCCAGTTCGTGAACGGGTTCGGCCAGATCGCGGCCACCGACGAGACAGCGGGCGGCGTGGCGTACCTGGCCCACGTGGGCGGCTTCGTGACCGGCGTGCTGGCCGGTCTCCTGTTCCGCGCGATGGGCATGGGCCGTCGCGCGGCTCGGTGGGCGGCGTACCGGCGCTGAGCCATGGTCCGTGCCGTGGTCGCCCTGTTCCTGGCCGGTGGAGTCGTCTCGGCGTGCGCGGTCGGCATCTCGCGCGAGCGGGCCATCGAACTGGCCACGACGAATGCCGGCGCCGGTGAAACGGTGCTCTGGGCGGAGTCAGGACCGATCGGCCGGTTCGCCGACCCGTGGACGCTTCCCGAGGAGCCTCGGGATCGATTCGTTTGGGCGGTCCTCTACGAAGGGCAGGTCGCCGTCTCGTGCGTGCTGGACGCCCGGGGACGGTCCGTCTGTCCGCCACAGGCAACACGTCGACTCGTGGTGCTCGACTTCCGGACGGGTGCGTTCATCTACGCCGAGACGACCTGACCGAGAGGTTCAGGAGGCCGTCCGCAGCGACCGAACGAGCTTCTCGAGGGCAGGCACGTCTCGTCCATCTGGGCCCATCGCATCGACCAGCGCCGAGGCGACGATGACCCCATCCGCACCGGCTCGGCCGAGCGCCCGGACGTGCACCGGCTTGCTGACGCCGAAGCCGACGGCGACCGGCACCGGGCTGACAGACGTGACCTGGTGGACGAGGCGGGTGACGCTGGCCGGCAGGCTCGTCCGGGCACCGGTGACTCCCACCAGCGAGACGCAATACAGGAACCCGCCGCTCCGACCGGCGATCATCGCGCGTCGCTCGGGTGGCGTGGTCGGCGCGACGAGGTAGACGACCGCCAGCTCGGCCAGGCGTGCGACGGCCTCGAATGGGGCTCCCTCGTCGGGCGTGAGGTCCGCCACGATCAATCCCGACGCACCGGCCTCGGCAAGGCGGTTCGCGACGGCGCCACCGTCTCCGCCGCCGAGGACCTGGTTCGCATAGCCCATGGGCACCAGGGGCAGCTCCGGTCGCTCGGCGCCGATCCGGCGAACGAGATCCAGGGATCCCTCGAGCGTGGCACCCGAGCGGAGCGCCGCGGCCGAAGCGCGCTGGAGGGTGGCTCCGTCCGCGAGCGGGTCCGAGTAGGGCAACCCGATCTCGAGCAGATCGGCCCCCGCGTCGGCACACGCGATGGCCGCCCGGAAGCTCGTGTCGGCGTCCGGATAACCGGCAACCACGTACGGCACGAGCCCGATCCGGCCCTCGTCGCGGGCGCGCCCGAAGGCGGCCCGGATCCGCTCGGCGCCGGTCGTCTCGTTCGTCCCCACGATGGGCGCCGCTGCGAGGGTCACGTGGTGCCCCCGGACCGCTCGACATACTCCCCGAACGGGCCGAGGTCCTTATCGCCCCGCCCGGAGAAGCCGATCAGGGTCAGCACCTCGTCTCCGTCGTTGCTGCCGGAGGCCAGGATCCTCGGCAGGACGGCGATCGCGTGGGCCGTTTCGAGTGCGGGCAGGATCCCCTCCGTCCGGGCGGTGGCGCGCATCGCCTCGAACGCGTCGGCATCCGTCGCGGCCGCCAGCTCGAGGCGACCGGAGGCGTGAAGTGCCGCGATCTGGGGGCCGACGCCGGGGTAGTCGAGGCCGGCCGAGGCGGAATGGGCCTCCAGCACCTGGCCGTCGCGATCCTGGAGCATCAACGACCTCGCGCCGTGGAGGATCCCCGGCGACCCTCCGGCGAGCGCCGCCGCATGGCGACCGGTGGCGATCCCATCGCCCGCCGCCTCGGCGACCGCGATCCGCACCGAGGGCTCGCCGATGAACCGGCTGAGCAGCCCGATCGCGTTCGAGCCACCGCCGACACACGCGAGCACGAGGTCGGGCAGCCGGCCCTCCGCCTCGATGACCTGGGCTGCTGCCTCGTCGCCGATCGTGCGCTGCAGGTCGCGGACGATCGTGGGATAGGGATGGGGACCCATCGCCGAGCCCAGCACGTAGTGGGTGGTGGCCACGTTCGTGACCCAGTCGCGCATCGCCTCGTTGATCGCGTCCTTGAGCGTCGCCGAGCCCGAATGGACGTCCCGAACCTCCGCTCCCAGGGCGCGCATCCGGAGGACGTTCGGCGCCTGGCGCCTCACGTCCTCGGCACCCATGTACACGACGCACGGCAGTCCGAGCAGGGCACAGGCGGTCGCAGCTGCGACGCCGTGCTGGCCGGCGCCGGTCTCGGCGATCACCCGGCGCTTCCCCAGGCGTCGGGTGAGGAGCGCCTGACCGAGGGCGTTGTTGATCTTGTGAGCCCCGGTGTGGGCGAGGTCCTCGCGCTTGAGATAGAGCCGGACCGGACCAACGCCCGTCCCGGCCTCGGTCCGGGTGTGCTCGGCGAGCCGGTCGGCGCGGTAAAGGGGCGTGGGTCGTCCCGCATAGCGCTCGAGGAGCTCGCGAAGCTCCGCCCAGAACCGGGGGTCGTGGCGCAGCCGCCCATACGCGGTCTCGAGCTCGAGCAGGGCCGCCATCAGGGTCTCGGGGATGTAGCGGCCGCCGAAGCCGCGATCGATCCCCCAGCGCCCGCGATCGTCGGCTTCGATGAGCCCATCGTGGACCGGGGTCGGACGGCTCGGCAGGTGGGGACGATCGATCCGCGCCGCCCGCGCACGCTTCACGAACAGGGCGACCCTGAACGGGTCCTTGCTCGGTCGCTCGCCGGTCTCGCGCGGTCGCTCCACGCCGGAGGCCACGTCGACCCCGAGCGCGGCCACGTCCCGGAGCGCCTCGCCGACCGTTGCCGGGTCCAGTCCCCCGGCGAGCGTGATCGGGACCTCGCGGGCGACCGCCGCGGCGAGCTCCGTCGCGACCCGACGGCCGGTGCCACCCGGGAACCGACCACCGGCTGCGTCGAGCATGACGCGCTGAACCCCGGCGGCCAGGTAGGCGCGAGCCCGGCGGATGACACCCGCCGGATCATCGTCGGGTCGGACGCGGATCGCCTTCCACACGGGTCGACCGACGCCGGCAACACGGTGCGGCGGCTCATCACCGGAGAGCTGGACCACGTCCGGGTCGAAGCCCGCGATCGCCGACCTGATCGCCGCATCGGTGGCATCCGCGGTGATCGCGACGATCCGCGGCCGGGCGTCGAGCGGAGCGCTCCCCCGCGCCAGCGCAGCCAGACGAGCCGCCTCGTCGAGCGCCAGCTCGCGAGGCGTCCCGGGCACGATGTTGAGCCCGATCGCGTCGGCGCCCGCAGCGACGGCAGCGGCGATCCCGGCGTCGTCGGTGACGCCGCAGATCTTCACGAATGCCGTCCGTGCGACGTTGCCGGGGTCGGTCGGCAGGCGGCCCGCGGCGACGAATGCTCGCGCCTCCGCGGCGGGATCGGCGGCGCGGACCAGCGCCTCGCCGACGAGCGCGGCGTCGAAGCCCGCGGCGCGCCATCCGGCCACGGTCGCGGCGTCGCGGACACCCGACTCGGCGACGGCCAGTCGGTCTCCGGGAACCTGCGCGAGCAGGCCGATTGCCCGCTCCGGGTCGACGTCCAGCGTCCGCAGGTCCCGATTGTTGAGGCCGATGATGCGCGCATCGGTCGCGAGGGCGGCCTCGACCTGGCGACGATCGTGCGCCTCGACCAGCGGCTCGAGCCCGATCGAGCGGGCCAGCGAGACGAGCTCGCGCAGCGCCCGTGGCGGCTGCAGACCCGCCAACAGCAGCACGAGATCGGCGCCCGCCGCCCGAACCTGGAGCAGCTGACGCCGGTCGACGACGAACTCCTTGGCCAGGACCGGGAGCGCAACCGCGCCGCGAACCGCTCGCAGGTCGTCCACCGATCCGGCGAACCAGTGCGGTTCGCACAGCACGGAGATCGCGGCCGCCCCTCCCGTCTCGTACGCCCGAGCCCGAGCCACGATGTCTTCGCCCGAGCCGGCGATCGGACCCGCCGAAGGCGATCGCCGCTTGATCTCGGCGATGAGGTGCAGGCCCGGCGCAGCAAGTCGGCCCAGGATCGGACGGGGTGGCGGCGCAGCCGCGACGAGACGTTCCAGATCGCGCCCCGACGGCAGGTCGACCAGGTCCCGTCGCCGGCGTTCGGCGATCTCCGCAAGCACGTCCGGTCGTGAGGGCCGTCGGCGGATCCCGGCCCTGGGCCGCTCGATGACGGTCATGCCGGGGCCGCGGCGGCGGCCGCATCGGCGGCCCGTTTCTCGGCCCGAAGGCGACCAAGGAGCTCGGTGGCCAACCCGGCATCGACGGTCAGACCGGCCAGCTCGATCCCGGCCGCCAGGTCCGGCGCCCGACCGGCCGCCACCAGCGCCGCGCCGGCATTGAGCAGGACCACGTCCCGCCGCGCGCCACTCTCACCGCGGAGGAGCGCCTCTGCGAGTGCCGCGTTCTCGGCCGGCGAGCCACCGGCGAGTGCGTCGCTGCGCGCTGTTCGGAGCCCGAGCGCAGCCGCATCCACCTCGCGTCGCTCGACGCCGGCGGGCGTCACGTCGTACAGCACGCCCGAGCCATCCAGGGGCAGCTCGTCCAGACCGGCTCCGTGGACGACGAAGGCGCGATCCGTGCCCAGCAGGTGGAGCACCTCAGCCAGGCGCGGAGCTGCCGCCGGATCGCCGACGCCGATCACCTGACGCCTGGCGCCGGCCGGGTTCGTGAGCGGGCCGAGCAGATTGAACGCGGTGCGGACGCCGATCTCGCGCCGCGTCGGGCCCGCGTGCTTCATGGCCGGATGGAAGCCCGGTGCGAACAGGAAGGCGAAGCCCAGCTCTCGAAGGGCAGCACCGGCCGATTCGGCGGTGTGATCGGTCCGGACCTCGAGGGCCTCGAGGACGTCGGCGGATCCCGACAAGGACGTGATCGCCCGGTTGCCGTGCTTGGCAACCGGGACACCGGCAGCCGCCACCACGAGGGCGGCCGTGGTCGAGATGTTGAACGTCCCCGACCGGTCGCCACCCGTTCCGCAGGTGTCGATCGTCCCTTCGGGCGAATCCACGCGGACCACGCGATCGCGCATCGCCGCGGCGAATCCGGCCAGTTCCTCGGTCGTCTCGCCGCGCATTCGGAGTCCGACCAGGAGCCCGGCCAATTGGGCGGGGGTCGCCTCGCCGTCCATGACCGCACCCATGGCGGAGCGCGCCTCGTCCAGCGACAGCGTGCCGCCCTCGACGATCGTCGCCAGCGCATCCCGGAGGTGGTCGCTCACGGGGTCCCCTCGCCGATCCCGGCCTCTGCGATCCCGGCCGTCGCGAACGACCCGGTGGCTGCGTCCAGGCGGGATGCCTCCCCCTCCCCGGCGAGGCGGAGGAAATTCGCGAGCAGGTGCGGGCCGGTGGGCGTGAGCACGGACTCCGGATGGAACTGGACGCCCTCCATCGGCAGCGACGTGTGTCGGATCCCCATCACCACCCGGTCCACCTCGGAGATCGCGGTCACCCGGAGCTCCGCGGGAAGCGTCGAGGGGTCGATGCACAGCGAGTGGTATCGGGCGGCCATGAACGATGGCGGCATGCCTTCCAGCAGCCCCGTGCCATCGTGGGTGACCTCGGTGGCCTCGCCGTGGACGAGCGTTGGGGCGCGGACGATCGAGGCCCCGTAGGCCGCGGCCATCGACTGCATCCCGAGGCACACCCCGAGGAGCGGGATCGACCTCGCCGCGGCCACGTGAATCACGTCCACCGAGACACCAGCATCGCCCGGATCGCCAGGGCCCGGGCTGATGACGATGCCGCGGAGGTCGGCGCCACCGTCCCCCGCGAGTTCCTCGAGACCGGCGCGATCGATCGCGTCGTTGCGCACGACGCGGACCTCGGCACCGGCCGCCTCGAGCGCCTGAACGAGGTTGAACGTGAAGCTGTCGTAGTTGTCGACAACGAGGATCATCCGCGGACTCCGGATGCCGGCCGGCCGGCGGTGGTCCGTCCGCCGGTCGGCGGCGCCACTGCGAGCTCGATCGCCCGGCGCAGCGCCGCCGCCTTGTGCTCGGTCTCCTCGAACTCGCGCTCGGGCACCGAAGCGGCGACGATCCCGGCGCCGGTGTGGACGTGGGCCTGGCCTTCCTTGAGCACCGCACTCCGGATCGTGATCGCGGTGTCCAGGTTGCCGTCATAGCCGAGATAGCCCACGGCACCACCGTACAGCCCTCGCCGCTCGCCCTCTGCCGCGGCGATCAGTTGCATCGCACGGACCTTGGGCGCCCCGGACAGGGTGCCCGCGGGGAAGACGGCGCGAAGGGCATCGAGCGCGTCGACGTCTGGTCGGAGTCGCGCCTCCACGTGCGACACGAGGTGGAGGACGTGGCTGTAGCGCTCGACGTCCATGTAGCGACTGACCGTCACGGTCCCGGGTCGGGCCACCCGACCGAGGTCGTTGCGTCCGAGATCGACGAGCATCACGTGCTCGGCGCGCTCCTTGGGATCCTTCTGGAGCTGCTCTGCGAGGATCGTGTCCTCGGCCTCCGTCGCGCCCCGGGGCCGGGTGCCGGCGATCGGGTGCGTCGTGAGTCGGTCGCCCTCCACCTGGAGCAGGAGCTCCGGGCTGGCGCCGACCACCTCGAACGCGGGGACGCGGACGAAGAACAGGTAGGGCGATGGATTGACCCGGCGCAGCGATCGATACAGCCCGATCCCGTCCAGCGGCACACCGGTGGCCGGGTCCCGCGGCAGGTCGATCGTCTGGCGGCGGGCGAGAACGACCTGGATCGCCTCGCCGGCGGCGATCGCATCCTTGGCCACCTCGACCGCATGGATGTAGGCGTCGCGTCCGAGGCTCGTGCGGATCGCCGCCTCTGGAACCGGAGGCGCGCCGTTCCCCGACGCCGCGACCGGCCCGGCAAGCTCGGCCGCCGATGGGCGAGCCGTCCGCTCGAGCGCGGCGAAGACCGCCTCCTCCGCAATCCGATACCGGCCCTCCAGGTCCGGCGCCGCCGTGTGAAGCGAGGCGATCGCGGACAGCGTGTGGGTCAGGTGGTCGAAGACGAGCACGAGGTCGGTCTCGATGAATGCCGCCGTCGGGACGCCGACCGGGTCGGCGGCGGGGAGGGGCACGGTTGGCTCGAACGCGGAGATGGCGTCATAGGCCAGCGCGCCGACGGCACCGCCGGTGAACCGGGGCATGCCGTCCCGCGGCGCCACGCGGCGCCGGCCGGTGAACGCGCGGATCGCGGCCAGCGGGTCCGCTGCCGGGGTCGTCTCCACCGGCAGCTCCGGGTCGTATTCCGGCACGCTCACGGGCCGGGTCTGGACGGTCGCGCGGTCGCCGCGGACCTCGAGCAGTCGGCGTGGTCCGATCCCGAGGAAGCTGTACCGTCCGAGCCGTTCCCCGCCCTCCACCGACTCGAGGAGATAGGCGGGCGTCTCTCCGTCGTCGAGGCGCAGGAACGCGCCGATCGGGGTCTCGAGATCGGCCGAGCGCGTGGCGCGCAGGAGCAAGGTATCGGCATTGGCCGAGAGGCGCTTCGCTTCGCGCAGGCTGAGCGGGTCGGTGCTCGTCATTCGTGGCCTCGAGAATCAACGACGACCTTCGTCCGGGGACGAAAGGTCGTGCCTTCCGCGGTGCCACCCACCTTCGGCGATGCCGCACTCTTCCACCGACGGTCCCGGTCGGGCCGGGGCGATCGGCGCTGCCCGCTATCGCTGGCGCTTGCGCCGGAGCCTACTGATCGTCATCGATCGAGCGCTGCGCTCGATCGATCCGCGTTCGGTCCGGAGGCTCCCGGGTCCATTCGCCGTCGTCGCCGCCCCGGCTCGCACCAGCCGCCGGGTCTCTTTGCCGGCGCCGCGACGGGTACTCGTCCCGTTCACAGCCCGTGTTCAGTTCGGCCGCGAGTATGCGTGGCGCCCGCCCGGAGCGTCAAGCAGGCCGATGCTGCCCTCGTCGTCGGCCGAGATCGAAGCCCCCGATCCTGCGGCGTGCGATCGGGAGCCAGGCCAGACCTCCCGCCACCTGGGCCGCCACCACGAGGAGGATGAGGAGACCGGGCACGGAGATCACGAGGCCCGGGACCGCCCAGCCGAACGCCCCAAGGGCGCCGAGGGCGGCCGTGCCGAGGAACGGATCCGCGTAGCTTGGCGGACCGCCTCCCTCGTCACCCACGGGAACGATGAACTGGTCGGGTTCGGGCCGATCCCCGGGGCCCGGCGTCGGGGAGGATGGGGCCTGGGACGCGGTGGGTCGGCTGGTGGGAGTTGCGGTTGGGCTGGCCGACGCGTCGGGGCTCCGCTGCGGCGCGACCGTCGCGGAGGGCGACGGAGCCGGTGGTGGATCGGTCGGCGTTGGAGCAGGGCTGGCGGTCGGAGGCGGCGGTGCGGCGCCCGGGGGCGGTGAAGGGGTCGGTGTCGGTCGCGGTGTTGGCCTGGGCGTGGGACGAGGCGTCGGAGCTGGGGTCGGAGCCGGCGTGGGCGGGGGTGTCGGTGCCGGTGTCGGCGCGGGTGTCGGTGCCGGTGTTGGCGGGGGTGTCGGTGTTGGCGCCGGACCGGGCAGCAGGACCGTGAGCGTCACGTTCCGGACGGCAGAGAACGCGCCGCCATGACAGTCCGGGTTGTTGTAGGCGTGTCCCTGCCAGGTCAGCACGCCGACTACCGTGGCGGTCCCCCGCACCCGGAAGACTCCTTGTTCGTCCGCACTACCCCCCAGCAGCCTGTCCCCGCCGCTGTCCCCGTAGAACCGGGCCAGCGTGCTGCTGCCCTGGTCGACCGTGTCGGCGCTCCACTGATAGCCGGCCGGGACGTCGACGATCGACACCGAGGACACGACGAACGAGGACGGGATCTGGACGGTCACGCAGCCGATCCCGTCGCCGCCGCCCCCGCTCCCGGTGTTGGTGACGGTGAGGTTCACGTTCACATTCGCGCCGTTGAGGATGAGCGATGGGCTCCCGCTCATCGTCCAGTTCTTGGCCGCGAGCACCGGGCCCGCAGCAGCCATGAGGAGGCACACCGCGAGCACCGGTGCGAGCCGCACCGCGGAGATCGTTCGGCGGCGGGACCCGATCGGACGTGCCACGGCTAGGCGACCCGGGGAACCCACAACGGAACTCCCTTGACCACACCGGGCATCGGCGCATCGGGGACCTGCTCGATCCCCGTGATGAACACGGCAACGAGGGACTCATCGAGCTGCGTCCCGGCGGCGTCGGCCAGCCGGATCAGCGATTCCTCGACCGACAGCGCCTTCCGATAGGGGCGACTGGTCGTCATCGCGGAGTACGCGTCGGCGACGGCGAGGATCCGGGCGATCAGCGGGATGTCGTCCGAAGCGAGGGCATGGAGATAGCCGCGGCCATCCCACCGCTCGTGGTGGTGCCGGATCCCGGCACGGATCAGCTCCGTGTTCTCGAGATTGCGGACGATCGAGTCGCCGAGGGCGACGTGCTGCTTGACGATTCCCTGCTCGTCCGCCGTCAGGCGTCCTGGCTTGCGCAGGATCGTGTCCGGGATGCCGATCTTGCCGATGTCGTGGAGCAGGCCGGCGGTGCGAACTGTCTCCACGAACGAGGGGTCGAGTCCGAGCCTGCTCGCGAGGAAGGTCGCGTAGCGGGAGACGTCCTCCGAGTGCAGCTTCGTATACCGATCCTTGGTATCGACCGCGAACACCAGCCCCTGCAGGATGTCGAACGACCGCGACCCCGCGGTCTCCTGCGGCAGCTGACCGGCCACGCGCACCGCATCGCCACCGCTCGCCTTGGCCTCGGCCAGCGCCAGGGCCACCACCGACAACAGCTCGGTCACGGCGGATCCGTCAATAGGGAACGCGGCGATCCCCGCGCTGAACGACATCGGGAGCCGCTCGCTCGTCCCGAACTCGAGGCTCTCGTCGGCGATCGCCGTTCGGACCGAAAGGATCATCGGCTCGAGGACGGCGATCTCCGTTGCCGGCGCGATGACCAGGAACTCGTCGGGGCCGTAGCGGCCGCAGATGGAGCCCTTGGGAAGCTCCGCCTCCAGCCGCGCGGCGAGCCGCATGAGGGCCGTGTCTCCTGCCTCGTGACCGTGGGTGTCGTTGAGCAGTCGGAAGCCGTCCAGGTCGAGGAGGGCGACGCCGATCGTCCCGTCGGTCTCGCGGACCTTCTCGATGGCGAGCGCCAGCTCCCCGACCAGGGCACCGTGATTGAGCATCCCCGTCAGGGCGTCCCGCCGGGTCGCCTCCACGAGCTGGGCGGTCTGACGGCTGATCCGGCCCTGCGCCGAGCGGAAGATCAGCATCAGGAAGATCGCGATGACGGCGGCGGCGCTGAGGGTGACGATCACCACCTCCAGCCGCACCGCGTCGAGTTGGGCCAGGATCGGGCCGGCGTCTCGCCACATCGCGAACACGGCCCGTGGCTTGCCGTCCGTGCCCAGCAGCGGGAAGTACTCGCGGAGCGCGCTCGCGGCGGGGATCGGCGTGCCGGCGACCTCGGTCGGCTCACCTTCGCGGGCGATGGCGATATCCACCTTGCCGCCGCTCGCGGCGGCGAACGCCGTCGTGGCGCTGACGGGCAGACCGATGGCGGTCGGATCGCTCGAGACCAGGACCGCTCCGTCGAGGTTCCGGAGCTCGACCCGCTCGAGCTGACCACGCTCCACGAGCGCGGCCAGCTGGGCCTGGAGGACCTCCATCCGGTCCGCCTTGATCGTCTCGGTGAGGTCTGACGGCCGGAGGTTGCCGTTCGCGAACGTGCGTACGGTGGCGGCGTCGCTCGCGACCGTCGCGTTGAGCGCGGCCGTGGAGAAATGGAGGGACACGATCATCGTCTGGGCCGTCGCCGTCACACCGACGATGACGAGGAAGATCCCGTAGACGATGACCAGGAGAACCGGGCGGGGGGCGCGAGCGCGGGTTCCGAACACGTGGTCGATCTCGAGGCGGGGTGGTGCCCGGATCGTAAGAGTGGATGGGGGCCGCGGATCACGTGACGGAAGTACCGCAGGGTACGGGCTTCAGAAACGAATGAACCGCCCGCGACGACCTCGCCGTGAGCGGTTCGGTGACGTCCAGGGGTGTTAGTCGAAGTACCCCGTCACATCGAAGATCAGCTCGGTCTGCGACGACCCGCTGGCGGTGGTCTTGTAGACGAAGCTCGCATGGCCGCCGGACAGCGGCGCAACGACGCCGTTGGCGCGGTTGACCCCCACCGGGAAGTTCAGCGTCGATGTCTCCGGTGTCGCGTCCGGGGTCGCCGTCATCGAAACGTACCCGGCGTCCTGCTGGCCGGTCACGGTGAGGTTGCCGGTCACGCCGACGGCGCCGGACGGCACGGGATCGTTGGGTGACACCGTCAGCGTCTGCGGACTGTCCTTCTGGAAGGCGCCGCTGACGCCGATGTCGGTCCGCGTGTCCATCAGGCGCGCGGGATTGACGACGTGGTAGATCGCACCGCCCGAGTCGAGCGTGAAGTAGCCGGTCACGTCGAACAGAAGGTGTGCCTTCTTCCCCGAACCGTTGATCACGACCGCCGACAGGGAGCCCGACGCGCTGAGCCTGACCACGATTCCGTTGGCGCGCGTGCCACCACCCGAGAAGTTGATCGTGGACGTGGATGGGGTGGAGTCCGGGTTGGTGGTCAACGACACATAGCCCGGTGCCGTCTGCTGCGTGACGGTCAGGTTGCCGGTGACGGCGACTGCGTCGTTCGGGATGCCACCCTGGCCCTTGACGGCGAACGTCCGGGGCACGCCGTTGTTGAAGAAGCCGCTGAGCCCGGTGCCGCCGGGGCGGCTGTCGAGGATCCGGGCAGGAGTGACGTCGACGTAGCGATGCAGGTTCGTCGCCGGCCGGAAGTACCCGGTGACGTCGAGCAGCACGTCGCTCTTCCCGGCCGACCAGTTGGTCAGGAAGATCCGTCCGTTGGACGACAGCGGCGCAACCAGGTTGTTGGCCGCCGTCTCGTGGGCCGAGAAGTTGAGGTTCGAGACCTCCGGCGCGCCCGATGGCGCGGCCGTCAGCGCGGACAGGAAGCCATTCGACCCCGGATTGACGACCGTCAGGTTGCCGGTGATCGCAATCGCGTCGGCGGGAATGCCGTTGGTCCCGGCGACCTGGAGCGATCGGGTCGCCTGGGCATTGAACGCATTCGTCAGCCCCTTGTCGATCCGGGTATCCAGCACGCGGGTCGGATTGGTCGGCAATTGGAGCGTGCCCGAGGGCGCCGCGGGAGCACCGGAGACGGCGACCTCGAAGATCTTGCCGTCGTTCTCGGTTGGGTCGTTGTTGTTGTCGATGCCGCGGTCGGCGATGTAGACGTGATTGCCGCTACCAGTCGTACCGGGTGCGACGGCGAGGCCACCGGGATGGAGGACCGAGAAGTTCAGGTTCGCCGTCCGGACCGAAACACCGCCCGTGGTGACCTCCAGGACATCGGTGCCCGAGTCATTGCTGACGACCCAGAGGTGGCCGCTCGAAGCCTCATAGTCGATCCCCTCCGGATCCGTCTGGCCGAGCGAGGCCACGTCGAAGTGGGTGATGACGTCGTCACCACCGCCCTGGAACGTCCCATTGGCGCCGGGGTCGATGCGGAAGACTTCCTTGTCCAGTCCGGAGGCAATGAACAGGTCGCCGCTTCCGAACGCGAGCCCCTCGGGGTCGTTGGCGCCGAATCCTGTGGTCAGGAACGAGGTCCGCGTGTCGTCGGACGTCCCGGGTGTCCCGTCATTGCCGGGATCGACGACCCAGACGCGCTTTCCGCTGTCGTTGGAGAAGTAGTAGATGTCGTTGGCGGCGTCATAGGCCACACCCGCCGCCTCGTTGTTGAAGCCAGTGAGGTCGAACGTGCTGGAGACGCTCCCCGACCGACTCGACAGCCAGCCGTTGGCGCCGTTGAAGCCGGCACCGGTGGTCTCGTCGACCTCGCCGTCGGTGACGATCAGCTTGTCATTGCCCGGGCGATAGGCGAGACCGGATGGGTCGGGGCTGGCCGGATTCCACTGGAACGTGTTGATCGTGTTCACGAGTGAGCCGGTGGCCTGCGGGGTCACCTGCTGTGCCATCGGCGTCAGCGCCAGCTCGACGATCCCGGCGCCGCGGATGACGCCGGACGTGGATGTGCCGGCGTCCGCGACATAGGCGCTGAGGAGGGACACATCGTCGGTCGTATCGCCGGTCGGGGCGATCACCGCCGCCCGCGGGTCGTGGAGACCGATCGCGGCCAGGTCCCGTGTCGAGAGGACGTGCCCGGCGGCGTCGATCTCGACCAGCGATGACGTCCCGGCGAGAACGAAGAAGTGGCCGTTCACCGGGTGGATCGCGAGGCCGCGTGGGGAGGTCGTGATCGACGTAAGGTCGATGGCGGCCGCGCCGTCTCCGCCCACGATCCGGTTCGCGGATGCATCCAGGAACCACGTGCCGCCCGATCGGTCGACCGCGCCGCCGACGACCCGCCGGATCGGCGTCGGAAGGGTGCTCGTTGACGTGCCCAACGCGGCGCTCGGCCGACCACCGGCCGCCTCGATCGCGATCTGTCGGGCCCCGGTCGCGTCGACACCGACGAGTTCCTCGTGGCGCGCGTCGAACGCAAGGCTTCGGGTGGCGAGGCCCACCGGTACCGCGAGATCACCCAGGTCATCCTCGGTCAGCGAGACTCGACGAGCCGCTGCGACCCCGGTGCCGTCGGTGCCGAACACCAGCAGGCTGCGCGCGGTCGGCGACCACGCGATGCCGAGCGGCCGAGCCACACCGAAGCGTTCCGGCGCAATGAGCCGGACGCGATGGACGTAGGCGCCGGTCGTCGCAGCCGCCTGGACCCTCGCCGTTTGCCCGGAGACACCCGACGGCGTCGCGAGGACGGCCGGCGGGATCGAGACCACCAGGGATGCCGCGGCAAGGATGGTCAGCACGCGTCGCACGATGGGACTACCTCCGGTTGGGGCCATGGGGCGCGCACCGCCCACCGCGGGATGCTGGGATCGCGAGCGGATCGTTCGCTCGAATGTCGAAGGAAGTCATTGTCACGGCTGGATCGAGTGCCTCCAAGCCCGAACGGGCCGGCTGGGTGATTACAGGTGCCTCCGCGCACCAAGGGCCTGGATAGTGGTCGACCCCTCCGGGATCACCCGGAGGGGTCGACCGATGCGGGTGCGGAGAACCCGCGTTACGGAGCGAAATAGCCGGTGACGTCGAAGATCATCTCGGTGGTCGGGGAACCGGTCGCACCGGTCGAGTAGGTGAAGCTGGCGTCACCGCTCGAGAGCGGGGCGAGCACGCCGTTGGCGCGGTTGACTCCCACCGGGAAGTTGACCGTGGACGTCGTCGGGGCGGCATCGGGCGTCTCGGTCATCGACACGAAGCCCGCCGCCGTCTGCCCGGTCACCGTCAGGTTGCCGGCGACGCCGGTCGCGCCCGAGGGCACCGGCGCGTTGGGCGAGACGGTCAGCGTGACCGGCGTGGCCTTGGCGACCGGGCCGTTGACGCCCGTGTCCGTTCGGCTGTCCATCAGCCTGGCCGGACCCACCTGGTGGTAGATCGCGCCCGAGGCGGTCGTGGTGAAGTAGCCGGTGACGTCGAAGATCAGGTGCGCGTACTTGCCGGCGCCGTTGATCACGACGCCCGACATATCGGTGTTCGCGTCGAGCTTGATCACGATGCCGTTGGCGCGGTTGCCGCCACCGGCGAAGTTCACCGTCGAGGTCGCGGGGTTGTTGGTCGAGGTCGTGGTCAGCGACGCGTAGCCGGCGTGGGTCTGACCGGTCACCGTGAGGTTCCCGACGACCGCAGCGGCTCCCTCGGGGACGCCGCCGAGCCCACCGACGGTGATCGTGCGCGGCATGCCGTTGAGGAAGGGGCCCGTGAGCCCGGTGCCGCCGGGGCGGGTGTCGAGGATCCGGGTCGGCGTCACGTCGACGTAGTCCGCCTGCGCGGTCCCGGGCACGAAGTACCCCGTGATGTCGAGCAGGACGTGGTTCTTGGCGCTCGACCAGTTCGTGATCCAGACGGTGCCGTCCGCAGCGAGCGGGGTGACCAGGTTGTTGGCCGCGGTCTCGTTGGTGATGAAGTTGAGCGTCGAGACCGTCGGGGCACCGACCGGCTGGTCCGTGGTGACCGCGAGGAAGCCGGGCCCGTCGGATTTGACGACGGTCAGGTTGCCGGTGACCGCGATCGCCGTGCTCGGGATGCCGTTGAGGCCGGCGACCTGGAGCGAACGCACGGCGTGGGCGTCGAACTTGTTGAACAGGCCCTTGTCGATCCGGGTGTCCAGGATGCGGACCGGGCTCGCGGGCAGCTGGAGCGTGCCGGACGGCGCCGGCGGCGGGCCGGAGTCCGGTGTGGCGATGTGGATGCCCACGTCGCCGGCCGTAGTCGCGCCGATCAGGCGAGCGACGCGGCCCTCGGCGGTCTCCGGAGCGACGCTGAACTGGAACGTGACGGCGATCCCCTGGCCCAACGGAGCATCGACCGTGTCGTAGCAGACCGAGAACTCACCCTCCGTGCGAGCCGGCGGACCGACCGAATAGGCCGGGCCCGCGTTGGGCGGAACGACGGTGTCGGCATCGCCATCGTTATCACTGTCATAGGCGAACGACAGGTTGGACGGATTATCGATCGTGCGGACCGTCAGGCCGGGCGTCGCCATCTTGATGAACAGGAACAGCTCACCGGTGCCCGAGCAGCCGGCCTGGTTGTACACGGCGTAGAGCGTGGCGACGGTTGCGCCCGAGCCGTTCTGGCCGAACGTGCCCACCACCGTGTAGTTCGCGTCCTTGGCGCCGTTCACCTGGGCGGTGCCGGCGGTCAGGATCACGACATCGCCCGGTGCGGCCTGGACAACGGGCAGGGTTGCGCCAAGGATCGCGATCGCCGCGCCAACGGCGGCGAGCGTCCTGGCGACGCGCGAAGAACGACGCCCGCGAGCGTCGGGGGAGAACGAGCGAACGGTCACAGCGACCCCCTGAAGACGGTGACGGCCGGCGATCGCCGGCCTGGATTGGTACGAGAGGACTATGAGGTCAGGGTCCAAAGCCTGTCCAGCGCTGGATGGCCCGGAGGCACCGTTTTCGGCCCGTGGCGGTGACCCCAGGCACCACGGACCTGCCGCCGAGAATGCGGATCGTTGGCGGAGAGGGTGGGATTCGAACCCACGGAGTCTCTCGACTCTGCGCTTTTCAAGAGCGCTGCAATCGGCCTCTCTGCCACCTCTCCGCGACCCGACCGAGGATACCAGCGGGCTGATCAGCCACCCGGCTCGGCTACCCGGTCCGGCACGTTGGGATCGGTGTCGTTGAGGTATTCCTCGAGGTCCGTCCAGCCGTCGCTGTCGGCATCGCCCGAGGAGTCCTCGGGGTCGCCGCGGTCGAGCGAGCCGAAGAACTGCCGCTCCCAGTCATCCGGGAGTCCGTCCAGGTCGTCGTCGGCGAGCGGCGGCCCACCGTCCAGCGTGGGCCAGTCCGGGTGGAGGCCACTCTGTCCGGCACCGTTCCGGAACCCGCCGCGCCGCTCCATGACGTTGGACACGATCCGCTGGTCCACCGGGTCCCGGACGGGGAGCGTTGCCCCCACCGTCTCCATCAGCGGAGCGAGGATCGACCGCGCATCCGCCGGTTGCACCGAGAGCGGGCAGGCCGGGTCATCGCGGAACACGCTTCGGTCCCCGGTTGGCCCGCCGACCTGGAACCCGTCCTCGACGTTGGCCGCCATCCACACCGCATCCGGGAACAGCCGCGGCACGACGGTGCTCGGCTGGCCCTCCCACATCCGGCGGCCGATGGTGTCCGGACCGGCACGAAACAGGTTCCCGACCAGGTTGAGCGAGCGAGGATTGCCATACGCGGCGCGGGTTCCCCAGTCGTAGATCACGTTGTTGACGACGTCGACGCATTGCGGGCCCTGGAAGCGGGGCATCCGCTCGTTGGACGTGGTGAACAGGTTGTTGACGAACGTAATCCGGCGCCCGAACGGCAGGTTCCGTTCGAGTTGAGTCACGTTGGCGGCCATGCCGTGACCACCGGGCGGAATCCCTTCCGGGTGCCTGGACAGGAACAGCCCCTCGCCCATGATCGAATCCTGGACGGTGACGTCGCGGACATCGCCCAGGATCGCGATCCCGCCGATATCCGGACCCCAGATCATCGTCGTGTGGTCGACGATCACGTCGTGGACGCGGCCGTTGAGGCCGTGGATCGTCAGGCCGTCCACGTCGGCCGGGTTCTCCCGGGTCGGCTCGCCGGAGCGGAGCCGCATGTAGCGGATGATGACGTCGCTCGTCATCACACGGATCATCGCGCCCCGCAGCTGGACGCCGTCACCCGGCGCCGACTGGCCCGCAATCGTCACGAACGGCTCGGTGATGTCGATGTTGTTCCGGATGTCGATGGTCCCGGAGACCCGGAACAGCACCGTCCGCGGACCCTTGGCCTCGAGGGCCTCGCGCAGGGTGCCGGGACCACGATCGTCGAGGCTGGTGACGTAGATCACGCGCCCTCCCCGGCCGCCGGGCGAGGCGCTGCCGTAGCCCGCGGCGGTCGGGAAGGCGGTGAGGGCCCCGGGCTCCCCACTGGGCGGCGCGGACGACGTCGGGGGCGACGGGCTCCCCGGCGTGGCGGTCGGACTCCCGGTCGCGGTCGGGCTGGACGAGGCGGTCGGGCCCGGCGATGGCGCCAGGAGCCGGTCGCCGAAGATCGCAACGGCCACCAGGATCGCGCCGACGGCAAGCGTCCCCAGCCCGAGCGCGATCCGCGCGCGGGTGGCACCGGCCGAGGGCCTGGCTCGGGGCGGCCGAGGGCGTGGCGTCACGCGAATCGCGCGTCGCGAGGACGCTCGGTCAACCCTGTCCCGCCCCGGCTGCAGGCTCGATCCGTTCGAGACCGCCCATGGCCGGTCGAAGGACGTCGGGAACGGTGACCGATCCATCGGGTTGCTGGTACGTCTCGAGGATCGCGGCGACGGTCCGTGGCAGGGCCAGTCCGGACCCGTTCAGGGTGTGAACGAGCTCAGGCTTGGCACCCGCCTCGGGACGCCAGCGGATGGCCATCCGGCGGGCCTGGTAATCGCGGAAGTTCGAGCACGAGCTGACCTCGAGCCACCGCTCCGCTCCCGGCGCCCACACCTCGAGGTCGTACTTCTTGGCCTGGGCGAAGCCCAGCTCGCGGGTGCTCATCAGGAGCACGCGGTAGGCGAGCCCGAGCCGCTGCAGGAGCTCTTCGGCGCGCGCGGTCATCCACTCGAGGGCGTCATTCGAGTCGGACGGCCGCTCGAACAACACCATCTCCACCTTGTCGAACTGGTGGACCCGAAGGATCCCCCGGGTGTCCTTGCCGGCGGCTCCGGCCTCACGCCGGAAGCACGGCGAGTAGGCCGCGTAACGGATCGGTAGCGCATCGTGGTCGAGGATCTCATCGCGATGGAGGTTCGTGACAGGGACCTCCGCCGTCGGCACCAGGTACAGCTCGTCGCGGGTGACGACGTACATCTGGTCTTCCTTGTCCGGGATCTGACCCGTACCACGCGCAGAGTCCGTGTTCACCACAGCGGGCGGCCAGACCTCCGTGAACCCGTGTTCGCGCGTGTGGACGTCGAGGAACCACGTGATGAGGGCGCGTTGGAGCGTCGATCCCGCCCCGAGGTACACCGGAAACCCGGAGCCGGCGACCTTCGCACCGCGCGCGTTGTCGATGATCCCCAGGGTTTCCCCAAGTTCCCAGTGTGGCCGGCGCTCCCCGCGTGGCAGCGGCTCGCCCCAGGTGCGGACGGTGAGGTTGGCGTCCACGCCACCGACCGGGACGTCGTCATCGGCCGGGTTGGGGATCCGGAGCAGAAGATCGTCGAGCTCGTCCTCGACCTCCTTCAGCTGGCCATCGAGGGTGTCGATCTCCGTTCCTGCCCGCGTCGACGCTGCCTTGAGCTCGGCGACCTCCGGGCCGTCCGGCTTCGCGCCACCCTTGATCAGCTCGCCGATCTGCTTCGACGCCTCGTTGCGCCGGGCACGGAGCTCGTCGGCCGTGCTCAGCAGCCGGCGTCGCTCCTCGGAGTCGAGCGTCGCCGCTCGATCGACGATCGCCGGATCCTCGCCCTTGTCGATGGCCCCCTGCCGAACGCGATCGCGGTCGTCCCGCAGGCGCTGGAGTCCGACGCTCATGACTCGATCGTAGCCGGGCCTGATCCGGCCTGACGGAGACGGGTCGCCACGAGCTCCGGGTCGAGGCTGGCGAGGAGCCAGCCGGCACGTGGTCCGTTGGGCCGCCCGAGGAACGCGACATAGAGCGCTTCGAACGCGCGGGGGTTCGCCAGGCCCCCGGCGGCGGCGATGGAGAAGATCAGGGCCTGCCACGCGGCGCCGGTCCGCGGCGGGCTCGCCGCGGCGGCCTCGGCCAGGGCGGCGAGGTAGGTGCGCTGATCCTCGGCGAGCTCGGCGACCTCGGCCGGCAGACTCTGGCGGACGCCGACGACCGCACGCTCGGGGGCGTAGGTCTCGAGCCACGCGCGAGCGGCCGCAACCCGTGTCTCCAGGATCTCCTGCTCGCGCGCCGTCAGCGGGCTGCTCTTCTCGGCTTCCACCCGCTCGGCGACGTCGACGCCCGGCACCTGGACGAGCAGCGCGAGGTGGCCGAAGGGCGGCCGGTAGGCAGCCGCTTCGCCGGCGACGTCGGCGCCGGGATCGACCAGCGAGTAGCGGAAGATCGAGGCATAGCCCGATGGGAGCTCTCCCCGGACTTCGCGGCCGGCGGTCGCCTCGGCGATCCGGTCGAACTCGTCAAACAGGCGCGGGATGGCGTCCGTGCCCTCGGGATCGAACTCGATCGCGTGGTTGGGGCGGTAGCGGATGAACAGGAGCCGCAGCTGTTCGGGCGGGACGACGTCGGCAATCGTGTGAGCGGCCGCACCCCGACCCTTGGAGGTCGACATCTTGCGACCGCCGATGTTGAGGAACTCGTAGGCGACGTTGATGGGCGCCTCACGCTCGAACACCTCGCGCGCGATCGCGTCGCTCCGGTCGCGGCTGCCGCCGGCCGTGGACAGGTCCTTCCCGCAGGGCTCGATCGTCACCCCGAACAGGCTCCACTGTGCAGCCCACTCGACATTCCAGGGCAGCTTGGCGCGTCCTCCGAACGGGCTGGCCCAGCCGCCATGGCCGCAGCCCTTGGCCCATGTCACGAGGCGTTCGCGACATTCGTAGCGGACTCGCTCGCCGTCCCACTCGGTGACGATCGTGGTGCCCACGCGGCCGCAGTTCTCGCACACCACGCTCAGCGGGTGCCAGGTATCGGGATGACGGACGTCCGCCACACGTCGGTAGATGTCGCGAACCCGATCCGCCCGATCGAGGGCGATCCGGATGAACGGGTCCATGTCGCCGGAGGCGTAGTGCTCGCTCATCCAGTAGTAGCGGTCGGGGTGGATCCCGAGACCGGCGAACACGTCGATGAACACCTGGGCGTGGTGGCGCCCGTACGAGGAGTGGCCGTCCGGCTCCTGGTCCGGGATCTGCGCCAGGGGGCGTCCCATCTCGCGCTCGACGGCGTCCGGGGTGACCAGGGCCTGGCTGTCCATGGGGTCCATGTCGTCGACGCCGTAGAGGTAGCTGGTTTCGACGCCGTTGGCCCGCAGGGCGCGGGCGATCACGTCCACCAGCACCGGCCCGCGGAGGCTGCCGACGTGGACGGTCCCGGACGGGGTCTTCGAGTCGTTGACGACCTGGGGCCCGGAGTCCCTGACCCGGAGCGCGAGTTCGTCGGCCCAGTCGGTCACCCGAGCCTCCTGCGGGTGCTCGACGGCGCCCGGGAGGCCTGCGCCGTCGGCGCCTGTTTCAGCTGATTCCGACGATCTTGTAGGTGAAGTCGCCCGCGGGCACGCGGACGAGGACCTTCTCGCCTTTCTTCTTGCCCAGCAGGGCACGTCCAACGGGGCTCTCGTTCGAGATCCGGCCCTCGGTGGGCTTGGCCTCCGTGGAGCCCACGATCGTGAACGTCTCCTTGCCGTCGTCGCTCTCGACGGAGACCGTGGAACCGATCTGGACGTGATCGGTGGAGTGATTCTCCTCGATCAGCGTCGCGTTCTTGATCAGCGATTCGAGCTGGGCGATCCGTCCTTCGACGAAGGCCTGCTCGTTCTTGGCGTCCTCGTACTCCGCGTTCTCGGTGAGGTCGCCGTGCTCCTTGGCGTCGTGGATCCGCTGTGCGATCTCGGGCCGGCGAACCGTGCTCAGCTCGCGGAGCTCCAGGCGAAGCTTCTCGAGACCCTCGCGGGAGAGATACGTGGGCTTGTTGTTCACGGCGGGTACGCCCCTGGAATGGGCGGCGGTCGATCGTGTCGAAACCGCCTGGCCGAAGGTGATAAACGAAAGAACTCCAGGCTTCCGCGCCCTTCGCGCGCCTGAAGTTCGGGTCGGCGCGTAATCCTAGCGACGGGCCCATCGGGCGTCAAACACGCACGCAGGCCGACGGCTACCCCGATCGAGCCTCGGCGAACCTGACGAGACGCCGCTTGGCGCGCTGGAGCGACCCCCGATCGGTGCACGCGACGAAGACCGTGTCGTCGCCGGCAATCGAGCCCGCGACCTCCGGCCAGCGGGCCCGGTCCAGAGCGGCGGCGATCGCATGCGCCGAGCCCGGCAGCGTTCGCAGGACCAGGAGCAGGCCGGCCTCGTGGAACTCGATGGGCAGGTCGCGAAGCAGCGTCCGAAGCCGGTCCTCGCCCGACGACTCGACCTCGGCCAGACGCGGCGACAGGGCGTACGCGGTCGTGCCCTCGCGCGCGACCTTGACCAGGCCCAGCTCGGCCACGTCGCGGCTGATCGTCGCCTGGGTCGCGCGGAAGCCACGCTCCCGGAGGGCGGCGGCGAGCTCCTGCTGCGTTCGGACCGGCCGTTGGATCACCAGGTCACGGATCGCCCGCTGCCGGAGCTGCTTCATCACCTCCACCGGTGGTCCCTCAGCGCTCCAGTCCGAGCCACGCGAAGACGACGACGAGGGCGAGCAGGATCCGGTAGGCGACGAACACGTCCGTGCGGTGTGTGCGCAGGAATCGGAGGAGGACGGCGATCGCGATCAAGCCGGCGATCAGGGCAGCCGCCATGCCCAGGAGCATCGGCCCCGCGGCCACCGTGACGCCGGACTCGCCTCGGATCAGCTTGGTCGTCTCGTACAGGCCCGCGGCCGCGGTCACCGGGGTGGCCATCAGGAACGAGAAGCGGGCTGCCGATTCCCGTTCCAGGCCGGCGAACAGGCCCGCCGAGATGGAGATCCCGGAACGGGAGATGCCGGGCACGAGGGCGGCGGCCTGCGCCACGCCGATGCCGAAGGCGCGGGCGAAGCCCAGCTGGTCGATTCCTCGGGTTCGCGAGCCCCATCGCTCGGCGAGCCACAGGATGCCGCCACCCATGACCAGCGTGACCGCGACCAGTCCGACCTCACGGAAGCGCGTCTCCACGACGTCGTTGAGGAGGAAGCCGACCACCAGCGCTGGAACGGTCGCGGCGGCGATCAGCCACGCCAGCCGGCGGTCCGGGTCGTCGCGGAACGAACGATCGCGAATCGTCGCCACGCCGGCGGGGACGATGCGGATCCAGTCGTGACGGAAGTAGGCCAGCAGCGCCACCAGCGTGCCCAGATGGAGCATCACGCTGAACTCGAGCGAGGTGATGAACGGGTCGTGCCAGCCGAGCAGGAACGGCACCAGGATGAGGTGCCCGGAGGACGAGACCGGCAGGAATTCGGTGAGGCCCTGGACGACCCCCATCACCAGCGCCTGGATCGCGGTATCCATGGGTGGATGGGGCCGGGTCAACGCCGGCCCGGCCCTCCGCTAGCGGATGAACAGCGGCGCAAGCACCAGGGTGATCGTGGCCAGCAGCTTGACCAGGACGTGGAGCGACGGCCCGGCGGTGTCCTTGAACGGGTCGCCCACGGTGTCGCCGACCACGGCGGCCGCGTGGGCGTCGGTCCCCTTGCCGAGCGGGTTGCCGTCAACGTCCCTGAGATTGCCGGACTCGATGTACTTCTTGGCGTTGTCCCACGCGCCACCGCCGTTGTTGAGCACGGTGGCCAGCAGGACGCCCGCGATCGTCCCGACCATGAGCATGCCGGCCACCGCTTCGTGGCCGAGCAGGAGGCCGACGATGATCGGCGTTGCGACGGCCACGGCGCCCGGCAGCACCATCTGGCGAAGGGCGGCCCGGGTCGTGATGTCGACGACGCGAGCGTAGTCCGGGCGCTGGCTGTAATCCATGATCCCGGGCATCTCTCGGAACTGGCGGCGGACTTCGACGATGATCGACTGCGCCGTGGTGCCGACGGCCCGGATCGCGAGCGAGCTGAAGAAATAGACGAGCATCGCCCCGATCAGGGCCGCGATGAACACGTCGACATTCGCGAGATTGACCGAGGTCAGCAGGGTGCGCGCACCCTGCGTTCCCGCATCGATCTGGCGACCGATGATCAGGTTCACCTTGTCGATGTAGGCGCTGAACAGCAGGAACGCGGCCAGGGACGCAGAGGCGATCGCATAACCCTTCGTCAGTGCCTTCGTCGTGTTGCCCACGGCATCGAGCCGGTCGGTGATCTCGCGAGCGCCGGCCTCCGAGCGACTGAACTCGGCCACGCCGCCCGCGTTGTCGGTGATCGGACCGAACGTGTCCATCGCCAGGATGTAGGCCGTGGTCATGAGCATGCCCATGGTGGCGACAGCAGTCCCGAAGATGCCGCCGACGTCGCGTCCCTCGGCGTTGACGAGCCCGGCTTGCTGACCGAGCCAGTGGCTCGCGAACAGCGCGATGCCGATCGTGATCGCGGTCACGAACGTCGTCTCGAAGCCGACCGCGGTCCCGGAGATGATGTTCGTCGCCGGTCCGGTTCGGGACGCCTCGGCGATCTCTCGAACCGGGCGGAAGGTGCCGGCCGTGTAGAACTGGGTGATGTACACGAACGCAACGCTGGTCGCGAGGCCAACGACGCCGGCCAGGAAGAACCACACCCAGGGCGGGATGCTGCTGGCGCCGGTCACCGTGCCCGTGTTCATCATCACGTTGGTCGTGATCAGCAGTCCGACGACCGAGAGCAGGGTCGTGACCCAGTAGCCGCGGTTGAGGATGTTCATCGGGTTCTCGTCCTCGCGGCCGCGGATGAAGAACATCGACACGATCGTGGCCAGGAGGCCGAAGCCGCGGACGACGAGCGGAAAGAAGATCCAGGCCTGCGGATTCGGCCAGCCGGCGGCCTGTGCGATCGCGAACGCGCCGACACCGAGGATCATCGCGCCGATGTTCTCGGCCGCCGTCGACTCGAACAGGTCGGCGCCACGACCGGCGCAGTCCCCGACGTTGTCGCCGACCAGATCCGCGATCACGCCCGCGTTCCGGGGATCGTCCTCGGGGATCCCCTTCTCCACCTTGCCCACGAGGTCCGAGCCGACGTCGGCGGCCTTCGTGTAGATCCCGCCGCCGAGCTGGGCAAACAGCGCGACGAAGGAGGCGCCAAAGCCGAAGCCGACGATCAGGAACGGGGCGTCGTGGGTCGCCTGGCCACCGGCAAGCCCACCGTAGGCGGCGAAGATCCCATACACACCGAGGAGGGACAGGGCAACCACGAGGAAGCCGGAGACGGCGCCGCCACGCATCGCCACCTGGACCGCCTCAACGAGGCTCCGGCGTGCCGCCGCGGCCGTCCGGACGTTCGAGCGCACGCTGATGTACATGCCGATGATGCCCGAGGCCATCGAGCACGCGGCCCCGACCAGGAAGGCGATGCCCGTCCGCCAGCCCAGGTCGAGCCCGAAGATGGGGGTATCGGCCACATCCTTGCCTTCGAAAACCGTGATGACCAGACCGATGACCACGGCACCGACGAGGGCGAGCAACCCGATCGTCGTGTACTGGCGTTTGATGAACGCGTCTGCTCCCTCGCGGATCGTGTCGGCCACGTCCTGCATCGCCTGGGGCCCCTTGTCGCGGGACAGGACGTCGCGGGCGAGGTAGATCGCGAACAGGACCGCGGCGACGCCCGCGATCGGAATGATCAGTTGAAGGGTGTCGGCGTTCATCGGGGCGCGCGGGTCCTCCTGGCAACGGGGCCTGGATCGCGACCGCGCGGGCGCACGGGACTCGCGGCGGGGCTCCCGGAAGATCGGGTGGGCAACGGCCCCGATGCACTCGGAACGCTGAACCGCTCAGGGCCGGCGGGAGTGTATCGCGGGCTATTCCGGTGGGTCAAACAGCGGAAGCGGTCGAGTTATGCACCCGATGGCCTGCCATCCGCCCGGCCACGGGACCGCCCGTATACTGCCGACCTTGTGAGCCAGCGTCCTGGGCTCGGGTGTCTCCGCGAGATCGTGGAGACGCTCGTCCTGACCGCCATCATCTTCCTCGTCATCCAACACTTCATCGCCCAGCCCTACCAGGTCCAGCAGCAATCCATGGAGCGCTCGCTGGAGCCGGGGCAGTTCGTCCTCGTCGACAAGCTGACCCCCCACCTGAGCAGTTACAAGATCGGCGATGTGGTGGTCTTCAACCCGCCCGCGGACTGGGTCCAGTCCGACGGCACGCCATTCATCAAGCGCGTGATCGGGGTGGGTGGCGACACCGTGGAGGTCCATGACGGCGGCGTCTACGTGAACGGAGTCCGGCTCGACGAGCCGTACGTGTTCAACGTCGACGGGGTGCCCCAGCAGACCAACGCGGGCTTCGAGCAGGAACGTTGGGTCATTCCGGACGGCGAGCTGTTCGTGATGGGCGATCACCGCAGCGCGTCCCAGGATTCCCGGCACTTCGGGCCGATCAAGGTGGGCGATGTCGTCGGCAGGGCGTGGTTGCGCTACTGGCCGTTCGACGTGTTCGAGATCCTGCCGACACCCACCCACCCGGAGCTGACGCCCAGCCCATGAGCCCGGCGCTGGCGGCGGTCGCGGTCGGGATCGTTGCGTCCGCGCTGGTCGCCGTCAGCGCACGTCAGGCCCGGGTCGCGGTCCTGGGCATCGCGCTCACGCTCGTCCTGACCCCCCTGCTCACCTCGACTCCCGGCTCGCTCCTGCCCCTCGCGGCGCGGGTCGTCGCGGCGCTGCTCGCGGCGTACCTGCTGTCCATCGCTGCGCGTGGCGACGATCTGCCGACCGAAGGGTCGTCGCTCGGCTGGCCGGTCGAGGCGGCGGCGGCAGCCGCGGCCGGAGTGGCCGGCCTTGCCGCCGCGGGTCTCGGTTCTCCCGCGGTCGGGCCTCCCGAGGCGCAGGCGGCGGCGTTTGGGCTGCTGGTCCTCGCAGCAGGCCCGGTCGTCCGGGCCCGGGATGCCCTCCGGCTCACGATCGGACTGCTGCTGGTCGTCCAGGCGACGGCTCTCGTTCGGTCCAGCCTGGCGGGATCCCCGAGTGCGCTCGAGGAGGCCGGCTGGGCCGTGCTCGTGGCCGCGGTTGCCGCGGGCGGCGCCCTGGTCGCCGTCGTGGCGCGAGCGGTGACGGGTTCGCTCGAGCTCGCCGAGCTCGGACGGGTCGGCACCCGGGCGCGCCAGCCGGATGCGCACCCGATCCATGTGCGTGAAGCCGATGGCGTGCAACCGCCTCGGAGAGGACGGATCGGGATCGGCCGGCGGGCAACCCTGCGTCGGGGTCCGGC
>DATBLH010000063.1:0-19004 GCA_036555445.1 Candidatus Limnocylindrales bacterium
CGGGCCACCGCCGCACGGCGGGATCGCCCTCGGTGTCGACCGCTGGGTGGCGCTGCTCACGAACCAGGCGACGATCCGCGAGGTGATGGCGTTCCCCAAGACCCAGTCCGGGACCGACCTCATGCTCGACGCGCCCTCGCCGCCGGAGCCCGAGCAGTTCGCGGAGCTCGGGCTTCGGGTCGTCGGTGCCGAGGACGCGAAGGGATGACCCACGACCGGCCGGGCGTCCTGGGAACCATCGGCAGCACGCCGATCCTGCGCCTCGACCGGCTCGTGGAGCCCGGGATGGCCGAGGTCTGGGTCAAGCTCGAGGCGGAGAACCCGACCGGCTCGGTCCTGGCCGGCGGGTCGCCCGCGTGCTCGTCGACAGCGGGATGAAGTACCTCGCCGGCGGGGTCTACGCCTGAGCGACACCGGCACCCTCGGCCCGCTCGCGCCGATCGCCGCGCGCCCGCGCCTCGCGGCGCTGCTCGGGGCGCTGTGCATCGCGTTCTCGGGCATCCTGTACCGCTTCGCCGCGGTGTCCCCGGAGACCGGGGTGGTGTTCCGGGCGCTCTATGGACTCCCGATCCTGGTCGCGGTGGCCGTCCTCGAACGGCGCCGCTACGGCGCGATGCCGGCAGCAACGGCGCGGCTCGCGATCCTGGCCGGGGTCTTCTTCGCCGCCGACCTCCTGTCGTGGCATCACGCGATCGCCTATGTCGGTGCCGGTCTCGCGACGGTGCTCGGCAACCTGCAGGTGATCGTCGTGGGGGTCGCGGCGTGGCTGCTGTTCGGCGAGCGCCCTTCGCGATCGGTGGCCGTCGCGCTGCCGATCGTGCTCCTGGGGGTCGTCCTGATCTCGGGCGTGATCGACAGCTCGGCCTATGGAGTGGATCCGCTGCTCGGCGTCGGGCTGGGAATCCTGACCGCGTTCGCGTATGCGGGCTACCTGCTGACGATCCGCCGCGGAGGCGGTCGCGATCCGCGCCGCTCGGCCGGACCGGTCGCGCTCGCGACGGCATCGACGGCCCTCTGCGGGCTCGCCGTTGGGGCGATCAGCGGTACGGTGGACCTGGTGCCGCATCTCCCGGAGCACGCGTGGCTGGTGCTCTACGGCGTGACATCGCAGTCGGCCGGTTATCTCCTGATCTCGATCTCGTTGCCGCGCCTGCCGGCCGTGCTGACCTCGATCATCCTGCTTGCCCAGCCGGTGACGACCGTGTTCCTGAGCATCCTCCTGCTGCAGGAAGCGCCGTCGATCGGCCAGCTCGCCGGGGTCGCCCTGGTGGTCGGCGGGATCGCGGTCGCGACGGTGCCGGTGGACCGGGTGCGGGACCTGCTCCGGATCCCGGTCACGGAGCGTCCCGGCTGACCCGGGATTGCCTCGGGAGCCCTGGTCGGGCTTGTCGTCGGATCATGGCCACATCGGAAGCCGTGGCCGCTCCCGGCGCCAACCGGGCGCCGCAGTCCGGGCAGGTCGCGGCTGCCTCGCCCATCCTGGCGCGACCATAGCGGCGCCGAGTCCCCGGATCGTCGGCATATGCCACAATCCGCGTCCCCATGACCGGTACGCCACCCCGTCCCACCGCGCCCGCCGCCGCCCGCGACGACCTGCGCAACATCGCGATCGTTGCCCACGTCGACCACGGCAAGACCACGCTCGTCGACGCGATGCTGCGCCAGACCGGCGCGTTCCGTGCCAATCAGGCCGTGGCCGAGCGGGTGATGGACTCGATGGACCTCGAGCGTGAGAAGGGGATCACGATCCTGGCCAAGCAGACCACCATCGACCACGACGGCATCCGGCTCAACATCGTGGACACCCCCGGGCACGCCGATTTCGGCGGCGAGGTGGAACGCAGTCTGATGCTCGTGGACTCGATCCTGCTCCTCGTCGACGCCGCGGAGGGGCCGCTGCCCCAGACCCGATACGTGCTCGCGAAGGCGATGGCCCACCGGCTGCCGGTGGTCGTGGCGATCAACAAGATCGATCGCTCCGACGCGCGACCGGCCGAGGTGCTGGACGCGATCCTGGAGCTGTTCATGGATCTCGGCGCAGACGCCGCCCAGATCGACTTCCCGGTCGTCTACACCAACGCCAAAACCGGGATCGCCACTCCCGATCCGTCGGTCGCCGGATCGGATCTGCGACCGCTCCTCGACTTGCTCGTGGCCGTGACCCCTCCGCCCAGCCATGAGCCTGGGCACCCGTTGCAACTGCTGGTGACGAACCTCATGGCCAACGACTACGTGGGCCGAATGGCCGTCGGACGCGTCCGCAACGGGACGCTCCGGGTTGGAGATCGAGTCGCGGTCGTGCGCGAGGAAGCCGCCGACACGACGGGTGCCGTGGAGCCCGGACGGACGGTCACGCTCACCGGGACGGTGACCACGCTCCAGACCGCGCGCGGAATCGACCGGATCGACATCGACACAGCCGGACCGGGCGACATCGTGTCGGTCGCCGGCCTGCCGGAGGTCACGATCGGGGACACGCTCACCGATCCCGCCGATCCGCGACCGCTGGCCCGGCTCGACGTCGACGAGCCGTCGCTCCGGATGACGTTCGGCGCGAACACGTCGCCGCTGGCCGGTCGCGAGGGCCGCTTTGTCACCGGCCGCCAGATCGGCGACCGGTTGCGTCGCGAGGCGCTGGGCAATGTCTCGGTGGAGGTTCGACCGACAGAGACCGGCGACCGCTGGGAGGTCCGCGGACGCGGGGAGCTCCAGCTGGCGGTGCTGATCGAGACGATGCGGCGCGAGGGCTTCGAGCTCGAGGTCAGCCGTCCCGAGGTCATCCTCCATGAGTCCGATGGCGGCACGCAGGAGCCGTACGAGCGGATCACCGTCGACATTCCCGCCGAGCACATCGGCGTCGTCCAGGGCGCGCTGGCCGGTCGCAAGGGACGCCTGGAGCAGATGACGACCGACGCCGACGGCCGGGTTCGGCTGGAGTACGTCCTCCCGGTTCGGGGGTTGATCGGGTATCGCGGGCAGCTGCTGTCGGACACCCGCGGGACCGCGCTCCTCCACCAGATCGGGGAGGGCTATGGCCCGTGGGCGGGCGAGGTGACCCACCGCACGAACGGCGTCCTGGTCTCGGATCGGCCCGGGACCGCCAATGCCTATGCGTTGTTCAACCTGCAGGAGCGAGCCGAGCTGTTCATCGGTGCCGGCGCCGAGGTCTACGAGGGGATGATCGTCGGCGAGAACGCCCGCTCCGGCGACATGGACGTCAACCCGACGAAGGAGAAGAAGCTCACCAACATCCGGACCCATGCCCACGATGAGGCGCTTCGGCTGACGCCGCCGCGGCCGACCACGCTCGAGACCGCGATCGAGTTCATCGGTGGCGACGAGCTCGTCGAAACCACACCGGCCTCGATCCGGTTGCGCAAACGGATCCTGGCCAAGCACGGGCGCGAGCGCGAGCGCGGCCGGGAGTACGACCGCCAGCGGTCCGCCGCGGGCTAGGCCGACCGGATCTCAGCGCGCCGGACGGGATGCGGTCGCGGGCCCTGCCCCGGCTCGAGCTCCTCGATGGCCGGCTCGTCGTCCGCCGTCGCCTCCGGAGTGGTGTGGCCTTCCGGATGCTCGGCGTCGTCCGAGGAGGACCACGTCCAGTGGAAGTCGTCGTCCTCCTGGACACCGGTCGGCCAGTCGAGCGAGGGGGCGGGCTGGAACGCGGGGGCGAGGCCCATCCCGCCACCGCTGACGAACCACGCCCCGACGACGCCGACCGGGATCCCCACGCCGAGCAGAACGATCACGCCGAGGATGACATCCACGTCCAGATTCTGCGCCCGCGGTCAATTCTCCGCGCGCAGTCGGTGCGGCCGTAGAATCGCCGCCATGTCGATCTACCTCGACCACGCGGCGACGACGCCGCTTCGCCCCGAGGTCCTCGACGCGATGCTGCCTTACCTGCGCGAGCAGTTCGGCAACCCGAGCTCGGCGCACGCCTTTGGGCGAGCCGCCCGCGAGGGGCTAGACGAGGCCCACGAACGGTTGGCGGCCCGACTGCACGCCGAGTCGCGGGAGATCGTGTTCACCTCGGGTGGGACGGAAGCCAACAACCTTGCGCTCAAGGGCGCTGCGTGGGCCGGCAGGAGTCGGGGCCACCGGATCGTGACCACCTCGGTCGAGCACCACGCCGTCGGCCACACGCTCCGCTATCTCGAGAAGTTCGGGTTCGAGATCGTCGAGCTCCCGGTCGACCGCTACGGACGGGTCGATCCGGACGAGCTGGACGGTGCGCTGTCCGACAAGACGATCCTGGTCTCGGTGATGCTGGCCAACAACGAGGTCGGCACCGTCCAGCCGATCGCGGAGATCGCGAAGCGGGTCAAGGCGCGGCGCGGGATCCTGCTCCACGTGGACGCCGTGCAGGCTGCGCCCTACGTCGAGATCGACCTCCGGGCGCTCGACGTGGACCTCCTGTCGCTGGCAGCGCACAAGTTCGAGGGGCCGAAGGGCGCCGGCGTCCTGTTCGTGCGGCACGGGACCCACATCCTGGCCCAGCAGCAGGGTGGAGAGCAGGAGCGGCATCGCCGTGCCGGGACGGAGAACGTTGCCGGAGCGGTCGGGCTCGCCACCGCGTACGAGCTGTGTGCGTCGGAGCGACCCGAGACCGTCAAGCGCCTGCGTCGCCTTCGCGATCGCCTCCGGGCCGCCGTGCTTGCGGTCGAAGGAACGGAGCTCACCGGCCACCCCAAGGAGCGACTGCCGGGATTGCTGTCCCTGATCGCGCGCGACACCGACGGCGCGTCGGTGGCGCTCTCGCTGGACCTCGAAGGGATCGCCTGTTCCGTGGGTTCGGCGTGCACGACGGGCTCGACCGAGGTCAGCCACGTCCTGTCCGCGATGGGCTACCCGGACGAGGAGGCACGGGGGTCGTTACGACTGTCGCTGGGTCGCACGACGACCGAGGCCGAGATCGAGACCGCGTGCGAAGTCGTGCCACGGGTCGTGGCCTCGATGCGCCTGGGGAGCGTGGCCCTTGCGGCCGATCCACTGGGTCAGGGCGTCGGCGCATGAACCGCGTCCTGGTCGCGATGTCGGGCGGCGTCGACAGCTCCGTTGCTGCGGCACTCCTGCACGAGCATCGGGAGGACGTGGTCGGCGTCTGGATGCGTCTCCACGACGTCGCCGACACGTATTCCGAGTTCAAGAAGAGCTGCTGCTCGCTGGATGCCGCCGACGACGCACGTCGAGTGGCGGCCCGGCTCGGCATCCCGTTCTACGTCCTGAACCTCGAGCGCGAGTTCGGGTCCGGGGTGCTGCAGCCGTTCCTCGACGCGTACCTGGACGGCCGGACTCCGAGCCCATGCGTCGACTGCAACAGCTACGTGAAGTTCGGGGCGCTCATGGGCCGCGCCCGCCACCTGTACGAGTGCGAGTCGGTGGCGACGGGCCACTACGCGCGCACCGAGATGGAGCCCGACGGAACGGTCCGGCTGCTGGCGGCTCGCGACGCCGACAAGGACCAGACGTACTTCCTGTACGGCCTCCGCCAGGACCAGCTCCGCCACGCGAGGTTCCCGCTTGGTGAGCTGACCAAGCCGGAGGTTCGGCAGATCGCCCGCTCGCTGGGCCTCGCGACCGCCGACAAGCCCGAGAGCCAGGAGATCTGCTTCGTTCCCGGCGGCGATTACCGGACCGAGCTCACGAAGCGCGCCGGTTGGCGCCCGGAGCCGGGGCCGGTCATGGACGCCGACGGGGCGATCGTCGGACGGCACGAGGGCGCCGCCGCCTACACGGTGGGGCAGCGCAAGGGCCTCGGCGTCGCCCTCGGCGAGCCTCGCTACGTGAGCCGGATCGATCCCGAAACCAACGTCATCCAGCTCGGTCGTCGGGAAGACCTCGAGACCAGCGAGTTCGCCGTGGAGCGGGTGTCGTTCACGTCCGACCGCACGCCTCCGGGCGCGTTCCGGGCGGGCGTCCGCATCCGGCATCGCGCAGATCTCGTGCCCGCCACGGTCCGTCCAGCCCCGTCCCGCGAGGGAACGCGAGGTGGAACGTGGACGGTCGCAACGGACCGGCCCGTGTGGGCGGCGGCGCCGGGCCAGGCGGCCGTGTTCTACGACGGCGACGCGGTGATCGGCGGTGGGCGGATCGGCCGCGCGTCCGTGGCCGAATCGAACCGCCTCGTTCCGCAGCGAGCCACGGCGTGACCCTGGGACCCGCAGCGATCTTCGCCGTCCTGATCGGCGTCCTCCACACCGCGCTGTTCGTGCTGATCCGGGGCACGGCCGGGAGCCAGCTGCCGCTCCTCCTGGCGGCAGCCATCCTGGGCGCCTGGGCGGGGGACGCGCTCGGCGCGAGGCTCGGGATCGACCTGTTCCAGGTTGGCGATTTCCGGCTCCTGACCGCGTCGGTGATGGCCTGGCTGGGGATCGGGATCGTGGCGATCGTGGCGATCCTGGGTCCGGAACGACGCGCGCGAGCCGGCCGATGAGCGGATCCAGGTCGCCGGCGTCCGCGGCACGCGAGGTGCTTTCCGAGCTCAATCGCGGCGGCCCGCGGCTGGTGATGTTCACCCGCGGCCTGGCGCTCGGCGCCCTGGTCGGGGCGGCGATCGCCGGCACCGCGATGCTCGACCGCCGAACGCGTGAGCGGCGGCGCTTCCCCGCCGACACCGTGGCCGAAGCGCCGGGAGACCCGCCGACCGCGAGGTAGTCCCGGTCATCCCGGCGCGGCCCTCTCGGTCGGAATGGGCATCACTGTTGGGTACCATTCGGCCGATGGCCATCCCCGATGCGGAGCAGGACCCGGGCATCCCATATCTGCCCGCGGCCGAGATCCGTCGACGGTTCCTGGAGTTCTTCGTCGAGCGCGGGCACACCATCGTCCCGTCCACATCGCTTGTCCCCGCCGGCGACCAGACGTTGCTGTTCGTCAATTCCGGCATGGTGCCGTTCAAGGACGTCCTGACGGGCCGCGAGAAGCGGGACTACACCAGGGCGGTGAACTTCCAACGATGCCTGCGCGTCGCCGGCAAGCACAACGACTTCGAGGAGGTCGGGCGAACGCCGCGCCACCACACCCTGTTCGAGATGCTCGGGAACTGGAGCTTCGGCGACTACTTCAAGCGCGATGCGATCCAGTGGGGCTGGCAGTTCCTGACCCAGGACCTCAAGATCCCGCCCGAGCGCCTCGCGGCAACCGTGTACACGACCGACGACACGGCGTTCGACATCTGGCGGGACGAGATCGGGCTACCGGCGGACCGACTCGTCCGCTGGGGCGACTTCCCGGCCGGCGACGAGAAGAACTGGTGGCGGATGGCCGACATCGGGCCGTGCGGGCCGTGCTCGGAGATCCACTACGACCGCGGCGCCCACCTGTCCGAGGGTCCGCACTGCATCCCGGACCACTCGGAACATTGTCCACGCTGGTTGGAGGTCTGGAACCTCGTGTTCATGGAGTTCGACCTCCAGCCCGATCGCTCGCTGGTGCCGCTGCCGGCGCCCGGTGTTGACACCGGGATGGGGCTGGAACGGATCGCGAGCGCCGTCCAGGGCGTCGCCTCGAACTACGACACCGACCTGTTCGCGCCGATCCATGCCCGGATGCGGGAGCTGCTGGGCCACGACCCGGATTCCTTCGAGCAGGAGCGGTTCAGCTACCAGGTCATCGCCGACCACGCGCGGGCCGCGACGTTCATCGTCGCCGACGGTGTCCTGCCCGGCAACGAGGGGCGCGGATACGTGCTGCGACGGATCATCCGGCGCGCCGTCAGGCATGGACGCCTGCTGGGACGGAGCGAACCGTTCCTGGCCGTCCTGGCCGACGTCGTGATCGCCACGATGGGCGACGCCTATCCCCACCTCCTCGAGCGTCGGGACGAGGTCCTGGGCAGCATCATCCGCGAGGAGACCCAGTTCGCCCGCACCCTCGACGCGGGGACGGTCCTGCTCGAGGAGGCGCTGATCCCGCTGACCTCGGCGGAGCGCGTCGTCGGTCGCCGCCCCGAGCACCTGCCGCCGGACGCGCCGGTCCTCCCCGGCGAGGTCGCGTTCCGGCTCCACGACACGTACGGCTTCCCGTTCGACCTCACCGTCGAGCTGACGGCCGAGTATGGCGTCGCCGCCGATCGCGAGGGCTTCGAGCGTGAGCTCGCCGCCCAGCGCGAGCGGTCACGATCCGGTCGCAAGGCCGAGCTCGCGAAGCACGCGGAACAGGCGGCCCTGTACGGCGAGATCCTGGCCCGCACCGGTCCCACCGAGTTCCTGGGATACGAGACGACGTCGTCGACCGCGCACGTAGTCGCCATCGTCCGCGACGGGATCGAGTACGAGGATCTGGCGGCGGTCCCCGAGGTCGAGCTGCGGGCGGAGGCCGGTGCGGCCGCCGAGCTCGTGCTCGATCGGACGCCGTTCTATCCCGAGGGTGGGGGACAGGTGGGTGACACCGGCGTTCTCCGGCTGGGGAGCGACGACGGCGACATCGTGTTCGAGGTCACCGACACGCAGCGACCCGTCGGAACGCAGACCGCGGGACTGATCGTCCATCGCGGCACCTTGCGCGGGCGGCTCACGGTCGGCGACGACGTGACCGCGAGCGTCGACGCCCAGCGTCGCGATCACACGATGCGCAACCACACGGGGACGCACCTCCTCCACCGGGCGCTCCGGAACGTCGTCGGCGACCGCGCGCGACAGGCGGGATCGCTCGTTCATCCGGACTATCTCCGGTTCGACTTCCCGTTCGACCGACCGCTGACCGACGACGAGAAGAACGCCATCGGGGACGAGGTGCGACGCATCATCCGCGAGGATCGGCCCGTCACCCCGTCGTACATGACGATGCGGGAAGCGAACGACGCCGGCGCCGACGCCTTCTTCGACGAGAAGTACGGCGACATGGTGCGCACGGTGCGGGTCGATGGCTACTCGCACGAGCTGTGTGGTGGAACGCATTGCCGCGCCACCGGCCAGATCGGCAGCTTCGTGATCACCGGCGAACGGAGCATCGGTTCCGGGATGCGTCGGATCGAGGCCCTCACCGGCACCGGCGCCGACGCCCATCTCGCAGCGCGCGCAGCGCTCCTCGACGACGCGGCGGGCCTCCTCGGCGCCACCTCGGTCGACGCGATCCCGGAGCGGATCGCCACCCTCCAGGCCGAGCTTCGCGAGACGCGACGACGTCTTCGCGAGGGCGGGGCGGCCGGCGGGATTCCCAGGGCGGGTGAGCTCGCCACCCGGGCGGACGAGGTGGCACCCGGCGTCCGGCTGGTGGCGTTCGCCGGGCCGTTCGAGACCGTCGACGCGATGAAGGGCGTCGCCCGCGATGTCCGCGGCGCCCTCGGATCGGGGGTGATCGCGCTCGGTCTCGAGGCCGATGAGCCCCAGATCTTCGTCACCGTCTCGGACGACCTGGTGGAGCGCGGGATCGCGGCCGGGTCGCTGGTCCGGGACGCCGTGGTCGCGATCGACGGTCGTGGCGGTGGACGCCCCGAGATGGCCCAGGGCAAGGGCACCCGGCGTGACGGCCTCGCGGACGCGTTGTCCGCGGTCGCCGCCAGGCTCCGCGACGGCCACTCGGACTGACCGGCCGGGAATGGCGTTCTGGCGCCGGATCTGGCAGCGCGACGGTGCGGCCCAGCTGGCGGCGTGCACCGCGCTCGACATCGGTACCGAGTTCGCCAAGGCCCTGGTGTTCGAGATCGACGATCACGCGCACGGTACCGTCCTGGGCGTCGGCCGGAAGCGTCAGGGCCTGTCCCACATGCAGTCGGGGACGGTCGCCGACATCGCGGCCGTGGTCGACAACTGCTCGATCGCGCTCCAGGAGGCCGAGGAGATGGCCGGCTTCCGACCGTCGCAGGTGGTCATCGGGATCGCCGGCGAGTTGGTCAAGGGGTTCACCACCACCCACAGCCAGGAACGAAAGCGTCCGGACCAGCCGATCACCGAGGGCGAGCTCCAGCGCCTGATCGACGGTGTTCAGCGCGAGGCGTTACGCGAGGCCGAGCGGGCGATCACCTGGGAGACGGGCCTGCCGAACGTGGACGTTCGTCTGGTTCACGCCGCCGTGACCGGGGCATCGATCGATGGGTACTCCCTGACGAACCCGGTCGGATTCAAGGGCCGGCACGTCAAGATCGGGATCTTCAACGCGTTCGCTCCGCTCGTCCACCTCGGTGCCCTGCAGTCTGTGGCATCGCAACTCGACCTGGAGCTGATCGAGATCGTCGCCGAGCCGTACGCCGTGGCCCGTGTGCTGGGCAGCGAGCAGATCCGCCAGGCGGGCTCGCTGTTCGTCGACGTCGGCGGCGGCACGACCGACGTCGCCCTCGTGCGCCAGGGTGGAATCGAGGGGACGCGGATGTTCGCGCTCGGAGGCCGGGCGTTCACGAAGTCGATCGCCGATCGCCTCGACCTCCCGTTCCCGCGAGCCGAGGAGCTCAAGGTGGACTACGCCCGTGGCCTGACCGTCGAGCGTCACGATGAGCTGGCCGCGATCGTCCGCGACGATGCCGAGGTGTGGGCCGCCGGCGTGGAGCTGGTGCTCGAGGAGCTCGCCGCAGGGGACCTGCTTCCGGGCCGTCTCCAGCTGTGCGGTGGCGGCTCGCGGCTTCCGGAGATCCGTTCCGTGCTGGAGGCGGAGCGGTTCTGGAAGCGTCTCCCGTTCGCACGGCCACCGGAGATCACGATCATGTCGCCGGACCAGATCGACACCGTCACCGACGCCACCGAGCTGCTCGTCGACCAGCAGGACGTGACGCCGCTCGGGCTCGCCTTCCAGGCGATCGAGCTCCAGACCACCGAGGATCCGCTCGACGTTGCGCTGCGGCGGGTGCTGCGGGCGATGAAGGTCTAGGCAGGCTAGCCTTCGGCCCGATGGCAGCGATCGTCTATCTCGACGTCGACGACGAGATCACGTCGGCTGCGGCCCGGATCCGGTCGTCCGCCGAGACACGCCTCGCGCTCGTCGTGCCCTATGGCTCGCGGCTCGGCACCTCGCGGATCAACTTCCGCCTCCTTGCTCGAGAAGCGCAGTCGCATGGGCGGACGCTCGCGATCGTTGCGGCCGATGCCGCAACGCGCGCCCTGGCGGGGTCGGCCGGGCTGGACACCTTCGGTGCCGTCAACGAATACGAGGGCGCGGCCCCCGGCGGCGCGCGTCAGCCCGCGGCGGCACCGGCTGTTCGCCCGCGCCGAACCCGGCAGGCGACGCCCCCCGCGGAGGCGCCCCCCGAGGCCGATCACGGGCTGTTCGACGAGCTCGACACCGCCCCGACGGTCGCGATGGCGACGCCTGCTCCCCTGGCCACGCCGGTCCCGCGCGCCGTGTCGCAGCCACCGCCGCCGCCCCCGGCCCGAACGGTGGTCACCGGCAAGCCGCCCTCGCTGCCGGTCATCCGCGGCCTGCCCCGACCATTGGAGATCGAGCGGTCGCGACTCGCGATCGGGGCCGCCGTCGTCGCGATCGCCTTCCTCGTCGCCGGGGTGGGCGGATTCCTGCTCCTGCCCACCGCCACGATCGCGATCACGCCCCGGCTCGAGGTGGCCGGTCCGGTCGAGTTCACCATCAAGGCCGATCCGGCAGCCGCTGCTCCGGATGCCGCCAACGGTGTCATTCCGGCCAGGGAGCTGCGGTTCGACCTGCAAGCGAGCGGCGACTTCCCCGCCACCGGCAAGCGCGTCGAGACCGATCCCGCGAGCGGCGAGGTGACATTCCAGAACTATGACTACAACGATCGCAACGTCGTCCCCGCCGGGAGCATCGTGTCCACGGAGGGCGGCATTGCCTTCCGCACCACGGCGGACGTGAGCGTGCCTGCGGGAACCTTCGTCAGGCCGGAAGTCGTGCCCGGCAAGGCGACGATCGGGATCGAGGCGGTGAAGGCCGGCCCGGCCGGGAACGTCCCGACCAATGCGATCACGGTCGTGCCCAGCCGGGAGAACCCCGTGTTCCTCACCGTCCGCAACGCGAACCCGACCGCGGGCGGCGCGCGACGTGAGTTCACGCGCGTCGTGCAGCCCGACCTGGACGCGGCCCTGCTCGCCCTCAACACCCAGCTGCGCGAGCAGTTCGACGCGATCCTCCTCGATCCGGCCACCGTACCCGAGGGCCTGACGCTGTACCCGGCGACGCAGGTGCTCGAAGACGCCGTCCCGACGACCGATCCGAAAGCGGCCCTCGGCCAGGAGGTCGAGACCTTCCCGCTCGCGGCCACGGCCGTCGCCACGGTGATCGCCGTGGACGACGCGCCCGTGGATGCCCTCGCCGGCGAACGGCTGCGCGAGGCCGTGGCGTCCGATCACCAACTGGTCGAGGACTCGGTCGTCGTCGACGCCGGAGACCCATCGGTGACCGAGGGCGAAGTCCGGATCCCGGTCAGCGTGCGCGGCAGCCAGGTCCTGGTCATCGATCGCGCGCACCTGCTCGGCCAGATCAAGGGCAAGCCGGTTCCCGAGGCACGCAGCTATCTCGAATCGTATGGCCGGGTGGAGATCGCGACCTGGCCTGACTGGGTCACCTCGATCCCCACCCTCGATCTCCGTCTCGACCTCCGCGTGGAGGCGCCCGTTGCCCCTTCCTGACACGGGGGCGCAACGGATCCTGGGGTTGGACCTCGGTGAGCGCCGGATCGGCGTTGCGGTGGCCGATGCCGACGGGGGTCTCGCGACGCCGTTGCTCACCGTCAGGCGCGGACGGACGCCGGAAGCGGACGTCGACGCCCTGGCCAGGATCATCGCGGCGGAGCGGGCGGTAGAGGTCGTCGTCGGCCTGCCGCTCGACGCGTCCGGGATCGAAGGTTCCCAGGCGAGCATCACCCGGGCCTGGGTGGCGGCGGTCGCAGACGGCTTGGGCGTCCCGGTCGCGTTCCGCGACGAGCGCCTCTCGAGTCACCTCGCCGAGGATCGCCTGGGACCGATGAAGCGGGGGCGTTCCGGCGGCCCGCCGACACGCGCGCAGCGCGGGCGGTATCGTGAGCGCATCGATCGCGAGGCGGCGGCGATCATCCTCCAGGACGAGCTCGACGCCCGAGCCCGCGGAGAGCGTCCGGTCCGGCCTCGCGTGCACCCATCCCGCGCCGATCCCCCGCTGGAGTCCCCCGGATGACGATTCGCCGTGGCGGTCGTGCTCGCGAGGTCCGTTCGCAGGCTCACCCGATCGAGCCCGAGGTCCGCGAGCCGACCCGTCACCCATGGTCAGAGGTCGAGCCGCCGCCGCCCCCGGTGCCGGCCGTCCGCGACCTGCGACCCGAGCGCAGATCGAACGGCCACCACGGACCGCTGCGGTTCCTGGCGTTTGCGGTCATCCTGGGTGGGCTCGTGCTCGTCCTGGTGGTCGGCCTCGGGCTGACGATCCTGCGACCGCTCGCCAGGGAGGCGATCGTCGGCTGGGCCTGGGACAACCAGGGGAGCCTGAAGATCGGGCTCGTCGCGGATCTCGTGAAGGAGGATCTCGGGCCGGCCCTGACGGACCGCGCCAGCGACGACCCGGCCGAGGTCCAGTTCGAGGTCCAGGCCGGGGATACGCCGGAGACCCTCGCCCCGCGCCTCGCCGAGGCCGGCGTGATTGCGTCCGAGCGCGCCTTCCTCTATCTCGCGATCCAGGAGCAGCTGGCGCCCGAGCTCAAGGAAGGGACGTTCCTGCTGCGCAGGGACATGACCCCCGAAGAGGTCGTCCGCGGCCTGGTCGAGAACAAGGTCACGGTGCGGGTCCTGGACCTGACCTTCCGCGAAGGTCTCCGCCTGGAGCAGATGACCGCACTCCTGCAGACGAAGTCGACGGCCGTGGATCCGGCCGCGTTCTACGACCTGGTCAAGCACCCGACGGCGCGGCTGCTCCGCGACTATGCGTGGCTGCAGTTGCCCGACGGCGCTTCGCTCGAGGGCTATCTCTACCCGGCGACGTATCGGCTCGTCATCGACCCCGGCGGCACCGATACCAAGGTGACCACCGCGGACAGCCTCGTCCGCTCGATGCTGGACACGTTCCGTGAGCAGGTGGGCGCCCAGCGGATGAAGGTTCCGGCCGCCCGTGGGCTCGACTTCTACGAGACCCTGACCCTCGCCTCGATCGTGGAGCGCGAGGCCGTGGTGGACGAGGAGCGGCCGCTGATCGCGGGCGTCTACCAGAACCGGATCGAGCGCAAGCCGGCGGTCCCGCACGGTTTGCTCCAGGCCGATCCGACCGTCCTCTATGCCTATGACACCACCCGACTGGGCGGGTACAACGAGGACTGGCAGCGCTACGTGTTCTGGGACCCACGGACGATCCCGCAGGGTTCGTACAAGGACCTGCCGCTGCCCGCCGAGCTCGCCGGGTACAACACGTACGCCGTTCGCGGCTTGCCACCGGGGCCGATCTGCACGCCGAGCGTCGATTCGATCGATGCCGCGCTCGAACCGGACGTCACCGAGGGATATGCGTTCTTCGTGGCCATCCCCGAAGGCGACGGCCGGCACGACTTCAGCAAGACGATCCGGGAGCACACCCGGAAGCTGGAGGAGTACGGCTACCGATGACCACCCTCCGCGCTGGACAGCCGGTGCCCGCGGACTTCGCGGCACCGCCGAGCGCGGCCGACATCGCCCGCTGGGCCGACGCGGATCGCGCCGCGCGACCCACCCGGCTGGACCGGCTGCGCTCCCGCTTCGCGGCTGCGGGCGTCGACGGCTACTTCGGCCTGCGGCGCGAGAACATCCGGTACCTGACCGGGTTCACGCTCGGGGAAGGGGAGGAGAAGGGGGCAGGCGACTCGGGCCGGTTCCTGGTGACCGCCGACGAGCTGGTCGTCCTCGCGGACAGCCGGTACACGATCCAGGCGCATCGCGAGGCAGCGGAGGCGCGAATCGAGTTCGCCTACGGCGACCTTCCCGATCGCTGGCGTGGCCTGGTGGCGTCGGTCGGCGCGCGACGTGTCGCCGTCGAAACGTCCGCGATCAGCCACGCCCTGTGGGAAGCCCTCGCCCTTGCCGCGCCGGATGTGGAGCTGGTCGCGATCGACGGCTGGGTCGAGGAGGATCGCGCGACCAAGGAGCCGTCCGAGGTGGAACGGATCGCGGCCGCGTGCAGCGTCGCGGATCGCGCCCTTGCGGCGCTCCTCCCCGAGATCGAGGTGGGAAGGACGGAGCGCGAGCTCGCGTTGCGTCTCGAGTGGCTGATGCGGGCCGGCGGCGCGGAGGCCCTGGCCTTCGACGCGACGTGCCTGTCGGGTCCCGAGGCAGCGCTCCCGCATGGCTCGCCGGATGACCGACCGGTGCTCGCCGGCGCGGTCCTCCTGTTCGACTTCGGGGCCCAGGTGGCCGGCTATCGCAGCGACATGACCCGGACCCTGTTCGTGGGCGACCCATCGTCGCGTGACCTCGACATCTACCAGCTCGTTGCGCTGGCCCAATCGGCGTCGCTGGAGCTGCTCGCGAACCATGCTCGCGATGGATCGGCCCCGTCGGGCAGAGCTACCGACCTGGCGGCGCGGCAGCCGATCGTGGCCGCCGGGCACGGCGACCATTTCGGCCACGGTACGGGGCACGGGATCGGCCTCGCCACCCATGAACAGCCGCGCCTCGCGCGGACTGCGCCCGACACCCCTCTCCCGACGCCGACCGTGTTCAGCGTCGAGCCCGGGGTCTATCTCGAGGGCGAGACCGGGGTCCGGATCGAGGACCTCGTCCACTTCGACCCCGATTCGCATCGGATGGATCGGCTGACCAGGTTCCCGTCCGAGGTCGTCGTCATCGGCGGCTGAGTACAATCGAGCGCCACCCAGTCGGCGCCCGGCTCGCCGTTCACGCACGCCGGCGGGCGGCCAGCCCAGGAGCCCTCACCCCAGATGATCAGCACCAGTGACCTGCGCAAGGGCGTCGCGATCGAGCTCGACGGCGACCTGTGGCAGATCCTCGACTACCACCACATCAAGATGGGTCGAGGATCGGCCCAGGTCCGGATCACGCTCAGGAACATCAAGCGCGGACAGACGATCGAGCGCAGCTTCCAGGCAGGGACGAAGTGGCCGCGGGCGCAGATGGAACGCCGGCCGGTCCAGTTCCTCTATCGCGACGGCGACGACTTCCACTTCATGGACACCGACAGCTACGACCAGTTCACCCTCCGCGCCGACCAGCTCGATGACGCGGTGAACTACCTCAAGGACGGGATGACCGTCGACCGCACCGCCTACCAGGGCGAGACGATCGGCGTCGAGCTCCCGGTGACCGTCGATCTCGCCGTGGCCGAGACCGAGCCCGGCTTCGCGGGGGACACCGCCCAGGGTGCCCGCAAGAACGCGACGCTCGAGACCGGCCTGGTCGTCTCGGTGCCCCTGTTCGTGAACGCCGGGGACACGCTCCGGATCGATACCCGGACGGGGGAGTACCAGACCCGCGTCTGAGCTGTCGCACGTGACCCGCACCGGAATCGAGGCGAACCTGTTCCTCCTCGACGACGCGTTCCGCGGTCGCGGGATCGAAGAGACGAACGAAAGCCAGGCGCTGTTGACCAACCTGGCCGGCGTCAGCGATGCGGAGTGGCGTGCGCTGCCGAATGGCGCCGCGCGGACGATCGAGGCGATCGCCGTCCACGTCGGCGCGTGCAAGCTGATGTACTCGGACTACGCCTTCGGAGGCGGGACCCTGCGGTTCGGGACGCCGGAGGTCGAGCCCTGGCCCGAGGGTGCCGCACCCATCGACCAGGTCATCGCGTGGCTGGAGGGCGCCCACGACGGGCTGGTCGGCCACGTCGCCGCGCTCGCCGATGACCGGGAGCTCGATCGACCGCGCCGCACGAACTGGGGCGAGCGGCGCTCGACCCGCTGGCTCATCGCCGCGATGGTCACCCACGACGCGTACCACGCGGGCGAGATCAACCACCTCCGGAGCCTGCTCCAGGGCGACGATCGCTGGCGCTACGTGCAACTGGGGTTCGGATGAACACGGCGGATCGGGCACCGGTGACCGCCCCCGGCACATTCGGGCTGCGGATCCTCGCCGTCAGCGAGGTTGCCCGCGCGATCAAGACCGCTGTCCGGGCCGCCGACGGGCTCCAGGACCTGTGGGTGGAGGGCGAGGTTGGACGGGTGACGGTGTCGTCCGCCGGTCACGCCTACTTCGCCCTGAAGGACGATCGCAGCCAGGTCCAGTGCGTGATGTTCCGGGACGACCGGGTCCGATCGGCATTCGAGCCGCAGGCGGGGCTGCGGATCGTGGTCCACGGGCGGATCGACCTGTTCGAGCCGCAGGGCGCGTTGCAGCTGTACGTGGAATCGATCCAGCCGGCCGGGTTCGGCGACCTGGCCCTCCGGTTCGAGGCGCTGAAGGCGAAGCTCCAGGCCGAGGGGCTGTTCGCGCAGGAGCGCAAGCGTCGGTTGCCGGTCCGGCCGCGCACGATCGCGGTGATCACGAGCCCCACCGGCGTCGTGTGGCGGGACGTGTGCAACGTCCTTGTCCGGCGCTGGCCACTGGCATCGGTGCTTCTCGTCGCGTGCCGCGTCCAGGGCGACGGCGCGCCGGAGAGCATCGTGGGCGCGTTCGCACGCCTCGAGCGGTGGATCGAGCGCGAACGACGCGAGGGCCGGGAAGACACGCTGCCGACCGTGACGATCCTCGCCCGTGGCGGCGGCTCGCTCGAGGACCTCTGGTCGTTCAACGACGAGCGGGTCGTTCGCGCGGTGGCCGCCCACCCGATCCCCGTGGTGAGCGGCGTCGGGCACGAGGTGGACGTCACGCTGGTCGATTTCGCGGCGGACGTCCGGGCGCCGACGCCGTCGGCTGCGGCGGAGATCGTGGTCCCCGAACGTGCGGACCTGGTCGCCTCCCTCCGTCGCGCCCGGGATCGCCTGGGCACGGCCGCCGAGCGCGCGGTCGCGAGTGCGGCTCGTGACCTGGACGCGGAACGGCGGGCGCTCCAGCGGCTGGATCCCGTCACGCGCCTGGAGACGTCGCGGGAACGCGTCGGCCTGCTCATCGATCGTGCCGCTCGTGCGCTGTCGGAGCGGCTGGTTCGAGAGGCCGGTCGGCTGGAGCGGACGGGGGAGCGGCTGCCGTCCGCGGCCACCGCGCGGCTCCACGGAGCGCGGTCGCACCTTCGATCCGTCGCCGCCGCGCTCACCGTGCTGGGTCCGCAATCGACGCTCGATCGCGGATATGCGATCGCGCGCCGGAGTGGCGACGGGCTGATCGTCCGCGACCCGTCCGAGGCCCCGGCGGGTACGAGCCTGCGGATCCGGGTCGCTCGGGGAGAGGTCCCGGCGACGGTCGAGGAGGCATGACCGAGGTTGCCGGGGTGGCGCTCGTGGCGGTCGTCGCTGCGCTGATCGGGCTCGGGATCGGGCGGGTGATTGCCTCGCGCGTCGGGCGCCTGGCCGACATCGGCGATGACGAGCGCGATCAGCCCGACAGCGCGTAGGCTGGCGGCGATGACCACCGAGCCACTTCCGGCCGAGGCCGAGTCACCCACCGAGGCCGGTCCACCGCCCGAGATCGCGACCCTCGCGTTCGACGACGCCCTCGCCGAGCTGCAGCGGGTGGTGACCGAGCTCGAGGCCGGTGGCCTCGCGCTCGAACGATCGCTCGAGCTGTTCGAGCGCGGCGTCGCCCTCCAGCGTCACTGCGAGCAGTTGCTCGCCGGCGCCGAGCTCCGGGTCCGCCAGCTTGTGGCGCGTGCCGGTGGCGCCCTCGAGGCCGTCGAGGTCAAGCCCGACGAGGCGACCGAGGAGCGCTAGCCGGTCACCTTCCCGGTCAGCAGCCAGCGCGACAAGCCGAGGTAGAACAGCGGGCTCAGGACACCGGCCACGAGCGCCGGTCCGAGCACGAACGGGCTCGTCGCATCGAGCACGATCAGGCGACCCAGCCAGGTGACCACGAGCACGACGCCGAGCACCCAGCCGATCGGCTGGACCCAGCTGGGGAGCCCCGGCGTTCGTCCGGCTAGCCAGGCGAAGAACACGAGGGCCAGACCGCTGGCGCCGAACGTCAGCTGCCCACGGGGGTCGGCGTAGCTCGGGAAGCTGCCGATCGGGCCTGGGTCGTGGAGCGCGTTGGCGAGATCGAACCCGCCGTGGAGGA
>DATBLH010000065.1:0-55231 GCA_036555445.1 Candidatus Limnocylindrales bacterium
CCCGGCCGGCCACGGTCGGCGTCGCTCCATTGGCCGGGCGGCCATTCCTGGAAGGACCGTCAGCAGGGGTCAGCAGGGTCAGGCCCCGCCGCCTGGGTGCCACGACCCGTGATCGAACACCGCCCGTGGAGCACATGCGGAGCCGCTCCTCGTCGTGAGCGACGACGGACCCGGGATCCCCGTCGATTTCCGCGAGCGGATCTTCGAGCGTTTCGAGCGCCTCGATCCTGCTCGCAGTCAGGCCGCGGGTGGCACGGGCCTCGGTCTCGCGATCACCCGCGAGATCGTCGAGCGTCATGGTGGAACGATCACCGTCGATGGCACGAATTCCACCGGTGCGCGATTCGTGCTGCGCATCCCGACCGGCTGACGGCGGGATCACAATGCGGCGGTGAACGATCGGTCGATCGAGCTCGACGAGGCGACCGTCCGCGAGCTGCTGCGGTTCGAGGACGTGATTCCGCTCATGGAACGGGCGCTGGCCGACTTCTCGGCGGGTCGCGTGGAGCAGCCGCTGCGGACCGTGATCCCGGTCGGCGCGCACGGTGGCTTCCTGTTCGTGATGCCGGCCGCGACTCCCGAGGCGATGGGCGCCAAGCTCGTCACGCTCTATCCCGGCAATCGCGACGTCCCGAGTCACCACGCCCGGATCTCGTTGTTCCGGGTCGCCACCGGCGAGCCGACCGCCTCGATGGACGGCACGGCGATCACCGAGGTCCGCACCGCGGCCGTGTCGGCGGTGGCCACGGATCGCCTCGCGCGACCCGACGCATCGGTCCTGGCCGTCCTCGGTGCCGGCGTCCAGGCGGCCAGCCATCTCGAGGCGCTCCGCCACGTCCGGTCGTTCGCGGATGTCCGGGTCTGGTCCCCCTCGCGCGCGGGCGCGTTCGCTGCCGAACACGGGATCCGCGCCGCCGGATCGGCCGAGGAAGCGGTCCGTGGCGCCGACGTCGTGGTCACCGTGACCACATCCCGCGAGCCCGTCCTCCACGGCGAGTGGCTCGAACCGGGCGCGCACATCAACGCAGTCGGGGCGCCGCGCCCGGACTGGCGCGAGCTGGACGACGACCTCCTCGGACGATCCCGGATCTTTGCCGACTCGCGGATCGCCGCCGAGGCCGAGTCGGGTGACGTCCGGGCGGCGATCGCCGCCGGGAACCGCATCGAAGCCGAGATCGGCGAGGTGGTATCGGGGAACCACCCCGGACGGCGGGACCGGGACGACATCACACTGTTCAAGTCGCTGGGGATGGCCGTCGAGGACATCGTCACCGCGGAGCATGTTCGCCGTCGAGCTCTGGGCGAGGCATGAATCGATCGAGCCGGCCCGAAGGCCGGCTCGACTGGGTCCGGTGGGTTTCGACCGTCAGGCCGGCTGCGGATTCGGCCTCGGCTGCGGCGGCGGCGTCGTGGGCGTGGCCCCCGACTCGGGCGCCCCGGGTCCGACGACGGTCGGTCGGCGAGACGGTCCATGCAGGTCTTCCTTCGGCGGCAGGTCCGAGAACAGCTTCTCGAACTCGGCGCTGTCGACGGTCTCCTCGGCGATCAGCTTGTCGGCCAGGCCGTCCAATCGGGCGCGGTGCTCGACGAGCACCTCCATCGCCCGCTCGTAGGCACTGTCGATGATCGCCCGGACCTCTTCGTCGATCAGCTTGGCGACCTCGTCCGAGTAGTTCCGCTGCTCCCCGATCTCGCGACCCAGGAACACCAGCTCATCGCGCTTGCCGAACGACAGCGGACCCAGGCGGTCGCTCATCCCGAACTCGGTGACCATCCGGCGGGCCAGGTCGGTAGCCTTCTCGATGTCGTTCGACGACCCGGTCGTCGTGTCGCCGAACACGAGACGCTCGGCGGCGTTGCCTCCCAGGAAGCCCGCGATCTTGTCCTCGAACTCGGTCTTGGACTGGAGATAGCGATCCTCGACCGGAAGGGCCATCGTGTAGCCCAGGGCCATGCCGCGGCTGATGATCGTCACCTTGTTCACGGGATCGCACTTCGGGAGGACTCGCTGGACGACGGCGTGACCACCCTCGTGGTACGCGATGATGAGCTTCTCGGCGTCCGAGATGACCCGCGACTTCCGCTCCGGTCCTGCGACGATCCGCTCCAGGGCCTCCTGGAACTCGCTCATCCCGATGACCTTCTTGTTGCGCCGCGCCGACAGGATCGCGGCCTCGTTGACGAGGTTCGCCAGGTCGGCGCCCGAGAAACCCGGGCTCTGACGGGCGATGTCGTCGACGGCAACGGCCTTGTCGAGCGGCTTGCCCTTCGTGTGGACCTTGAGGATCGCGACTCGACCCCGCATGTCCGGGCGATCGAGGATCACCTGGCGGTCGAAGCGACCCGGCCGCAGGAGGGCAGGATCGAGGACATCCGGGCGGTTCGTGGCCGCGACGACGATCACGTTCGTGTTCGTGTCGAAGCCGTCCATCTCGACCAGGATCTGGTTGAGCGTCTGCTCGCGCTCGTCGTGGGAACCACCGAGGCCGGCGCCGCGCTGGCGGCCGACGGCATCGATCTCGTCCACGAACACGATACATGGGCTGTTCCGCTTGGCCTGATCGAACAGGTCGCGGACGCGGCTGGCGCCGACGCCCACGAACATCTCCACGAACTCGGAGCCCGAGATCGAGAAGAACGGGACGCCGGCCTCACCGGCGACGGCACGCGCCATCAGCGTCTTGCCGGTGCCGGGCGGGCCCACGAGCAGGACTCCGCGCGGGATGCGGGCACCGAGCGAGTTGAACTTCTCCGGGTACTTGAGGAACTCCACGACCTCCTGGAGCTCCGTCTTCGCCTCGTCCACGCCGGCGACGTCGGCGAACGTCACCACGGTCTTGTTGCCGAGGAACATGCGCGCCCGGCTCTTGCCGAACGACAGGGCCTGGTTATTGGTGCCCTGGGCCTGTCTCATCATGAAGAAGATGAAGCCGCCGATCACGAGCAGCGGCAGCACCGCGGTGACGAGAAGGCCGACCCACGACGTGTCGGGGGCCTGCTTGGCGGTGAACTTGGGAGCCGGCACCCCGGCCGTCGTGGCGCGCTCCTGGAGGTCCTTGTAGACATCGTGGAGACCGGGCAGCCCGGGCACGGTCGTGGTGTAGGTGGTCTTGTCGTCCTTGAGCTTGACCGTGAGGGTGTCGCTCTGCTGGACCACCTCGAGGACATTCCCGCCGGACACCTTATCGAGGAGGTCGGAGTAGCCCAGGTTCGTCGTTGACGACGACGACGTGACCCAGGTGTAGAGGAGCGCGACCGTGCCCACGACGAGCACGAGCATCACGATCCCGTTGCGGAAGAACTTGGGATTCAAACGGAGCCTCCGGTCAAGCCGGCGAGTGCCTCGCACCCGCAGGTCCGGCGAGTATACCGCCGGCTAAGTCACGTTCCGGTGACGCGATCGTCCCGGCATCAGTCAGCTATCCGGACGCCGGGCGACGTCCAGGCGTGCTGCCCGCCGACGTGGACCGGAGGGTTTCGACGGACGAAGGAATGGTAGCGGAGGGCGGATTCGAACCACCGACCAAGGGCTTATGAGTCCCCTGCTCTACCACTGAGCTACTCCGCCTCACTCCCAAGGGTACCGAGCACCCGGGGAAGCGGCAACCGCCAGCCCAGTCGAACCGGAGGCACGGCGGCCCCAGGAACGAACCTCGGCGCCCATAGACTCCGCGCATGACGGGCAGCGTCCTCCTCGGCCGGACCGATGAGCAAGCGGTCATCGAGCGGTTCCTGGCCAGCCCTGCCGAGGAAGCGCGGCTGCTGGTCATCGGCGGCGACGCCGGGATCGGCAAGACGATCCTCTGGGACGCCGCGCGCGAGCGAGCGGCTGCGATTGGTGACGCGATGTCGCTGGTCGCGCGGGCATCCGAGGCGGAGCGCTCCCTGGCCCACGTGACCCTGACGGATCTCGTGGATTCCCTGGCCGATCCCGCGGCCGCGCGCGAAGCGCTGTCGGAGCCCCTTCGCGAGGCGCTCGACGCCGCGACGCTTCGTGGTCGACCCGCCGGGCCCGCGGAGCCGCGCATGGTCGGCATGGCCATCCTCGAGATCCTGCGCCGTCTTTCAGGCACGCGGCGCGTCCTGCTATTCATCGACGACGCGCAGTGGGTGGATCCCGCGTCCGCCGCCGCCCTCGGCTTCGCGTTCCGACGGCTCGACGACCCCGGCGTCACCGTCATCGCCACGGTCCGGACCGACGACGGCCCCAGCGTGCCCGTCCTCGAGCCGCTCCGGCGAGTTCCAGGCGCGACCGAGCTTCGGCTGGGACCGGTGAGCATCGCGGTGCTCCACCATCTCATCGTCGACCGGGTCGGCAAGACCCTGACCCGACCGCAACTGGCTCGCGTCGAGGCGGCCTCGGGGGGCAATCCCCTGACGGCGATCGAGCTCGCCCGGGCATTGACCCGGCTCGAGCGATGGCCGCTGCCGGGCGAGCCCCTGCCGCTCCCGGCCGATAGCGCCACCCTGTTGCGGGACCGGATCGCAGGATTGGCGGCCGACGTCCGAGACGTGCTGGTGCTCGCGGCGGCGATGGCATCCCCGACCGTGGAGGCGATCGCGACGGCCGGTCCATCGTCCGTGGACGCCGTGGTGAAGGCGCTGGACGAGGCCGCAGCGGTGGGGCTCGTCGAGACCGAGGTCTCCGGGCGGATCCGATTCCGACATCCGCTGATGCTGTCCGCGGCCCTGGAGTCGGTTCCGCTCGCCCGGCGACGAACGATCCACGCCCGCCTCGCCGCGGGCACCGCGTCGGTGGAGGATCGCGGTCGACATCTGGCCCTCTCGGTGGCCGGGACGTCGGTCGACGGCGCACTCGCGCTCGATGCGGCCGCGGCCTCGGCTCGTCGCCGTGGGGCGACCGCGATGGCCGCTGAGTGGGCGGAACGAGCAGCCATGATGACTCCCGCGGAGGATCGGTCCGGGTGGACGGTCCGGATCGGCCGCGCTGGCCGATGGTTCGCCGAAGCCGGGGAGATCGCGCGGGGGCGTGGGCTCCTGCTTGGGTCCCTCGAGACCATGCCGGCCGGCGACGAACGGGCCGCCGCGATGCTGACGCTGGCCCAGATCGAAGCCTGGGAGGCGGGCGGCAAGGCATCGATCCGGCGCTGCGAACAGGCGCTGCAGGAGGCGATCGATCCGGATCTCCGCGCCCGCCTCCGGCTGCGGATCGCGGTCGAGCCCGACACCGCCGGCGTGGATCGGGCGATCCGGGAGACCGAGGCGGCAATCGAGGAGCTCGAGGCGGCATCCGACGATCCGGATCCCGATCTCGTCGCGTGCGCCCGCCTTCAGCGCGCGTCCCTCCGGCTGGCCGCCGGGCTCGGCCTCGATCGGAACGCCGTTGACTCCGCGATGGTGCTGCTGGCCGAGGAACCGCTGAGAAACCCAGAGGGCGACGAACGATCCGAGAGCCTGCGCGCGCACGCCCTGGTGTGGCAGCTCTGGATCGAGTTGGACGACCTGGAACGTGCGTATCCTCGGCAGCTTCGGGATTTCCAGCGGGACATCGAGCGCGGGCGCGAGCGTCCGCTACCTGTCGAGGCGTCCGACCTGGCCATGACCGAGCTCTGGCTGGGCGACTGGGCGGCCGCGGATCGGCACGCCGAGGATGCCCGGATCCTTGCCGCCCAGACCGGCGCATCCGCGGAAAACGAGAGCATCGCGCTCGTCGCGCGTGCCTGGGTGGACGCGTTTCGCGGCGACCTCGAGGCCGCGGAGGCGTCGGCGCGGGCCGGCCTCCGTCTGGTATCCGAGGGCGACTGGGTCGGCATCCGTCATCGGGCTGCGCTCGGGTTCATCGCGCTGTCGCAGGGTGACGCCGTCGGAGCCGAGGCCGTCCTGGGTTCCCTCCATGACCACCTGCATGCGACCGGAAACGTGGAGGCGCACGCCGTTCGTTTCGTCGGCGACCTGCTGGAAGCGTCGGTCGCGATCGGGAGGCTCGATCGCGCAAGCGCGATCACCCGCGAGCTCGAGCGATCGGCCGCGACGATCCCTCGACCGTGGGTCCGGACGCATGCCGCCCGTGGGCGCGCGCTGCTCCACGCCGCGGACGGCGACCTGGACGCGTCCGTGTCGGCGATCGCGGAGGCACTGCGCGAGGCGGATCGCCTGCCGATGCCGTTCGAGCGAGCGCGGACGCACCTGATCGCCGGGCGGATCGCTCGCCGGCGCAAAGCGAAGAAGGACGCGGCGGCGCATCTCGACCGGGCGCGTGCCATGTTCGCGGACCTTGGCGCCAAGGCGTGGGTCGGCATCACCGACGTCGAGATCGCCAGGCTGGGCCGCCGCCCCGCGACCTCGGGCACCCTCACCGAGACCGAGGCTCTCGTCGCCCGACTCGCCGCCCGAGGCCTCACGAATCGTCAGGTGGGTGAGGCGGCGTTCCTGACCCCGAAGAGCGTCGAGGGAGTCCTCGCCAGGGCGTATGGCAAGCTCGGGATCCGCTCGCGCGCGGAGCTCGGTGCCTGGCTCCGCGGCCAGGACGGGGAAGCAAGCTGAACGGAACGGGATTCCCCCGTTTCATCACGAAGCCTCGCGGCCCTAGGTTCGGCAGGTGGAGCCCGCAACCTGGAGACCCGAGATGCCACGAGTCCTGTTCGTCGTCACCGTCGCGTTGGTCACCCTGGCCGCCTGCACCGGCGCCGGAGCGCCATCCACGTCACCGTCGGCGGTCGCCTCGGCGACGACGTCGCCGACGCCGGCACCGACATCGGCTCGGACTCCGGCTCCGACACCGGTCCAGCTCGCGGCCGACATCGACATCGGTGGTCGGACCTTGCACCTGTTCTGCGTCGGGACGGCGAGAGACGGGCAGCCGACCGTCATCGGCGAATCCGGCCTGACCGGCGACTCGCGGACCTGGAACGACATCTTCTACGCGGTGGCGGAGCGCACCCGCGTCTGCGCCTACGACCGAGCCGGGCTGAACCAGAGCCCACCCGCGGCCGCTTCGGTGCGGACCCTGCAGGACCAGGTCGACGACCTCCACGCCCTCATCGCCGCCGCGGACCTGGGCGGTCCCATCATCCTCGCCGCCCATTCGAGCGGGGCATGGAACGTTGCCCTGTACACGAGCCAGCATCCCGACGACGTTGCCGGCATCGTCCTCGCCGATCCCAGGGGATCCCGCGTCTCCGCGGAGTGGCTGGCCGCCCTGCCGCCGGAACGGGCCGGCGAGCCGGAGGCGATCGCGCTGAATCGCGACGAGCTCACGCGCTTCGAGGCCGACCCCAGCCTCAACGATGAGCACCTGGACCTCAGGGACGCGGCGCAACGCGTCAATGCGGTGCTGGATCCCGAGACCCCGCTGTACGGGAACCGTCCGCTGATCGTGCTCCAGGCCGGCCTGACGGCGATGAGCTGGTCGGACCTGCCTGAGCGCCTCCGCGTCCAGTTCGACCGGATCTGGGTCGACGGCCAGCGGGCGTATCTCGGCGAATCCACCAACAGCTCCGCCGTTGCGGTGGCGGACAGCGATCACGACCTGCCGTTCATGCGACCCGACGCGATCATCGATGCGCTGTTCGACGTCCTCGATCAGGTCGGCTCGTGATGGCCACCTTCCTGGTCGAGCGGTTCTGGCCCGGGCTCACCGCCGCCGGCGCGGAGACAGCAACCGCTGCCCTCGCCCGCGCGGGGGCGGTGATCGTCGAGACGATCGTGGCGGACACGGACGAGGTCTGCCTGTGGTACGTCGAGGCCGCAGCCACGTCCGATGTCGTGGCCGCGTTCCGAGACGCCGCGGTGCCGATCGACCGGATCGGACCCGCAACCCGCCTGCGGCGCCGACCCGCGTCCGGCTAGACGACTTCTCGTAGCCGGCCGGTCTCGACCTCGAAGACCAGGCCGTGGACGGGGACGTCCCGCAGCCAGGGCTCGGTCTGGAGCCGCTCGACCTGGAGCCGAACGCTCTGGTCGAGATCGGCGAACGCACCGAACTCGAGCTCCGGTGCCGATCCGGTCTTGCGCGTGAGCTCGTCGCGGAGGCCCTGCTCGTCGGCACCGAGCAGCCCGCAACCGGTGTGCTGGATGACGAGGATCTCGTCGGTGCCGAGCAGCTGCTGGCTGACGATGAGCGAACGGACCACATCGTCGGTGACCAGCCCGCCGGCGTTGCGAATGACGTGCGCGTCACCGGTCCGGAGCCCGAGCGCCTCCTCGACATCGAGGCGGGCGTCCATGCACGCGATGACCGCGAGACCCGAAAGCGGTGCGGCGCTCAGCCGGGACCGATCGAAGGCCTCGGTATAACGCTCGTTCTCGGCCAGGATCCGCTCGAACTCCGCGCTCCGCTCCCCGTCCACGGGCGTGGTCAGGCGCTGGCTGCGGGGCCGCTTCCGCCGCTCGCGCGCGCGCGATCGAGCAGCTCGCCGATCGTCAGCTGGCCGTACCGGGCGTCGACCCGATCACGCGCGATCCGCCACAGCGTCCGGAGCGGCCGGGGCCCCGACCGCTCGAGCTCGGACAAGCGGAGGCCGCCGAAGCGCTCGATCCCGGGAATCGACTCCAGGTCGGAGGCGAGCCGGGCCGCCGCCTCATCGAGCGTCGTCTCGGCCCGGATGTCGACCGCCGCGGGCCGGCCGACCGCGGGTCGCGGCGTTCCGATCGCGCGGTCCGTGGTGCCGGCCGCAGGTGAGGTGGCTGGCTGGGCGGTCGTGGTCGTCTCGGCTGCCGAGGGCGGTGCCGGTGGCGTGCCTGTGGCAGCGGTCCCGGCGCCGCGTGCCGCGCGAGCCGCGCGCGACAGGGCCTCGCCGGCGCGGGCGAATGCGGCTTCCGGGTCGACCCCTGCCGCGGCGCCGTTGCCGGCCTGGGCGATCGGAGGTGCCGCTGCCGGTGTCGGCGACGTCGAGCTCGGGCCCGACGGTCGTCTGGCGCGCGTCCGTCCGCCGCCGCGGCCCGATGGAGCCGGCGGCGTCGGGGTGCCGTCCCCATCGACGCGCGAACCGCCCATCGCGGACGAGAGGAGGGCCGGGATGTCGATCCCGGTCAGGCCCTTGACCGCGGTACCGGCTTCGGCCACGGTCCGCGTCGTGGTCTTCACGATGTCCGACGCACCATCGGCAGAGAACACGGTCAGGTTGTCGATATTGCCCATCGGCTCCGCGGCCGCCCGCACGATCTCGGGCAACATCGAGAGCACGGTCTGGATGACCGCGGCCTCGTTGAACTGTCGATAGGCCTCGGCTCGCAGGGCCAGTGCCTTCGCCTCCGCCTCGCCCTTGGTGAACACGATCCCGGCCTCGGCGTTGCCCTCGACCTGGGTCCGGTGCGCCTCGGCGTCGGCGGTGACGGACACGATCTTGGCACTTGCCTCGCCCTTGGTCACGGTCACCGTCGCCTCCGCCTGGCCGGCCAGCCGGACCCGCTCGGCGTCCGCCTCCGCCTGGCGGATCCGGGCGGTCTTCTCGCCCTCTGCCCGCTTGACCTGTGCCTCGGCCTCGGCCTCGGCCGGGCGCACCGTCGACGCCAGCAGCTCCTTCGCCTTTCGATCCGCCTCCAGCTGGGCCAGCTCGGTCTGCTTGCGGGTGACCTCCTGCTGGGCGTCGGCCTGTGCGAGTGGACCGGCCTGGCCGGCCCGCGCCTCGGCAGCGGCGGTCAACGATTCGACCTCTGCCTGCCGGAGCGACACGTCGCGCTGGGCGTTGAGCTTGATCTGCTGGGCCTCGGCCTCCCGGACGGCGGCCTCCTGATCGGCAAGGGCCTTGGCCATCCGAGCGTCGCGCTCCCGTCGCGCCGTCTCCTGCTGGCCGATGAGGTCCATGTAGCCGACCTCGTCGCGGATCGCCTGGATGGTGAAGTTGTCGATCGACAGCCCGGATGTGGCAAGGTCGGCCTTGGCCGCGCCCTGGACCTCCTGCTGGAACTTCTGGCGGTCGTAGTTGAGCTCTTCCACCGTGAGCGTGCCCACGATCGACCGCAGCGATCCCTCGAGGACGTTCTTGACGATCGAATCGAGGAGCTCCTCGCGGTCGAGGAACCGCTCGGCTGCGTTGCGGATGGACTCGTCGTCGCCGCCGATCTTGACCGTCGCGACGCCCTGGACCGCGACCTTGATGCCCTGCTTCGTGACGGCATCCGACAGGGCGACGTTGATCTGCCGGGCACTGAGATGGAGACGCCCCAGCTTGTGCACGAGCGGCAGGACGATCACCCGCCCCGCGCGGACGACCGTGAGCTGTGCCGGCGCGCCACCGAACACGCCACCGGTCCGCACCAGGGCCTCGTTGGCGCCGGCGACCTTGACCCGGCTGGTCGCATAGGCGAACAGCAGGGCCACGATCACGATGATCACGACCACCGCGATCTGGCCGCTGTTGATGAACTGGAAGATGTCCACGATCCCCTCCCGAATCCGTGTCAGGTCGTCGGCTGTGCCGGTTCCTCGGTTGTGACGATCAATCCGTTCCCCGCCACGCCCGAGATCCGGACCGTCGTCCCCGCCGGCACGTCGGCGGTCGACGTGGCGCTGAACTCATGGGTCTGGCCCTCCGCGTGGACCAGGACGGTCCCCTGGCGTCCACCCGGGATCGCCACGCTGACGAAACCGGTCTGTCCCACGAGGTCACGGAGGGAGAACGGCTCGGGGCTCTGCGAGCGACGGAGCACCGTGAACAGGACACCGGCCAGGACCGCCCCGAACAACCCGAAGCCGCCTCCGACGGCCGCCGCCTGGGCGCCGTGGACGTCGAGTGCCTGGGTGGCGAACAGGCCGCCCGCACCGAACATGGCGACGAACGCGAGGAGGAGCGGGGTGATCGACGTCCCGCCCACATCGAACCCGATGCCGAGGGCGTCGAAGACGCCGCCCAGCACGTCATCGAGGAGGATGTTCACGAGCAGGAGAACCCCGCCGACGAGCGCGGCGACCCCGAACACGAAATCTTCCACCGGGACGTTGATCACGCCTCTCCCTCAGCCCTCGCCGGATCAGCATACGATGCCGGCAGGCGGGTGGGTGGCGGCTAGTCAGTCGGGCCGAAGAGCAGTGACAGCCACGACTCCAGAGGCGTCGTCGTGGGCGCGTCCTCGCCCAGACGTGCCGCGGCCGAACCGGGCGCATCGGGCCCGAGGGCCGGTGCGCCGGCCGCCAGCGTGAACGGGATCTCCTTCGCCCGTCCCAGCCCGTACCGGCGCATCTCGACGCTGATGTACGGGCGGCGCTGGATGACCTGCAGCTCCTGCTGAAGGGCTGCGACCTCCGACGCCAGGCGGGCATTCGAGAGTCGCAGGTCCTCAGCGCGGCGGGCTGCGTCGGCGGCTGCACCGACCTGCCTGGCAAAGGCGAACGCCACCCACACCGCGACGACGGCGCCCAGGGCGAGCGACATCCGACGGGGCGTGATGCCCACGACGGGAACCGCCGACAGGTCGGCCGGCGGCGGTGCCTCGATGTCCGCCATCGCGTCGTCGAGCGCAGGGTCCTGCGGCTCGGTTGACGGGGAGTCGGCTGGAGATCGGTCGGCCCTGCGCGACATCCCGGCCAAGGTAGCTGCCAGTAGCTGATGTGTCAAACGGCGCGGCTCGTGACAGCCAACCTGTCACGTGAGCCGCCGACGCTGCTGATACACTCGCCAAAATCGAACACGCGTTCCAATCGAGGTCGCCATGCGGACCTACGCTCCCGCTTCCACGCCGGCCGTCCTGGAAGCCATCCTCGAGGAACCCTCCCTGGCGCGCGGGGTCGTCCATCACGAACAGATCCCTGCCCGCGAGGCCGTGCTGTCCCCGATGCCGGGCTGGCTTGACCCGCGGATCCGCGCGGCGCTGGGCGAGCGCGGGATCGAACAGCTCTACTCCCACCAGGCAGAGGCGATCGAAGCCGTTCATGAGCACACGGACGTCGTGGTCGTCACGCCGACCGCCAGTGGCAAGACCTTGTGCTATGCCCTGCCGATCCTCCAGTCGATGGCCGAGGATCCGGCCGCCAGGGCTCTGCTCCTGTTCCCCACCAAGGCCCTCGGCCAGGATCAGGTGGCCGAGTTCACTTCCCTCACCCGGGCCGCAGGCCTGGACATCTCGTCCGCCACGTACGACGGCGATACCCCGGCGCCGATCCGGTCGGCGATCCGCAAGGCCGGTCAGGTCGTGGTGACCAACCCGGACATGCTCAACTCGGCGATCCTGCCGCACCACACGAAGTGGTTCCAGCTGTTCGAGCAGCTGCGCGTGATCGTGGTCGACGAGCTTCACACCTATCGCGGGGTGTTCGGGAGCCACGTCGCCAACGTTCTCCGGCGCCTGTTGCGGCTGTGCGCCCATTACGGCAGCACGCCCGTCATCGTGTGCTGCTCGGCCACGATCGGGAACCCGGCCGAGCTCGCCCGAATGCTCACCGGTCGCCCGATCCGGGTGATCGATCGCAACGGCGCGCCGTCGGGTGAGCGTCACGTGCTGCTCGTCGATCCACCGGTGATCGATGCGCCAACCGGGGCACGCGGCTCGGCGCTCACGCTTGCCCAGCGGTGGGCCCTCCCGTTCCTCCGCGCCGGCCGGCAGACGATCGTGTTCGGGCGGGCCCGGACCGCGGTCGAGATCATCCTGTCGGGGCTGCGCGAAGCGCTCCGCGAGAGTTATGGACCTCGAACCCGGGTGCGGGGCTACCGGGGCGGCTATCTACCCACCGAACGACGCTCGATCGAGCGCGGGCTCCGGGACGGCGAGATCCTGGGCGTGGTCAGCACGAACGCCCTCGAGCTGGGGGTGGATATCGGCCGTCTCGACGTCTCGATCCTGGCCGGCTATCCAGGATCGATCGCCGGCACGTGGCAGCAGATCGGCCGCGCCGGGCGGCGCCAGGAGCCAAGCGTCGCCGTCCTGGTGGCGTCGGCAGGGCCGGTCGACCAGTACGTCATCCACCACCCGGAGTTCCTGCTCGGCGGCAGGCCCGAGGAGGCGCGGCTCGACCCGGACAACCTCCACGTCCTGCTCGCCCATCTGCGCGCCGCCACCTTCGAACTGCCGTTCGACCCCGGCGACGTGTTCGGCCCCGGCACGGTCGACGACCTGCTCGCCTTCCTCGCCGAGGAGGGCCACGTGCGCCAGGCGGGCGACGGACGCTGGTATTGGAGCTCCGAGAACTTCCCCGCGTCCGAGATCTCGCTGCGGACGGCCGCCCCCGAGAACGTCGTGATCATCGACACCAGTCCGGACCGACCCCGGGTCCTGGGTGAGGTCGACCTGTTCGCCGCCCAGGTGCTCGTCCACGAGCACGCGATCTACATCCACGAGTCCGTCCAGTACCACGTGGATCGCCTCGAGTGGGGCGAGCGCAAGGCGTACGTCCACCGGATCGACGCCGACCACTACACGTACGCCAACCGGGCGGTCACGCTCAAGCCTCTCGACGTTTTCGGCGAGGCGCCGGCCACGGGCGGGCGGCGGGTGCATGGCGAGGTGATGGTTGCCAGCCTCGTCACGCTCTACAAGAAGCTGAAGTTCATCACCGACGAGAACGTCGGTTGGGGTCCGATCGACCTGCCCGAGATCGAGCTCCAGACCACCGCTTACTGGTTGACGGCGGACGGAACGGCAGGCCGCTGGCAACGCAACGAGCTGGACGTGGCACTGCTCGGCGCCGGCCGGGCGATCCAGGCGGTCGCCAGCGTGCTGCTCATGGTCGACCCCCGAGACCTGGGGCTGGTGAGCCAGGTCCGCTCGCCACACCAGGAGGCACCCACGATCTACCTGTATGAGGCGGTGCCGGGTGGCGTGGGACTGTCCGAGCGACTGTGGAACCGTCATGACGAGCTCGTCGCCGGCGCCGCCGGGCTGATCGCGAGCTGCTCGTGCGAGTCCGGCTGCCCGGCCTGCACCGGCCCCCGCCTCGAGCCGGAGGTCGATGCCAAGCAGCTCGCGCTCCGACTTCTCGGGGAACTGGGCGCCGCGGTGCCGGGAACGGCCGCGATGTCACCGGCTGCGGTCGCCTGACGTGGACGCCGCCACGGGTGTCAGCCTCGAACGCCGGCTCGCGAACTTCCGGTCCGGACTCGCCGCCCAGGCCGGACCGGACGGACCGCCCCCGTTGCCACGGCCCCCGGCTCGTCTCCCGGAGCTCCTGGCTTCGGCCGTCGGGGGCGAGGTGGTCCGGACTCGCCACGGGTCGTATGTCCGGTGCGAGCCTCCGCCGCGGACCGTCCCGTTGGACCGGGCCCGACTCGCGCAGCTTCCCGGACAGCCCCCGGCCGAGGTACCGCTCGTGTGCCTGGACACCGAGACCACGGGCCTCGCCACCGCGGCGGGCACGATGGCGTTCCTGATCGGGATCGGCTGGTGGGAGGGCGATCGATTCCACCAGCTCCAGCTCGTCCTTCCGGACCAGCCAGATGAGCCGGCCATGCTCCACGAGCTCGCCCGGCGGATCCCACCGGACGGATGGCTGGTGACGTACAACGGCCGCGGGTTCGACTGGCCGCTTCTCGTCACCCGATACCGACTGGCCCGTCGCGGGCCGCCGGCCCATGCGGGTCACCTGGACCTCCTGCCGCTCGTCCGGAGGGTGTTCCGCCATCGGATGCTCGATGCCCGCCTGCGAACGGTGGAGACGGACCTGCTGGGGATCGATCGCCACGGCGACGTCGAGGGCTGGGAGATCCCCGATCGCTACCTGGCGTTCCTCCGGGCCGGGACGGCGGCGGGGCTCACCGAGGTCCTGCATCACAACGCCCAGGACGTGCTCGCCCTCGGGCTGCTGCTGGCGCATGTCGACCAGGGCTACGGCGACGAGACGGTGCGCTGCACGGCCCCGCACGGGGACCTGGCCGGACTCGCCCGGGCGTTCGCCCGGGAGCGCCGCCTGGAGGAGGCGCTGGCCTGTCTCGATGCAGCGCTCGTCGCTGCCGAACGCCAACCGATCGCGGACGCGACACGGGCACGCACAACCGATGCGGTCGACGGCGACTGGTGGTCGCCTCGACGGGCACCCGACTTCGGTGGCCGTCCGGTGGGCTGGGGACGTGGCCCGTACCCGCATCCTCGAGCCGACCGCCTCGGCGATCCCTGGACGGCCGATCGGATCGCCCGCGAGCGCGGGCACATCCTGCGCCGGCTGGGCCGGCACCAGGACGCGGTCGAGGCGTTCACGGCGCTTGCGGCCACGGGAGGCTCGGTGGGTGTCGCCGCCTGGATCGAGGCGGCGAAGCTGCGGGAGCATCGCCTGGGTGACGTCCGCGGGGCATTCGATGCCGTGCGCGCCGGCTGGCGCGTGGTCGAGCGATCGCGCGCCCTGGGCCGCCCGCTACCCCGCTACGAGCACGACCTGGTCCGTCGCGGACAGCGCCTGCGGCAGCGGCTGGATCAGTCTGCGCTTCGCACGCGATCCGGGTCCGGGATCGCGGCATCGGTGACGAGCTGAAGCAGCTCGTGGTACGAGGCAGTGAACGTCCGCAGCGTCCGGGCGGTCGCCGGGAACGTGTCGAACTCCGCGACGGAGAGCCCATCGGGCTCGTAGGCCCGTTCGAAATCGGGGAAACGCGCCCTGAGCTCGGTCACGATCGACGGGTCCACCGGATCGTCGATCCGTGACCGCACCTCCACGGCCGAGGCGTTGAAGCGGCGCTGCCACGCCGCGGGGAGGGTGATCACGATGTCGCCACCGATCAGCTCCGACCAGTGGTAGTGATGCCGGATCGCAGCGCCCAGCAGCCGCGCCCGATGACCCCGCTCGCGGAACAGCTCGTACGCCCGCTTGAAGACCGCGATCCCCGACCACGGCAGCGCGGCCGGATCGGCGACCACACCGTGGCGGTCGACCTGCACCCGCAGCCAGTCCTCGAGGCGCCCCATCATCAGGGTCACGACCGGCCCCATATCCGACGTGGGCCGCCCTTCCGCCTCGCGTCGTTCGAGCCCGCGGTCGATGGCCGCTGCCGCGGCGAGCGCCTGGGGGACAGTGAAGCAGACGGTGACGTTCACGCTGATCCCGCGGGCGGTCGCTTCCTCGATCGCCCGGATTCCCGCGGCCGTGGCCGGGAACTTGACGATGATGTTCGGCGCGAGGGCTGCGAAGCCAGCACCCTGGGCTACCATGCGCTCGGGATTCCGGTGGAGCGTGGGGTCGGTCTGCACCGACAGCCGGCCCTGGCGGCCGCCGAACCGCTCGAACGCCGGCTCCAGCAGGCGGGCGCCGCGGACCGACATCTCGGCCACGATCTCCCAGGCGAGTTCGACCTCGGTGCGGGTTGGGTCGTCGCGGAGGAGTGCTTGCGCGCGGCCGGACCACAGTTCCGGCTCCTTGCTCCAGACGTCGGCGACGATCGTCGGGTTGGCCGTGGCCCCGGTGGCGCCGAAGCTGATCGCGTACTCCAGCTCGTCCACCGCACATGAGTCGTTCCAGATGTCGGTCGCCGTCGTCGCGATCGTTCGACCCAGCGGGGTCGATGCGAGCGGCGGCGCCTCCGCCTGTCTCAGCGAGGTCATCGTTCCTCCCGCGACGGCATCCTGGGGTGTCCCGCCGGCCGTTGACAGCTGGCACCGCCATGGTATCCTGCGCCGCAAGGGTAATCGATTACACGATTCCCGGTCCGGAGCCCCAGCCGGCATGGAATCCTCGAGCGCTGCCGTCCTGCGCGACCCTGTCCGACGCCCTGCCGACCCACCGGGCGGACGCACGGCGTGAGCGGCCGGCTGTCGATCGCCCTCGTCGGCGCAGGCCGGATCGGGAGCCTCCATGCGAGTGTCCTGGCGCGCAGCGCCGGGGTTGCCGAGCTGATCGTCGTGGACGACGACCAACAGCGCGCTCGGGAGATCGCCGACACCGTCGGCGCGTCCGTGGCGGGGACCGTGGAGTCGGCGTTGGATCGGGCCGACGCCGCGGTGATCGCCGCTCCGACCGACGTCCATGCCGACCTCATCCGGAAGTCGATCCGGCGTGGGCTGCCGACCTTTTGCGAGAAACCCCTGGCCCAGGACCTTGCGACGACCCTGGATGTGGCGGCCGAGATCGAGGGCGCGGCGGTGCCGTTCCAGCTCGGCTTCCAGCGCCGGTTCGACGCGGCCTACGCGGAGGCGCGGCGACTGGTGGAGACCGGGGGGCTGGGGACCCTGTACTCGATCACGCTCACGGCTCATGACCACGAACCGCCCCCGGAGTCGTACATCCCCGGCTCCGGCGGGCTGTTCCGGGATTCGTCGATCCACGACTTCGACATCCTGCGCTGGATGACTGGCGACGAGGTCGCCGAGGTCGGCGCCCTGGGAGCCGTGCTCGGCTTTCCGATGTTCGCGCGCTACGACGACATCGACACCACCGTCGCCACGATACGGATGACCCGCGGCACCCTCGTGGCGCTCACCGGCAGTCGCCACAACCCGATGAGCTATGACATCCGGGCAGAACTGTTCGGATCGTCCGATACCGTGACCGTCGGACTCGGTCCCCGGACCGCGATCCGGTCGCTCGAGCCCGGTGCCTCGCCGCCGACCGAGCCCGGCTGGCCGGGATTCATCGAGCGATTCCGCGATGCCTACGCCGCCGAGCTGGATGCCTTCGTGCGCGTCGCGACGGGCGAGCTGGGCAGCCCGTGCACGGCCCACGATGGGGTCGAGGCGCTCCGGATCGCCGAGGCTGCCACCCGCTCCCTTCAAGAACACCGGCCCGTCTCACTCGACGAGATCCCGGCCGCCCAGGAGCCTGCGGTGCCGCAGGAGGAGGTGCCACGCTGATCGACGTCCATCGACATCGAGCGCGAGCGGCGAGGGACGCCGCTCGCTTCGACGGAGCGCCCACGTCGCCTGTCGACGAGGGCCGTCAGAGGAGGAGGCGGATGAGAAACGCCCGTTTGGCAGTCCTCGTGGTGGTCGCCCTGATGGTCGCCGCGTGCGGGATTCTCCCGGGTGGTGGCAACCAGGCCGGGACGAAGCTCACGATCGCCGCCGTCCAGGGCGGCGAGGACGCCGGCCTCAAGGCCGTCGCGCCCAGCTACGAAAGCAAGGCCGGCGTCGACATCGAGATCGTCGAGCTGCCGTATGCCGACCTGTACAGCAAGCTGGTCACCACGTTCCAGGCGAACGAGGCGACCTACGACCTGGTCATGCTCGATGACCCGTGGATGCCGAAGTTCGGCACGGACGGATCGCTTCAGGACCTCGGTCAGTTCGGGATCGCGCGCGATCCCGACATCGCCGGCGTGATCTACGACGTCGGCACGTGGCCGCCGCCGCGCGGCGCGGTGCCGCCAGGGCAGGAAAGCAAGACGGCCCAACTGCTCGGGGTCACCATCGTCGGCAACGTCGAGATGTTCATGTACCGCAACGACATCCAGACGACGGCCCCGGCCACCTGGGAGGATGTCCTCGCGGCCGCCCAGGCCAACGATAGCGACACGCTCGCCGGCTACGTGATCCGTGGCAAGGCCACGAACCCCGTGGTCGCCGACTTCCTGCCGATCCTGTGGTCGTTCGGTGGCGACGTGTTCGATGAGAACTGGAACGTGGTCATCGACAGCGATGAATCGATGGCCGCCGTCAACTTCCTGGTCAACGACCTCAAGGCCGTGGCCCAGGACGGACCCGCCGAGACCGACGCCGCGGACCGCTCGCGTCTCGTGGCCAACGGCGAGGGCTTGCAGTCCACCGTCTGGCCGGGCGAGGTCACGGACATCACGAACAACCAGGAGGTCTCCCCGAACCGGGACAAGATCTCCTACATTCCCATGCCCGCCGGCCCCAGTGGCAAGGGCTTCGGGATGATGGGCAACTGGCTGCTGGCCATCCCCAAGGCATCGACCAAGGGACAGGCGGCCGCCGAGTTCATCAAGTGGATGACCCAGGCCGACACCCAGAAGACGTATGCCGAGAAGGGCGGGATCCCGTCCCGGACGAGCATCCTCAACGACGCGACGCTGGGCGCGGCCAACCCGTACTTCCAGGCACTCGCCGAATCGCTCGCGGCCGGACCCAACTGGCGGCCGCGAACGGATCAATGGAATGCCGTGGAGACGGCGCTCGGAACCCATCTCAATGCGGCATTGGCCGGAACGGAGGAAACGGACGCCGCAATCTCGGCGGCCGCCGATGAGATCCGCGGGATCATGCAGGCGGCCGGCTATCCCACCCAGTGAGTCGATGACGCCGACGATCACCTGATCGACGCCGTCGATGATCGACGCGCCCGAGCTCGCCACGCCGCCGCTCGCTCCCGAGCGGCGGCGATGGCGTCCATCCACCCGTGACGAGCGGCTCGCCTACCGGCTCCTGATCCCGGTGTTGGCCGTGGTCATCGGCATCGTCACGCTCCCGTTCCTGATCGCCGTCGCGAATGCCCTGACCGGTCGCGAGGGCGAGTTCGTGGGCCTGGGCAACTTCGCCCGCGCGGTGACCAACCCGGGCTTCGTCCGCTCGGTGGTGGTAACGATCGGCTACGGCGCGATCGTGCTGCCGGCGGAGATCCTGGTCGGGCTTGGCCTCGCACTCCTCGTCCACCGGACGATCCGGAGCCCGGCCATCCGCGCCACGCTGTATGTCCTGGCCATCATCCCGATCGTCATCCCGCCGGTCGCGGCGGGTGTGGTCGCCCGGCTGATCTACGGCCCCGATTACGGCGTCCTCAACTATCTGCTCCTCCAGGTGGGCGTCATCCAGCGCGAGATCCCGTGGCTCTCCGACCCGGCGGGTGCCACCTTCGCCGTCGCCAGCGTCGACATCTGGCAGTGGACCCCGTTCGTCTATCTCGTCCTGTTCGCGGGCCTCCAGACGGTCCCCCACGAGACGGTCGAGGCGGCCCAGGTCGACGGGGCGGGATCATGGCAGCAGTTCTGGAACATCGAGCTGCCCTACATCCGGCCGCTCCTGCTCCTGGTGCTGTTCTTCCGCGTCGCCGACGTCCTTCGGGTGTTCGACCACGTGTTCGTGCTGACCGGCGGCGGACCCGGCGACACAACGCAGTTCCTGAGCCTCTGGATCTATCGCATCGCGTTCAAGTTCTCCGACGCCGGACAGGCCGCGGCGCTGGCGGTCCTGGTGATGATCGCCATGACCATCGGGTACAGCGTCGCCACCCGCTTCCTGCCCGTGGAGCGCGAGTGATGGCCGGCTCCGTTGCGACGCGCCCGGTGGGCCGAAGGATCGGACCACGGCGGATCTTCGCCCTGATCGCGCTCGCGGTGGTGGGGCTCGTGTACCTGTTCCCCCTCTACTGGATCGTGGCCACGGCGATCAAGGGCCGGGCCGAGATCTTCGCTCCTGTGCCGAGCCTCGTTCCCAGGGCGCCGACGATTCAGCCGTTCGTCTCCGTCCTCGGCGAGCGCGGCCTCCTGCAGCTGCTCATCAACAGCGTGGTGGTGTGCGGCGCGACGGTGGTGTGCGCGATCCTGCTCGGCCTGCTGATCGCCTACCCCCTGACCCGGCTGTCGGTCTCCCGCCGGTTGCGCGCGAACGTCCTCAACTGGGCCCTGTCGCTGCGCTTCCTGCCGCCCATCGCGGTGGTCGTCCCCTACTTCGGGCTGGTGAACTTCCTCGGCCTGTACAACAGCGGGCTCGCGCTGATCCTCGTGTACACGCTGTTCAACCTGCCGTTTGCGCTGTGGATGCTCAAGGGCTTCCTGACCGAGATCCCGCTCGAGATCGAGGAGGCGGCCCTGGTCGACGGGGCCAGCCGCTGGCAGGCATTCCGGCGGGTGCTCCTGCCGCTTGCCACGCCGGGCCTCCTGGCATCCGGGATCATCATCTTCGCGTTCTCGTGGTCCGAGTTCCTGTTTGCGCTGATCCTCACGGCCACGCCCCGCGCGCAGACCTTCCCGGTCGGGGTCCAGGGCCTCGTCACCCAGTTCGCGATCATCTGGAATGACATGGCGGCGGCCGCCGTGATCGCGATCGCGATCCCGCTGGCGCTGATGTTCGCCGCCCGCCGCTATGTCATCACCGGACTCACGTTCGGGGTGATTCGCGAGAAGTGAGCGCCAGCCCGGCGGTCACCGCTCGATGACCGGCCTGCGCCACCAGGCCGGCGGACGGGGAACGGCCCGGGCGGCGACACCCACGATCCGGGACGTCGCCGCACGAGCAGGGGTATCCACGGCCACGGTGAGTCGTGTCCTGGCCGGGATCGGCACGGCGCGCCCGGAGACTCGCGAGAAGGTCCGGGCGGCGGCCCGCGACCTCGAGTATCGGCCGTCCGCCATCGCTCGCTCGCTCAAACTCCGCTCGACGCGGACGCTGGGGTTGATCGTCACCGACATCGAGAACCCGTACTTTCCCGAGCTGGTGCGGGCGATCGAGAATGCCGCGCGTGCGAATGGCTACGCGGTCCTGCTCGGCAATGCCAGCGACGATCCGGAGCGTGAGGCCGGGTACCTCGACCTGCTGGTCGAACGGCGCGTGGACGGGGTGATCATCGCCGCCTCCGGTCTGGGTGCCCACCACCGGCGTTGGCTCGCGAACCCGCCACTTCCGGTCGTCCTCGTGAACACGGTCGCCGAGGGCGTGCCCCTGCCGGGAGTCGCCTCGGACAACCGGGCCGGCGGCCGCCTCGCGGTGGAGCACCTGGTCTCGCTGGGGCATCGCCGCATCGGGCACCTGACCGCGGCACCGCGCCATGTCGCCGCGCCCGAACGGCTCGCCGGCGCCCGGGACGGGCTCGTCGCATCGGGTCTGTCTGCCGATGTCCTGCCGATCGCGGCGGGCGAGTCCGAGGTTGCCGGCGGCGAACGCGCGATGCGCGACCTGCTCACCGGGAGCCCCGACCTGACCGCCGTGTTCGCCTACAACGACCTGATGGCGATCGGGGCCATCCGGGCGATCCGATCGGCCGGCGGGCGCGTTCCCGAGGATGTCAGCGTGGTCGGATTCGACGACGTCGACCTCGCGGCCTATGTCGACCCGCCGCTCACCACGATCGCCCAGTCCACCGCCGAGATGGGCCGCTGGGCGTTCGAGCGTCTCGCGCGGCTGCTCGCCACCCCGGATGGGGACGGCGGGGACGAGGTCGTCCGCCTACCGGTCCGGCTCGTCGTCCGGTCGTCGACCGGTCCGGCTCCCGGGTAGTCCACCGCCGCGGCCGATCGGACGGCGTGCACCCACCGCCCGCTGCCGGACCTGGTCGCGGGTCGGAATCCCGGTCAGGCCGGGTGCTTCGAGCACGAGCGACGCGGCGCTCGCGGCGATCAGCAGGTCCATCCCCTGCCCGATCCGGCCACCGACCAGGCGCGGCTGGATCCGCGTCGCGGCGAGGGCGGCGAGGAAGACGTCGCCCGCACCCGTCGGATCCACGATCGATGGGCTCTTCACGGCCGGGTAGTGCCGGAGCTGCAGCTGGTCGTCCTCGACCCCCTCGACCACCAGGCCGCCATGATCGCCGCGGGTGATCGCCAGCATCGCGCCCGGATGCAGGAGGCCGTACAGGTCTGCCAGGGCGATCGCGGGATCCACGTCGTCGCGGCTGACGCCGACGAGATCGGCCCGGCCCAGCACCGGGTGGGGACGTGGCGCGCTGTGTCGGACAGGCTCGCCCGGCACGAGCTCCCGAAGCAGCCCCTGCCAGCCGAGCGCCACGATCGCGTCCTCGGCCGGGACGTCCGCCCACGCCTCGGGGATCTCCGCGGCGACCGGCGCCAGGATCCAGCCCCGTGCCGAGGCCCACTCCGGCGGGAGGGCCGTCACGGGGATGGGGTCCGATCGGCCATGGCACAGCTGGAGGCGCCCGCCGCGTTGCTCGATGTTCGAGAACACCGGCCCATTGGCGAGCGGCACGACCCGCACGTCCACGCCCGCCTCCCGGAGGAGGTCGAGCTCCCGGGCATCGCCGGCCTCACCGTCCAGCCCGATCAGTGCACCGGTCCGGAGGCCGAGCCGGGCGACCGTGAGCGAGCTGTACGAGACCCCACCACCGAGTCGCCAGCCCCGCTCGTCGTCGGGCGCGATATCGCGTGCGGCGGCACCGACGACGACCACGTCCGGCATGGCCGCCGGGGAGGGTCGCGGACCGGGCGTATACTGGCCGTCCACTCCCTCCCCTGCCCTCCTACGGGAGTTCAGCGTGTATTTCTACGAACTGCACGAGGGCGACAACGAGGTCTACTCGGACGTCCTGCTCGTGCACGACAGCCTGTTCCCGCCCGAGGAATTCTTCGAGCTCGTCCAGTCGATCCGCCGCAGGATCCAGGACAGCTTCGAGGACGATACCCTCATCGAGGCGATCGCCGTGGAGCTCGAGCGCGATCACGGCTTCACGTTCGTCTCCGATGCGCGCCTGTCGGCTTCCGTGAACGTCTCGGTCGACGAGGACGACAACTTCCTGTCGACGCTCGACAGCGAGCGCGACGAGGACGCCGACTTCCGCACCCTGTACGCCGACTTCGACGGCCGGCCCAACTGACGCCTGCCGCCGCTCGCGTCAGCGGCTGAACAGGATCTCGATCACGTCGCCGTCCCGAACCCGATACGTCTTGCCCTCGGAGCGGAGCTTGCCCGCGCGGCGGGCCTCGGCCATCGACCCCAGGGCCACCAGGTCATCGTAGGAGACCGTCTCGGCCCGGATGAATCCGTGGGCGAGGTCGGTATGGATCGCGGCGGCCGCGTCGACGGCGGTCGATCCGTCGGGGACGGGCCAGGCGCGAACCTCGTCCGGCCCCGCGGTCAGGAAGCTGATCAGGCCGAGCAACCGGTAGCTGAGACCGATCACGCGATCCAGGCCGGGCTCGGTGAGGCCCAGCTCGTCCATGAACGCGCCGGCCTCGTCCGGCTCGAGCTCCCCGAGCTCCATCTCGATCCGCGCCGACATCGCATCCAGCAGCGTGCTGCGATGGTCGTACGCGCGGCCGATCGTGTCGACCAGCGTGCCCGCCGCGGACAGGTCGGACTCCCCGATGTTGAGCAGGACGAGGGCGGGTTTCTGGGTCAGGAAGCGGAAGCCACGGATCGTCTTCTCCTCATCGTCGGCCAGGTCGACGTCCCGGATCGGTCCCCCTGCGTCGAGCGCCTCCTTGAGCCTGGCGAGCACCGCCAGCTCGCGCTCGTTCGCCTCGCGCTCGGCCGGGGTTCCGTGGCGACCCGACGTGCCCAGACGCTCGAGCCGCCGATCGACCAGGGCCAGGTCGGCCAGCGCGAACTCGAGGTCCAGCCGCTCGAGGTCCCGCTGCGGCTCGACCGATCCCTCCGGGTGCGGATGGGCAGGGTCGTCCCAGGCGCGGACGACGTGGACCAGCGCGTCGGCTTCGCGCAGCCGCGCCAGGTGCTCGGCCGGCAGCTCCTCGGTACCGACCCGACCCTCGCTCGACGGCGGGGGCGCCGGCAGGTCGACGTAGGTGACGTCGGCGTGGACGACCTTCTTCGGCTGGAAGATCTCGGCCAGGCGGTCGAGCCGGCTGTCGGGGACCTTGGTCACCCCGACGTGGAGCTCCAGGCCGCCGTAGCCGCCGGTCTCGGCGTGGCCGCGCGTCAGGGTGTTGAACACGGTCGTCTTGCCGGCGCCGGCGAGGCCGACGATCGCGATCTGCATCGATCGATTCTGCCCGAAGGGCCGCGCGCTGCCGGGACTCGACGCGTGGCCGGTCAGCCGGGGCGGATCAGTAGCCGGCGTCCGGATCCACGACGTTGAGGAGCGGTTGCCCCGCGGCGTAGCGTCGGAGGTTGTCGCAGAACAGCTCCACCGAGCGGTCGAGGACGCGACCGCTTGACCACGACGTGTGCGGGGTCACGATCACGTTCGGGAGGTCGTAGAACGGCGAGCTCTCGGGCAGCGGCTCGTCGCGGAAGGCGTCGAGGACGGCACCACCGATCGTCCCGTCGCGGAGGGCACGGATGAGCGCCCGCTCGTCCACCAGCCTGCCACGGGCGATGTTGACCAGCCACGCGTCGCCCTTCATCGCGGCCAGCGCCGCGTCATCGATCATCCCCTCGGTGTCGGGGGTGAGGGGCGCAGCCAGGACGACGAAATCGGCCTCGGCGAGCAGCTCCGGCAGGCCCTCGGGCCCGAGAACGCGGTCGGCGCCGGGGGCCGCGGGCTCCGCCGGTCCTCCCGCATCGGCGCCCGGGACGTCCGCCGCCCGTCGGCGGGTCGCGATCACGCGACAGCCGAACGAGGACGCAAGACCCGCCACCGCTCGCCCGATGGATCCGAGACCCACGATCCCCACGGTCACATCCCGAAGCTCAACCCCTTCGAGGGGCTGCCACGTCCGCTCCCGCTGGAGCTCCAGGAGCTGGGGCAATCGCCGCGACACGGCGAGGATCATCAGCATCACGTACTCGGCGATCGGTCGCGAGAACACGCCCCGGGCGTTGGTGACCACGATCCCGCGTTCGCGGACCGCCGGCGTGAGCGCCCGCTCGACGCCCGCCGATGCCGAGTGGACCCAGGTGAGCCTGGGCGCCCGGTTCAGGAGCCGATCGAACGCGTCGGCCGTAAGCCATCCGCGGAGGAGCACCTCGACGTCGTCGAGCGGCCCATCCGCAGTGCCCTCCACCGATACGGTCACGATCCGGGCGTTCGGGGCGGCCGCCCGGATCCGATCGAGGTCGCGACCCCGATAGCGGGCCGACAGGATCGGGCTCAGTGCGACCGCCAGCGGCGACCCACCGGGTCCGGATCCCGGACCGGCCGTCACCTCCCCGGCTCCGCTGACCCGGTCACCCGCGCGTGGCGAGCCCGTGACGCGCCAGCCAGGCGTCCGGGTCGTCGATCTCGGCCGGGCTGGGCAGCGATTCGGGACCCGACCACAGTTGCTGCAGCGCGGCCGGGCCTCCCCCGTCGGCGATCCGGCGAACGAATCGCTCGCCCTTCTTGTACTGCTCGAGCTTGAGGTCCATTCCGGTGAGCCGCAGGATGGCCCGCTCGAAGGGCGTCCGTCGCTCGCGCCGGTCGTGGAAACGGGCGCTGATCCGGGCGACGTCCGGGACGAGCTCGCGGCCGACCTCGTCCATGACCCAGTCGCTGAAGCCCTCGAGGAGGCTCATCACGGCCTGCGTCTCGCGGAACAGCCGGCGCTGCTCGTCGTTCATCAGCCGCTCCATCCAGTGACCCTCGCGGCTCTCGCCACGGACGATCCGTCCCAGCTCGCGGAGGGCGTCGCGGCCGAGCGACGACGCTTCCCGTCCGAACAGCTGCAGCTGGCGCTCGAGCCGCTGGGCGAGATAGGGCCGGAGCCACGGATGCGCCTCGAACTCGAACGCGTGCGTGGTCTCGTGGAGCGCGATCCAGGTGCGGAACGGGCCGATCGGGACGCCCAGCGCGGTCGCCGTCTGGCGGATGTTCTCCTCGACGAACAGGAGGCGCCCGTTGGTGGCTTCCGCACTCAGGATCGCGAGGTCGTACTGGCCGAGCACCTTCTGGCCCATGAAACCGAGCAGGAAGCCGAGCTGGCGGGTGGTGAAGAAGCGATTCGCGAGGGCGACGGTCGCCTTGCCCAGGCCACCGCCGACGGGCATCACCTGGTCCAGGAGCTCATGCTCGATGGCGCCGATGAGACCGGCAAAGGTGTGGACGTTGGCGCGAACCCATCCGGCCCGGTCGACGACTCCCGCGCGCTCAACGACGCCGGGCAGCTCCGTGCCCAGCGCCCGACCGAGGGTGGGCACGATCCTGTCCATCGCGGCCGCGTACTCGGGCTCGACGGCCCGCAGCTCGTCGGCGCTCAGCGTCCCCGGCGCGCGCCGGAGGCGTTCCACGGCGATTCGTTCCACGCCCGGCCAGTCGACGAGACCCCGCCGCGCCTCGCGCTCTGCGCGACGCCCGAGGACCGCTGCCGCCGCGCCCAGGGCCGAGCCCACCAGGAACCCGGCTTGCCACAGCCGATCGTCGCGCCAGGCCGACCGCCGCGCGCTGCTGCCCGCCGTTGCCCGGCCGCTCATCGGGACGCCGCCCCCAGCGCCCCGGAGGCAACGGGTCCGACGTTGACCGCCTCGACCTCGGCGAATTCGGCGCCGAACAGGCGAGCAGCAAGGGCCCGAAAGCGTTCCACGTCCCCGGTCGTCAACTGGACGTGACTCGCGGTGGACCCGGAGGGGGCCGTCAGGCCATTGACCGCGAGGAGCTCGGCAAGCGAGGACGCGGTCGCCGTGGCGGAGTCGACCAACGCGACCTCGGCACCGGCGACCGATGCGATGACCTCGCCCAGGAGCGGATAGTGGGTACATCCGAGGAGAAGCGTGTCCACGCTGGCGCCGGGTGGCAACGGGAACACCGCCTCCCCGTCCTCGTCGCGCTGGCCGAGGAGGGGCGCAAGGGACGCGCGCACGGTGTCCGTGACCGCGGGCCCACTCAGCTCGCCGCCCTCGACCATGGGCACGAACGCCGGCGTCGCGTGCTCGTAGACCTCGACCGCGGGGTTCTCCTCCTTGATCGCATGGAAATAGGCGCGGGATCGGATCGTCGCCGGAGTCGCGATCACGCCCACTCGCCGGTTCCTCGTCGCCAGCGCCGCCGCCGCGGCGCCCGGGCGGATGACGCCCAGGATCGGCAGGTCGTATCGCCGCCGGAAGGCGGGCAGGGCGACGGCGGTGGATGTATTGCAGGCAACGACGATCGCCTTGACGTCTCGATCGGCCAGCACGTCGAGCGCCTGGGTGGAGAAGGAACGCACCTCGTCGTCGGACCGGACGCCGTAGGGCGCGCGGGCATTGTCACCCAGGTACACCGTGGACTCCCCGGGGGTGCGACGCAGGATCTCGCGCAGCACCGTCAGCCCACCGACCCCCGAGTCGAAGACGCCGATGGGTCGGGAGTCGGTCACTCGCTCGGCCGGCCCTATCGACGCGCCCCGACGGCCTGGGGCGTCCGGTTCACGGCCAGGATCTCGGATGCGACGTTGGTGATGTCCACGCTGATCGGAGCACTCGGGTTGGCCAGCACGAATGGCACGCCCTCGTTGTTCGAGCGGACGACCAGCTGACCGTCCGAGACCACGGTGTGCTCCGGCACCCGTCCCAGCGCGCGGGCGAGGTCCTCCGGAGAGATGCCACCTGACGAGTCGGCTCGGTTGACGAGATAACGGACCTTGGCCGCCGGGTAACCGATGATCCGGAACGTGTCCGCGACGGCGACCGTGTTGTGGATCGTGGTCGAGTCGTAGGTCACGATCTCGACGATCGTGTCCGAGGTGTCGAGGAACGCGAGGTTGAGGTCCGTGATCGCGGAGCTCATGTCGATCACGACCGCCTGGTAGATCCGCCGGAGCAGCGACAGGATCTTGTCGATGTCCCGGGTGGAGATCATCTCGGCCATCTCCACCCGTGGCGGCGCGAGCAGGATGTCGATCCCCGACGGGTCGCGCCACAGGGTGTCCTGGAGATCGGACTCGGCGACCCTGTCGGTGGGCAGGTCGAGGATCGAGGGTGCGTCGACGGGGACCTTGAGTAGCGCCCGCAGGTCGCCGAACTGCAGGCTGCCGTCGATGAGCACGGTCCGCTGCTCCAGCTGGCCCATCGCGACCGCGAGGTTGAATGCGATCGTGGTCTTCCCGACACCGCCCTTGGGGGCGAACACGGAGACCACCCGCGAGCCGGCGACCGCTGCACCCTTGCCGTGCTCCTGGCGGACCTGGTTGATCCGGGTGATGAGGTCGAAGCCCGAGAATGGCATCGAGAGCACACCGTGCACGCCGCGTTCCGGTGCAACGGTGACCGGGTTCTGGGGCACGGTGAGCACGATCGTTGGCACACCCGCGACGTCCCGCTGGATCTGTTCCGCGAGCGCGAGGCCCTTCACGCGGCCCTGGAGCAGCGCGTCCACGAGCACGACGTCCGGACGAAGCTGCTGGATCTGGCCGAGCGCCTTGCCACCGTCCGGCAGCACGTCGAGCAGCTTGATCTGGGTCTGCGCGTTGAGCAGGCCGCGGATGTACTGGGCCACCTGCGGCACGTCCTCGACGACGAGCAGGCGAACCGGATCGGAGGAAGCCATCCCTTCGACTATACCAAGCGCGGATCGGGGCCCAAACCGGCCCGAAGGTCCCGATTCATGGCGTCCTTGTCCCGATCAGGATTGCGCGCTCGCTACCCGGACCAATCGGCTCCAGGTCGTAGCCACCTGCGATCAGCTCCACCTCGAGGCCCGCATCCTCCGCAAAGCCCCGCAGCTCGTCGGCCGACACGAGGCGCAGGCGGTCGGTGCGCGTCCAGCGGTCGGCCGGCTCGCCCGGGATGCCTTCGTCGTAGATCGTGGTCAGGATCACCGTCTGGGACGCGGCGTCGTGAACGGCCGAGCCAAGCTTGACCACGAGTCGGCCGGTCTCGGGATCCACGCGACGGTAGTCGAGCATCACCCGTCCATCGAAGCGGGCGAGGTCCTCGGCGTCCGGTTGCCAGACGTCGGCGACCGCGATGCCGCCAGGCTCGAGGCGATCCGCGAGCAGCCGGATCGCTGCACGTTGGGCGCTGCGGGTGCCGAGGAGCATCAGCGTGTTGAGGGCGACGAAGCCGAGTCGGAATCCGGTTCGCGTGAGCCGCGACGTTCGGATGTCGTCCTCGACCAGGTCCAGCCGTCCGGCCGCCTCGGAATCGGCGTCCAAGGCGTGCTGCCGGGCACGCTCGAGCATCGCCGGGTCGTGGTCGATCCCGGTGACCTGGTAACCGGCCCGCGCGAGCGCGAGGGCGAGACGACCCGTGCCCACCCCGAGCTCGAGGATCGGGCCGTCGGCGCGCCGCGCGAGCGCCAGGAACAGGTCGAGATCGCCCGGGTCCTCGGTCATGTCCACGTCGTACAGCCGGGCAAGCGCCCGCGCCTCGGTTGCCGAGCCCCTGGCGACGTCGATCATGCGAGCGCCAGCCTAACGTGCCGACCGGGGGTCAGCGGCCGGGGGTCGTCCCGCGGGCCACCACCCGCTTCGCCGCCAGTGCACCGATGGCCTCGAGGACCGCCCGATTCGCGGCCATCGCGGTCGTCTCCGCATGGTCGTAGGGCGGGGCGACCTCGACCACGTCCATCCCGGCCAGTTCCACCGCGCCGACGATGCGGCGGATCGCGCGGAGCACCTCGCGGGTCAACATCCCGCCGGGCTCGGGCGTTCCCGTGCCGGGGGCCAGGCCGGGGTCGACGACATCGATGTCGAGCGACAGGTAGATCGCGTCGGACCCGTCGAGGGCCTCCGAGATCGCGTCGTCGATCACCGCGTCCGCGCCACGCTCCTCGATCTCGCGCATGAAGTGCCAGCGCATCCCCTGGTTCTTCATCCACTCGAACACGTCCACCGGAGGCCAGTAGCCGCGAAGTCCGACCTGGACGAAGTTCCGACCGGCGACCGCGCCGGACTCGATCAGGCGCCGCATCGGCGTCCCGTGGCCGGCGAGCTGGCCCCAATCCTCAGGAGCGGTGTCCGCGTGAGCGTCGAAGTGGACGATGCCGAGCGCTGCCGGTCTCCGGTGCTCCGCCACGGCCGTCGCCGACGGCCAGGTGATCGAGTGATCCCCGCCGAGAACGATCGGGATCGCACCCGTCGACGCCACCTCGCGGACCTTCCGATAGATCATCGCGTGGGCCCGTTCGAGGCGGGCGGGCACGATGTTCGCATCGCCGGCGTCGACCACCGTCAGCACATCGAACGGCTCGAGCGCACCCGGCTGCTGGAGCGAATGGAGGGAGCCGGTCGCGTAGTTCGCCTCGCGGATCGCCCGCGGCGCGAATCGTGCCCCGGGCCGGTGGCTGACGGCATCGTCGAACGGGGCGCCCACGATCGCGACGTCGGCGCCCCGCGCACGGATCTCGTCCGGGTCCGTGATCCAGGGCAGCTTCTGGAAGCTGACCGGGCCGACGTACATCGGTAGGTCGAAGTCATCGAAGGTCTCGGTGGGCTGGTCCCAGCCGTTGGCACGGGCGAAATCGGACGGCCGACCATCCTGCGCGCGCTCGGTCACGAGCGTCGTCCTCCGGGGCGGGTGCCGGCAACTCCGCGGGCGCGATCGCCCGGCGCCGGGCACGCGTTCCGTCCCTGCGGGGCGCCGCCGGTTCGCAACCCGGCGTCCAGCGGGGCGCGCCGCGGGCCATCCTAGCATCGAGGCTGGTCGGCCCCCGGTCAGCCCTCGCCGCGGAACTCGCGCCAGGCAGCCTCGACCAGGGCCGGCTCCGCGAACAGGTCGTAGGCGGTCTGTGCGACCAGGGTCGCGGCGAGCAACGTGACCTCGTCGGCCCGCGGTGTCGCGGCGGCGTCCCGGAAGGCGAGCGAATGGGATGGCGTCCCCTCGGCCACGATCGCGAGATCCGGGTGGATCGCCGGCACCACCTGGCTGACGTTCCCCATGTCGGTGCTGCCATAGGACGCGTCATGGCCCTGGTCGACGATGCCGTACGCGGCGGCGTTGGCACGCCAACGGTCGGCGATCGCCCGGTTCGTCCTCATCGTCTGGGCCCCGCCGTCGAACTCGATCTCGACCGTCGTGTCCGTCGCCAGGGCAGCCGCGCGAGCAAGCGCCTGGATCCGCTCCCGCATGGCGGCGTAGTAGGCCTGATCGGCACTCCGGATCATGAACCACGCCCGGGACCGGTCGGGGATGATGTTGGCCGCGGTCCCGCCCTCCTGGATGATCCCATGCACCCGCGCATCGGTCCGCAGCTGCTGGCGCCAGAGTCCGACAGCGCCGAACAGCAGGACCATCGCGTCCAACGCGTTCTTGCCCTTCCACGGCTCCGCCGCCGCGTGCGCCTGGAGACCGTTGAACGTGATGTACACGTCCTCCGATGCCAGGGGCGCGATGTCCACGTGGCTCCGATCGCAGGGGTGATACAGGAGCGCCGCGTCGAGCCCGGCGAACAGGCCGTCCTCGATCATCGTGGCCTTGCCGCTGCCGCGCTCCTCGGCAGGCGTGCCCAGGAACACGATCTCCCCCGTCAGGTCGTCGGTGATCGACGCCAGCGCCATCGCCGCGCCGACCCCTGACGCCGCCATGCTGTTGTGCCCGCAGCCATGACCCAGGCCGGGCAACGCGTCGTACTCGGCGAGAATGCCGATCCGGGGTCCGGTCCCATGGCGAGCACCGCGGCGGATGCCGCTCACGGCGGTGGCCAGCCGGCCGGCGGGATGGGTCACCTCGAAGCCGTGGCGCGCGATCGCTTCGGCCACCCAGGCCGCGGCCCGGTGCTCCTCGAACGCGGGCTCCGGGTTGGCATGGATCCGGTGCGAGAGGTCGAGAATTTCCGTCCGGTGCCGCTCGACCGCCTCGGCGAGTCGCGCCTTCATCCCGGCGTGAGGCTCCGCGGGCCGGGTCGCGGTGAGAGAGTTGGCCATCGGTGGAGCCTAGCGTTCCACCGACAACGTGAACTCGGCGACCACGACCATCGCGATCACGAACAGGGCGATCGCGGGCTCGAACAGGCCCTGGATCCGGAACACGATGAGCAGTCCCACCGCTGCCCCGACCCAAGCCCCGCGGCGGATCGCCCGCATCCAGTCGCCCTTGAACGCGATGCGTCGATTGCGAGCGAACACGACCAGCCAGAACAGCGGGATCGTCGTCAGGGCGAGGGCCAGACCCATGAGCCCGGCACCGAGGAACCCGATCCCCGGATCGAGGCGGGGATCGCGCGTCGTCACGACCAGGCCGACCAGGAGCCAGACCAGCGCCGCCGCCCCGATCAGGCCGAGGTTCGCCATCCGATCACGGGATTCCATGGCCGGCGAGTCTAGGAGGCGTGCCGGCAGCGGGATGGTCCACGCCCCGCCGGACCGTGTCTCGCCGCCCGAGGCGGCATCGTGGAGTGGCCCACCGTGCCCAAGAGGGCCGATCCCGGTCCGGCGGAGCGGGAGCGGGCGGAGCCTGACGGATCGCCCGGTCGCGCGGCTATCGGGCGATTCCCCTATCGACCGCGGTCGCCGTCGCGCCCGCCAGAGCCGGCTCGAGATCCCCAAGCCGGGTCAACTCGAGATCGGGAGCGACCGTATCGTCCCGATCGCTCGTGGGCAGCGGCGAGTCATCCGGCCGGCCGTGGAGGAGCGCCGCCAGCCAGCCCGCTTCCTTGGCGCCGACCACGTCCGCCGCCCAGTCGTCCCCGACGTGGAGGATCCCGGGTCGATCGCGAGACACGATCCCGAGAGCCTCCTCCGCTGCCCGGAAGATCCCGGGCTGGGGCTTGATCGTACCGACACGCTGGCTGACGACGATCGCGGCGAGGCTCGGAGTCCAGCCGGCGCGATCGGCGTATCGATCGACGGTCGCCGCAAGCGGCCAGTTGGAGACGATCGCGAGTGGCCATCGGGCGGCGAGTCGTGCGAGGAAGGGCGCGACGACGGGCGGTGGTGGGATCCCGGCCACGAACGAGCTGCTGTAGGCCTCCACAGCCATCTCGATCTCGGCCGGCGTCGACAGTTCGGCGGCGGACTCGTCGTCCCAGGGCACGTGCTCAGGAGGCGGCGGCATCCCCCGCAGCCGTGCGAGGACCCGGACCAGCCGCTGCGCGAGATCGACCTCCCGGAATCGCGGCAGCTCCTCACGAAACTGGCGATCGCGCTCCTCGCCCCAGGCAAGCAGGAACTCATCGCCCTCGAACCCACCCAGCGCGCTCGCCAGCCGGGTGGCGGTCACGTCCACGACGCGACGCAGGGAGGCCCGATCGACGGGCACGAGGGTGTTCCCGAAGTCGAACGTGATCGCCGTGATCGCATCCAGCTGGATCATCCCGTCCGACCCGGTCCGGCGATGCTCGCCGGGCAGATGTCACGGAACGCACACCAGGTGCAGGATAGGTAGTCGGGACGGGGCGTGAAGTCGCGCGCCCGGATCCCGCGCGCGGCGCGCTCGATCTGCGCTCGCGCCCGGTCCAGGCGCTCGGGCTCGACCGGTGCCCGGCCGATGAGACCCGATTCCAGGAAGTGGAGCTGGACGGCGTCCGGGAGGCGGCCGGACTGCGCCTCCCAGCCCATGGCATAGATCGCGAGCTGGAGCGAGTCGCGCGCCCGCGCCCGCGCCTTGACCGGGTCCCGGACGTCGGACGACTTGTAGTCCGTGATCGTGACCCGCTCGCGACCCATCAGCGGCAGGGTCTGGTTGACGACGTCGGCACGCGAATACGCGCCGTCACCGGCCAGCTGCTGGTCTGAGACGCCGGCGGCCTCCCGCGGCACGTCCGCGACAGGAGCCGCCTCGACGTCCACCCGGTCCCAGCGACCTCGGATGCGATCGCCTCCCAGCGAGAAGCTGAACTCGCGCTCGACATAGGCCGGGATGGTGGCGCCCGGCTGGAGCTGTTCCTCGCGGAACCGGCGGAGGGCCGAGCGACCGGCGTCGCGTCGCGCCTCCTCGTGTTCGCGTGACAGGAAGCCCTCGTTCGACCAGGCTCGTTCGAACGCCTCGAACAGCGCGGATTCGGTCATCACGTCACCGCGGGCATGACGCCGGTGGAACTCCTGGACCGCCTGGTGGAGGGCGCTGCCGTAGATGATCGAATGGTGGGGCGCAAGCGGTACCCGAACGATGTGCGCGTACTTGTACTTGAGCGGGCAGGTCAGGTAATCATCGATCGCGTAGAACGAGAGGGTCAGCGGCTCGTCGCCGGCGATCCGCTCCGCCTCGGCCGGTTCGGAGATGGCGTCCCAGGTCGCCAGGCGCTCGCCGGCCGTGGCCTTGCGCGCTCCCGCACCGGGCGTGCCGGCTGCCACCGGCAGGTCAAGGGCCTCGAGCACGAACGGGGATACACGGCGCGCCCTCGCTCCGCCGTAGTCGGCGGCATGGGACAGGATCAACTCGTCCCGGGCGCGGGTCATCGCGACGTAGAACAGGCGACGCTCCTCCTGGAGCGCGAAGTCGCCTTCCGGGAGCGTCTCGCGCACGAGCTCCAGGGGCAGGGCCAGCGGGTCGGGTCGTGCGCGCGCCGGGAACCGGTCGGTCACGAGGCCGGGCAGGAACACGACCGGGAACTCGAGGCCCTTCGCCTTGTGGACGGTGAGCACGGCCACCGCATCGGCGTCCGGATCGATGTCGGCGGTGGCGGGATCGTCACCCGCCTCGATCAGCGTTCCCAGGTGGCGAGCGAGGAACACGGCTCGATCGTCGGCGAGGACGGCGGACTGCGTGCGCACGATGTCGAAGAAGCGGGCGATGTTCCCGAGCGCCTCCTCAGCCGCGGCCGACGGAGCACCCGCGAGCCGCGCGAGGAGGCCCGATCCGCGGAGGAACGCGTACAGCACTTCCCCGGCCGACCGCTCGTGGGCCATCGCCGCATACGCGCGCAGGTCGGCGACCAGGCGGCTCCCCGCGGTCCGCGTCTCGGTCGACAGCCGCAGGATCCCGGGTTGTTGCTCGAGCTCATCGAGGACGTCCACGATCGAGCGGTTCCGCCGGCGCGCCATGTTCACGATCGCCGTCAGGTCCGTACCCCCAAGCCCATAGACGTCCGAGGTGGCGAGGGCGTAGACATCCACCGAGGACGTCGGATCGGCAACGGCCCGAAGGAGCGCGAGGAGGAGCCGCACCTCTGGTCGCGCATAGAGACCCGACGCGCCGGAGAAGCGCCAGGGGATGCCGGCGACGTTGAGCGCGCGAAGGATCGGATCGGCCGCGGAGTTGGCCCGGACGAGGACCGCATGGTCCCGCGGCCGTGCTCCTGCTGCCACCCGGGCCGCGATCTCGCCGCCGATCCAGTCCGCCTCCTCCGCGCCCGACGCGAATGCCTCGTGCCGGACGGGGAGCGCGTCGTCGCCCGGTCGCTCGGCACGGAGTCGCTTGACGACGCCGGCCCGCACCTCGAGGCGGTCGGGGTCATTGAACCGGATCAGGCGATAGGCGGCATCGAGGATCGGAGGTCGCGAGCGGTAGTTGCGCCGGAGGACGACCGCGCGAGCCCCGCGATAGCGCTCCTGGAACTCGAGGATGTTGCTGATCGCGGCGCCCCGGAACTTGTAGATCGACTGGTCGTCGTCGCCCACGACGGTCACGTTCCGATGCGGCTCGGCGAGCAGCGCGACCAGCTCCGCCTGGGCGCGGTTCGTGTCCTGGAACTCGTCGACGAGGATGTACCGGAACCGCCGCTGGACCTCGCTGCGGACGGCCGGCGACGACCGCAGCAGCCGAAGCGGGAGATTGACCTGGTCCCCGAAGTCGATCAGCCCGCTCGCGCCGAGGAGGCGCTGGTAGCTCGCAAACGCACGCGCGAGCTCGTGGCGCTTGCGTGCCTCCTCGGCCAGGGCGTCCGCAGCGTCGCGGTCCCCATCGGTCCCATCGTCGGTTGCGGCAAGGGCGTCCGAGACCGCGGCAGCCTCGGCCGACAGGCGATCCGCGTGAGCGAGGAACGCCTCCGGCGCCACGTCCTCGTCCTTGCAGCGGGAGAACAGCGTGGCCAGGGAGGACAGGAACCGGGTGGGATCGCCCAGCGGCCGGTAGGTATCGAGCTCGAGCTCGAACAGATGCTCGCGGAGGAAGATCACGACCTCCGGACGGGACAGGACGCGGACGTCGGGCGGCAGTCCCAGCTCGAGCGCGAACTCGCGGATGAGACGGTCGCCGAACGCGTGGAACGTGCCGATCGCGGTGTCGGTGTAGCCGTACGGGACGAGCTGATCCACCCGTACCTGCATCTCGTCCGCAGCCTTGTCCGTGAACGTGAGGGCGAGCACCTCCGACGGCCTCGCCCGGCGCGAGCCGACGAGCCAGGCGATCCGACGGGTGATGACCTGCGTCTTGCCGGTGCCGGCCCCGGCCACGACGAGGAGGGGCCCGTCGCCGTGGGTCACGGCCCGCAGCTGGTCCGGGTTGAGGCCACGGAGCAACGCCTCGACGCCGGTGTCCGCCGCCGACTCGGCGTCGGCAGGCTCGATCGCCGGTCCCAGCTCGTGCCAGACCGGGACCTGCTCCAGGGGCGGGGGCTCGGGACGGACCCGCAGGCGGGTCATCGGACCGGGACCCGGGCCGGTGATGGGGGCAACCACGACACGAGCATGGCGATGCCTCGTGACAGCTCGGCTGTCAGGCCGCGGGTCGTGTCCGGTCCCCGGGTCGCCCGAGAGCCAGGCGAAGGGCCTCGGCTTCCTCCTGCGACAGCTGCGTCTCCGACCGCCCGCCGCTCAGCGCCTTGGCATAGATCCGCGTTCCGACGCGCGCATGGAGGCTGGAGATGACGAACCCGTCGCCATTCGCGTCGAGCAAGGCGAGAGCGAAGGACTGGTTCCCGCCGGTGTCCTCGAACGGGTTGAATCGAACCAGCCCGATCCGGCGGAATGCGTGCGGGGCATCAGCTTCGAGGGCGACCGTCCGGGCGGTGAGGTCCTCGAGCTCGCGGCTTACCGCGAACACCCGATCGAGGTGAGCGTCCAGGACGGCCTCGAGGCTCCGTCCCTCAGAACCTCGGGTCAGGCCTTCGTGCCGTCGGCGGAGCCGACCCAGACGGGAGAAGAGGAACAGGACGGCCGCGATGAGGGCGAGGACGGCGACGATGAGCCCGATCAGGATCGGTCCCAGGTATGGCTGGAGGGCGCCATTGACGTCGATCGGGAGATCCTCCGGGGTGGGCACGGCCAGTGTAACCCGGGCGAATCACCGTCCACGTTTCCCATCCGTCGGCGTCCGGGCGCGATGCCCGCCGGTGCTATCCTCACGCGCCGGACCCACCCGCCACGACCCCGGAGGCCCGACGTTCCATGGCCAAGCGCACTCGCGGCTCGACCCGTCCCGGGCGGCGCGCCCCGCTCCAGCGGGATCGCCGACCGCCCCATGTGGAAGAGCCGACCGAGCGGCCGATTCGCCCGTCGACGGGCCTCACCCAGGCCGAGGAAGCGCGTGCTGCCGAGATCGAGGCGTCGATCGTGGCCGAGGAGAAGCAGGCCGATCAGGTCGCGCAGCGGTCGCGGGAACGGACGCGTGGCCCGCTCGCCGGCGTCGGGCGCGAGATGTCGCCGCTCTCGGTCCGGGCGGCCGCGGAATATGCGTACGTCCGCCGCGACGTCCTCCGGATCGCCCGGATCGGCGGTGCGTTGCTCGTGGTCCTCGCGGTCCTGCACGTGCTGATCAACGTCGCTCACGTGATCCGTCTCTGACCGCGACGGCGTGATCGCCTCGCTCGTCATGTATCCATGACGACGCACGGGGCACCACGATGACCGCCCTCCCGGAGCGCCTGCCGTCCCCGGCGCGGTCCCTGATCGATCGATTCCTGCCCCAGGGCGCAGCGATCCTGTCGATCCTCAGCTTCGCCTACCTGGTGATGGGCCAGGTGCGGAACCGGATGCTCGCCACCACGTTCGGCGTTGGGCCCGAGCTCGACGCATACAACGCCGCCTTCCGGATCCCCGAGGTGGCCCTCGACATCCTGGTCGCATCCGGCCTGACCGCGCCGTTCATCCCGATCTTCAGCCGACTGCGCGGCGACGACGAGCGCGCGGCGAACGAGTTCGCCCAGTCGGTCCTGACGGTGGCCGTGATCGCGATGACGGCGGCGGCGATCGGCATGTTCCTGTTCGCGCCCTTGATCACCGCCGAGGTGGGGCGAGGCTTCGACCCGGCGACGCGGGCCGCCTATCTGGACCTGTTCCGGATCAACTGCCTGGCCCAGGTGCTGTTCGCGGCGTCGATCTGCCTGGGCGAGGTTCTGGTCGCGAACCGCCGCTTCGTGTTCTACGCGCTCGCCCCACTCCTCTACCAGTCGGGGATCGTCCTGGGAACGCTGCTGCTGGCCGGCTCGGTCGGGATCTTCGCCCCCGCCTGGGGCGCCGTCGGGGGCGCCGTCGCCCACCTGGCGATCCGCCTGACGGGCACCCTCCGAACCTCATTCCGGGCGCGACCGCGCCTGCACGTCCGGGCGCCGGCGTTCAGGGAGTTCATCCGGCTGATGCTGCCGCGCATGCTGAGCTACCCGATCGAACCCGTGATGCTCACCTTCTTCACCGCGCTCGCGATCAACCTCGGCTCGGCCAACGTGTCCGCTCTGAACTTCGCGTCGGACTACCAGGTCGTCCCGGCGACCTTGATCGGGATCCCGTTCTCGCTCGCCGTCTTCCCGGCGCTCTCGGCGGCGTTCGCCGATGGCGACCGGCCCCGGTTCCGATCGATCGTCGTACGGAACGTCGTGACGATCGGTGCGCTCACGCTGGTCGCGGCCGTGATCATCTGGATCGCGGCACCCCTGATCATCACCGTGCTGCTGCGGGGCGGGGCATTCGACGAACGCGATGCTGCCCTGACGGCCGGCGTGCTGGCGGCGTTCGCCCTGTCGGTCCCGTTCGACAGCCTCTCGTATCCGCTGTCTCGAGCGCTGTACGCGACGCACAACACGGTGCTCCAGGTGATCGCGTCATTCGCCGGCCTCGGGATCGTGGTCGTGGCCGCCCTCGGACTCACACCGGCGCTCGGGGTCGTCGGCATCCCGTTCGCGTATGCAGCCGGGATGGCGGTGAAGGTCGCGTTGCTGACCGTGTTCCTCGTCCCGCGCGTGCGCCGGATCGGCTCCGACGCGCATGAACCGGTCAGCCGGGACGCGTGAGGGGCAGCGTGGGAACGACCGCGATGAACTTGCCGTCGCGATCCGGGTAGCGACCTTCCGGCCGATCCCAGCGCAGCAAGTTCCGCTCCATCTCGGCCCGGTCCTGGAACACGCCCGGGCCGTCCGACGGGCCCCAGATGCTGGACACGCGCGGGTACCAGGGATCGAGGATGTAGGCACCGCTGAGGTCGACGCCCTTGAACACGCTCGGGTCGGCTGGTGCGCGGAAACCGGTCATGACCCAGGTGTGCGCTCCGCGCCAGGCGAGGAGGATCACGGGCGCCCTGGTGCGCTGGAGCGCCCGCGCGCCGTCGCGAAGGGCCTGGTCCCGCGAGTCATAGGCGCGGATCTCGTAGCCGCGCACGCCGTAGGCATTGAGGGCCTCGACCATCGCGGCCGGTCCCCAGCCCCCGTTGATGCTGTCCTGGCGGCTCTCCCAGGCGTCGATGCCACCCGCAATCTCCCGCTGGAGGGCGCCGGACGTGTCGCCCCTGCCATGGATCGCGATGACCATCTGGACGCCCGCGACGGCACACCAGTCGTTATCGATCTCGCTGGCGAAGAAGCGATCCGGATTGCGGAGAAGGTTCACGTCGACCGGACGCCGCACCGGTGGCGGGGTGGGCGAAACGGGCGGTGAGCCGCTCGCGCCGTGCTCCGCGGAGCCACTGGGACCGGGTTCGATCAGGCCGCCGCTCGGTTCCGGCGTGACGACCACGGTGGGCCGGGTCGGGCGATCCGGTGGCGGGCCGGCGAGGAAGCGCTCGATCCGATCCTGGATGTGATCGAAGCGTTCGCCCATCCCGAATGTGTCCGTCCAGATCGCGCCACCCAGCGCGACGCCACCGAACGCGGTCGCCAGCACGAGCAGCCCGACCAGCCGCCCCCACCGGCTTCGTTGCGTGCGATACGAGCGGTCGACCAGGGGACGGCGGAGTGAGCGATCCAGGGAGCGTTCGAACGGTCGTGAGCGCAAGACGCGAGGTTCCTCAGGCGGGGACCATCGTCTGACGGTCGTGCCCGGTGCGGTGCGACGGGGCCGGAGCGCGGTCGCACCACAAGGATACGCGGGCATCCAGGTGGGGCGGGTTCCGCGGACCGGTCGCTACCATTCGCCGCATGCCCGCCAGCCGGCCGTCGACACGCTCGGGAGGCGCCAGACCCGAGGCCCTGTTCCGTCCACCGCCGGAGCGCCAGCCGCTCGCTGCCCGGATGCGACCCCGGTCGCTCGAGGAGTTCGTGGGCCAGGAGCACCTGGTCGGGGAGCGTGGGCCCCTCCGCCGATCCGTGGAGCGCGGGCACCTGGCGTCGATCCTGTTGTGGGGGCCTCCCGGAACCGGCAAGACGAGCCTGGCACGGCTGCTGGCCGAGGCCGTGGGTGCGGAGTTCGCCACGCTCTCGGCGGTCATGTCGGGGGTCGCCGAAGTGCGCGGCCTGATCGCGGCAGCGCAGGACCGCCTCGCCCTCGACGGCCGGCGCACCGTGCTGTTCATCGACGAGATCCATCGCTTCAACAAGGCCCAGCAGGACGCCCTCCTGCCGCACGTCGAGGACGGGACCGTGACGTTGATCGGGGCGACCACGGAGAACCCCTACTTCGAGGTCAACTCGGCGCTCCTGTCCCGGCTCCGCGTCTGGCGGCTGGAGCCACTCGCCGACGACGACGTGGCGGCCGTGGTCCGGCGGGCACTCGCGGACGGTGAACGGGGGCTGGCCGGATCGCTCGGTCCGGATGGTGGCGTCGTCCTTGCCGACGACGCGTTCGACCACCTCGTCTCGCTCGCCGGTGGCGACGCTCGGGCGGCCCTCAACGTCCTCGAGGGCGCGACCGCCCTCGCCGACGCGGAGGACGAGCGTGACGGCCAGGGCCGCGTTGCGCCGCGGCTGGCCGACGTGGAGCAGGCGGCACAGCAGCGGGTGCTCGCGTACGACCGGGCGGGTGACGGGCACTACGACACGGTGTCCGCATTCATCAAGAGCATGCGTGGCAACGACCCGGACGGCGCGCTGTACTGGCTGGCCGCGATGATCACGGCCGGCGAGGACCCCCGATTCATTGCCCGGCGCCTGATCATCGCCGCCTCGGAGGACGTCGGGAACGCGGACCCCCGGGCGCTCCAGGTGGCCGTCGCTGCCGCCCAGGCGCTCGATCACGTCGGGCTCCCCGAGGCGCAATACGCGCTGGCCCAGGCCACCGTCCACATCGCGACGGCGCCCAAGTCGGACTCGATCGGGCGGGCCTATGGATCGGCGCTGGCGGACGTCTTGGATCGTGGTTCGCTTCCCGTCCCGAATCACCTGAAGACTGCCGGCGACCGGCGCCTGAAACAGCACGGGATCGGGGTGGGCTATGTCAACCCGCACGAGTTCGAAGGCGACGACGTCGAGCAGTCGTACCTTCCCGAACCGCTGCTCGACCGGCGCTACTACGTGCCCGGCGACCAGGGCCAGGAGGCGACGATCGCGGCCCGGATGGAGACCCGCGCGCAGGCCCGCCAGGCTCGCGCCACCAGAAAGCGGCGCGCCGATCCGCGGATGGCGTCGATGTCGGATGCGATCCGACCGCGCGAGGAGAACCGGAAGCGGCTCGCGGAGACGGAGAAGCGCGACGCCGGTTGACCCGACCTTCGGGGCCCGGCGGCGTCAGCGACGGCGGAGCAGGAACAGGACCCGGGGGCTGTCCTCGATCGCCGCTTCCCGGAGGATCTCGAACCGGGTCGAGGCCGCGGCCCGGAATCCCTCGAGCGAGTAGTCCGGATAGACATCGCGGCGGGTCGACAGGAGGCGCCTGACCATCGGATCGTCCTTGGGGACGAACTCCACGATCGCGGACGGCCCGAGGTCGGCGAACAGGTCGAGGATCATCGGCAGCGGCACGCCCTGGCCAATCGCGAGGTGGTGGACGAGCGCCAGGGCCAGGATGGCGTCCGCGTCGGCCCGTTCGAGCAGGCCTCGCCGCTCCGTGCCGGCCCAGCCGAGAGGCGGGCTCGGGTTCGCGATGTCCACGACCAGCGGGAGGATGTCGGTCCTGCCTTCCGCGCGGATCGAGCGGAAGTGGCGCTCGGCGGCCGCCGGGTCGATGTCCAGGGCGACGACCGTCCGTCCGGCCTCGGCCGCGATCCGACTGAAGCGCCCGGTGTTGGCGCCCAGGTCCCAGACCCGCGAGCCAGGGGCCTCGCGCAGCAGCCCGTCCACGACCCGGTCCTTGTGCGCCGTGGCGCGCTCGCCGTAGCTCGTGTGCTCGGCATAGTCCGCCCACTCGGTCCCCGCCGGGTCCCAGTCGAGTCCGGCAATCGTCGATCGCAGGTTTCGGATCAACCCTTCCAGCCGCGCCCGCGGCAGCCGCGCCTGACGGGCGGACCTGCCGTCATCGAGATTCGCGGCATGTCGGACCTGGGCCCGGGCATGGAGGTGGAGATGGGACAGCAGGCCGAAGCTGAGCCACGACCGGCGCGGCAGCAGCCGCCCCGCCAGATCCAGCGGGACACCGTCGAGGTGGACCCGGAGCAGGTCGCTGAGTCGCACGTCGACCCGGGCGACGAGGGCGAGCGGTGCCAGGAAATGCTCGCAGAACTGGCGATAGGCGAACCACGGCGCGCCGTCCTCGAGCCGCTCGAATGAGAGGGAGTCGACGAGGATCGGGCGGGCACCCTGGAACTGGATGTTGTAGGCGGATGCGTCCTTGAGGCTCCAGCCGTCCGCCATCGCCTCGAGCTGGAGGTCCAGCGTGACGAGCGCGGCTTCCCGGAGCTCCCCGAACGTCCACTCGAACGGGTAGCTGACGAAGTCGATCCGCTCGGGCCGGACGACGGCGTGGGCGCCCGGGGCGGCCGCCAGGCCGATGTCGGCGGGTTCGTCGGGGATCAGCAGGCGTCGGTCGACGAGTCGTCGCTTGAGATCGCTCGCCGAGAACGCGTCCCATTCGGCGGCGAAGGCGTGCTGGACCTGGCGGTACGGCCGGCCGTCCCGCCAGAAGACGAAGCCACTCGGATCACGGAACGAGGCGCCGTCCCGTCCGTCGGACGCATCCACGACCGTGGACGCGTCGCGCAGGTCAGGTCGCGGTCGCGTCATCCCCGCCCGAGGGCTGGGTGCCGTTCGAGCGACGGAGCGCACGGAACGCCCGTGCGATCTGCGACCGAAGGAAGACCGGGACGGCGATGGCAGCCGCAATCGCAGCCTGGATGATCAGGCTTCCGGAGCCGGGATCGATGTACGCGAGGAAGGGGGTCACGTTCTGGGCCTCCTGCATGCTCGGATATGCAGGTCTCGGAGGATACCGTCGGAACCCGGATCGCCTGCAGCGGCGTACCGTGCACCTTCGTATCAAGTGTCGAGAAATCAGCCGTCGGTGTCGAGGATCTCGTCCGTCACGTCCCGGAAGTCGTACAGGTGGTCGTTGTCGGGCCAGGTGTAGCTGCGATCGGGCAGGGCCTCCAGGTCGGCACCGAAGTACTCGCGGAACACCACCCGGAACGTGTTGACGGAGCTGAATGTGTCGGGCAGCCGCTCCTCGACGCCCGGCAGGTACATCGCGATCAGGTTGCCCAGCCGGATCTTCAGATACTCGGGCGTGTTGCGGACGCAATCCACCGAGCGGCACATCAACGGGCCCTCGTCGCCCTCGATGATCACGATCGGCCGCTGGTCCTCGGGCCCGGACAGCAACCGGTTGACCAGCTCCTTGATCTGGGCGTTCGCAAACGCGACCTGGTCCCGGTAGAGCTGGGCTTCCTGGCCCGCATCCGCCTCCGGCTCGGACAGCGGGCTGCCGTCCGCCCGGAACACGTAGGGATCATGGGGCAGCAGGATGTGCGCGAACACGAACTTGGGCCCAGGTGCGGTCGCCACGCGGTGGAGCTGTCGGAGACCGAACAGCGTCCCCTCGCGGTGGCGGTCCCGGAACGTCGGTTCGGCACTGATGACGCCCCGGACGCGATCGATCGCCGGCAGGATCGTCAGGTCGTTGAGCACCGACTCGAACTCGCTCGCCTCCCCGTACACGAGGTTCTCGTCGACGATCGCGATCGAGCGGGTCGGCTCGAACCAAGACGCGATCTGGTAGTAGCGATAGCCGCGCTCCTTGAGGAATCGCCCCACCTCGTGATTGCGAAGCAGGTCCTGGGCCGGCGTCCGGTCGTCGGACACGGGTCCCACCTCCCGTGTGAGGCCGTCGAGGTACTCGAGGTTCAGGGTGGCCGCGAGCGAGAAGTCGGTGGCCCGGTAGTTGGCGTGACTGTGGGCCGGCACCTGGAAGCCGCGTCCCTCGAGCCAACCGTAGAGCTCGTTGTCGGTGATGCCGAACCGTCGCTCCATCGCGTCCGCGGAGCCATAGCGGTCGAAGATCAGGAAGTAGATGTCCCGCCCGGGAGAGCCGCCCGCGGCCGCGACGACCGGCGTGGCCAGCGGATGGTTCCGACCGGACCTGCCCAGCTCGTACGGCACGATCGTCACCGCGGTGAGGAGCACGAGCACGAGGGCGACGACGTTGAGCCCGGTCGTGACCTGGGGCAGCGCGCTGCTCGCGCGCCATGCACCGATCAGCGCCGCGACGGCGAGCCCGGCCCACAGCGCGAGCTGCGCCGCGTCACCGAGTCCGAGACCCGACAGGAATCCGGTGACGTGCCCGTAGCCATAGAACGCGACCACGAGCGCGCTCGCGACGATGGCGCCCTTGCGCAGGTCGCGAAGGACGAGGGCCAATATCGCCGTGGCGACGACGGCAGCCACGATGCCCCGCGCGAGCGGAGCGGCCGCGTCGACGGGCAGGACCTCGTCCAGATTTGCGGCATACAGGAACAGGACGGCATACGCCGCGAACAGGAGCGGGTGGACCGGGATCCGGTTCAGGCGCGGGACCCTCGGGCTTCGTGGAAAGGCACGGACCGTATGCTACGGCGAGGCGAGAAAGGACGAGATCGACGAGTGGTTGAAGGATCGCTGGACCTGTCGCAGTTCGAGGCACTGACGTTCGACTGCTACGGGACGCTGATCGACTGGGAGACCGGGATCCTGCACGCCCTGCGAGCCGCCCTCGGACCTCGGGCCAACGTCGCCGACGACGAGCTCCTCGAAGCGTTTGCCGCGAACGAGGCCGCGCTCGAGCGCGGACCCTACCTGCCCTATCGCGAGATCCTTGAAGGCTGTCTCCGCGGGATCGCGTCGCGTCACGGGATCGCGGTGGACGACGAAACGGCGGCGACGTTCGGCGGCTCGGTTGCCGACTGGCCGGCATTCCCCGATAGCACGGTCGCCCTGCAGCAGCTTGCCGGTCGGTATCGGCTGGGCGTGCTCACGAACTGCGACGACGACCTGTTCGCGGCATCGAATCGTCGGCTCCGTGTGGCATTCGACTGGGTCGTGACCGCGCAACAGGCGGGCAGCTACAAGCCGAGCCACCGCAACTTCGAGCTGCTGTTCGACCGAGTCGGCCTACCGCGGGAGCGAATCCTCCACGTCGCGCAGAGCCTGTTCCACGATCACGTGCCGGCGCATGCCCTCGGCCTGGCGACCGCCTGGATCGACCGGCGCCATGGTCGGCCGGGTCACGGCGCGACGCCACCCGCGTCGGCGAGTCCGGACGTGACGGCGCCCGACCTCGCCACCTTCGCGCGGTTCGCGACCGCCTGATCGCCTCGAATGCGTCCCCCGCAGCGCCTCAGGCCTTGCGGCGTCGACCGCCGCGACCACCGGGCAGCCGGCCCTTGGACAGATAGATCGTGGTTCCGCGGATCGCCATGTTCGTGCCCGCTCCATGGGCCGCGATCGCCTTCTTCGTGGCGGCCCGCATCGTGGGCACCTTCTCGGTGGGATCCAGGACGAGTGCCACCACGTCAGTGTCCGACTTCAATCGTCCGAGCGCTCGCTTGATCTCGTTCTCACGCGCGATCGCTGCACGTTGCCGTGGCGAAAGCGCGCGCTCACGTGCCTTCGGCTGAAGCTCCTCGAGCGTCGCGGTTCGGACTCGCATCGATCAACACCTCGATTCATGTCCCCGATGGATGGCGGGGCACGAGCATGATTGCATCGACCGCTCGGGAAGTTCAACTCGGACCGCACTGGGCAACACGTTCCTCTTTCATCTGTCCCTACGCGTCGTTATCCATTGGTCGTCAAGACAACTGGTGATGTACGCAACATGTCGCTCGCGCCTGGCGATCTCCCGGCGGCGCTCGGTGGCACGCGGGCCCGGAGTCTGCGACCATCTGGCTGTCGATCTCCCGCACCGCGCCCGGAGGCCTTCGTGAACCGCTTCGAGCCAAACCTGCGCATCCCCGGCCCCACCGGCCTTCCCCCATCGGTGCGCGAGGTCGGAGGTCGGCAGATGATCAACCACCGCGGCCCGGAGTTTGCGGCGATGCTGGCGCGGATCATCGACGGGATGCGGCCGTTCTTTGGCACGACGTCCGACATCGCGATGCTCAGCTGCGCGGGATCCGGTGGACTGGAATCCGCGGTGGTCAACACGCTCTCGCCCGGCGATCGCGTCCTGGGCGTCACGATCGGCTCGTTCGGCGATCGGTTCGCGAAGATCGCCGAGGCGTATGGCGCGGACGTGACCCGCGTCGAGGTCGAGTGGGGCCAGGCTGCCGAGCCGGCTGCGATCCGCGACGCCCTCGAGGCCGTGCCGGGATGTCGCGCGGTGCTCGTGACCCACAACGAGACCTCGACGGCGGTCATGAACCCGATCCCGGAGCTGGCGGCCGCGATCCACGATGTCGCGCCGGATGCGCTGATCCTGGTCGACTCGGTTTCCGGTCTGGGAGCGGTGCCGTTCGAGATGGACGAATGGGGCGTCGACATCGTCGTCACCGGATCCCAGAAGGCGTGGATGTCGGCGCCCGGGCTGGCGATGGTCGCTGCGTCACCCAGGGCATGGGAGGCGATGGAGACCGCGCGGATGCCGCGCTTCTATCTCGACCTCCGTCGTCACCGCGACGCCCACGCCGCCGGGCAGACCCCATGGACGCCGGCCGTGGCCGTCGTGTACCAGGTGGACGAGGGCATCCGGCTGATGCTGGCCGAGGGTCGCGATGCCGTGTTCGCGCGCCACGAGGCCTGTGCCGCCGCGACCCGGGCCGGGCTCCGGGCCCTGGGCTTCGAGCTGTTCGCCAACCCGGTGCACGCCTCACGCACCGTGACCGCAGCATGGCTTCCGGAGGGCACCGATTGGAAGGTGTTCAACGGCGAGGTCAAGCGCCGGGGCGTCATCCTCGCCGGCGGCCAGGGCAAGCTCCAGGGCCGAATCTTCCGCGTCGGACACCTCGGCTCGGTGATCCTCGACGAGATCGTGGGCGCGCTGACGGCGCTCGAAGAGGTCCGGCTGGAGAGCGGCTGGACGGGATCCCCCGGCGACGCCGCGAGGGCCGCGCTGCGAGCGGCCCAGGAGACACTCGGGATGGAGCACGCTGCGAGCGCCGTCATCGCATGAGGGTCCTGGTCGCGGAGCCGCTCGCCGCCGAGGGCGTCGAGCTCCTCCGGGCCCGCCACGAGGTCGACGAGCGTCCGAATCTCTCCCGCGGCGAGCTGTGCTCACTCATCGGCGGCTACGAGGCCCTCGTCGTGCGCAGCCAGGTCGCCGTGGATGCCGAGCTCATCGCCGCCGGCAGCCGGCTCGTCGTGGTCGGCCGGGCCGGCGTCGGCGTCGACAACGTCGATCTCGAGGCCGCGACCCGGGCCGGGATCGTGGTCGTCAACGCGCCGACCGGCAACACGATCGCGGCTGCCGAGCACACGCTCGCACTCATGCTCGGACTGGCCCGCCGCGTTGCCGCTGCCGACGCCTCGGTTCGCCGCGGCGAATGGCGGCGGTCGGAGTTCACCGGGCTCGAGCTACGTGGCCGCGTGCTCGGGATCATCGGACTGGGCAAGATCGGCCAGGCCATCGCCGACCGAGCGCGCGCGCTCGAGATGACCGTCCTCGCGGCCGACCCGTTCGTGACCGCGGACCAGGCCGCATCGCACGGCGTGGACCTCGTCGATCTCGACGAGCTGCTCCGGCGCTCGGACGTGGTCTCCGTCCACGTGCCCCTCACCCGGGCGACCCGCGGACTCATCGGGGCCTCGGCCCTGGCGAAGATGAAGCCGGGTGCGCTCCTGCTCAATGTCGCACGGGGCGGCGTGGTGGACGAGGGCACGCTCGCGAATGCCCTTCGCGAAGGCCGCCTGGCGGGCGCCGGCGTGGACGTGTTCGAGCACGAGCCACCGGCCGACTCGCCGCTCCTCGACGCACCCAACACGATCCTGACCCCGCATCTCGGGGCCTCGACCGCCGAAGCCCAGGTGGCCGTGGCGACCGAGGTCGCCGACCAGGTCCTCGACGTCCTCGACGGCCGGAGTGCCCGCTACGCCGTCAATGCACCGCTGATCACACCCGAGACGGCGCGGGCAATCGAGCCGTACCTCCCGCTTGCCGAGACGCTCGGCCGGTTCATCGCCCAGTTCACGCGCGTCGCCCCTCGAACCCTGACGATCGAGGTCGGCGGCGAGCTCGCCGCTCACGACGCGACGCCCCTCGGCGCCGCCGTCCTTCGCGGCCTCCTGGAGACGGTGACGACCGAGCGGGTCAACCTCGTCAACGCGAGCTTCCTTGCCCGTTCTCGCGGGATCGCGGTGGTCGAGCGCCGGACCCCGAGAGCCGGCACGTATGCCTCCCTGCTCACGATCGGCGCCGAATCGGGCGGTGAGCCGACCACGGTCGCCGGCACGGTGGCAGCCGGCGAGCCGCGGATCGTCCGCCTCGGCAGCTATCGACTGGACATGGAGCCGTCGGAGGTGATGCTCATCACCCGCCACCGGGATCGGCCCGGGATGATCGGCCGCATCGGCACGCTGCTCGGCGAGGCCGACGTCAACATCAGCGCGATGCACGTCGCCCGGACGGCTCCGCGGGAAGACGCGTTCATGATCCTCGCCCTGGACGAGGATCCCCCGCCCTCGGTCGCGGATGCGATTCGGAGCCACGAGGGCGTCATCGACGTGTGGACGATCCGTCTCGGCGCCGAGGGTTGATCGAGCCGATCGAGCCCGCGTCGGCCGACCTCGTCCCGCCGAACCTGGATGCGACGATCGTCCTGCTTCGTCACGGCGAGTCGACGTGGGTCTCGGAGGGTCGGTTCCAGGGACAGGGTGACCCCCCGCTGTCGGTGGTCGGGCGGCGTCAGGCCGCCCTTGCGGCCACACGCCTCGCCGCGCCGGGTGCCTCCCCGGCCCTCCCGGTGCCGGCCGGGCCGCCGATCGAGATCGTCCACTCGCCCCTGGTGCGTGCGGCCGAGACCGCGAGCGCCGTCGCATCGGCGATTGCCACCTCAGCAGGGACCCAGGACGCCCCGCAGGTGCGCGCCGATCCCGGCCTCATGGAGACGGCGCAGGGCGAATGGGAGGGTCTCACGCACGAGGTGATTGCCCAGCGCTGGCCGGACGAGCTGGCCGCATGGCGCCGTCGGCCGCTCGAGGTCTGGGCGCCCGGTGGCGAGAGCCTCGAGGAGGTGGCCGGGCGCACGCGCATCTCGCTGGCCACGATCATCGCGCGCCTCGCGGAGGGTGGCGCGTGGGGTTCGCTCGACCGACCCCAGGTGCCGGGCTACCGCGACGCCGCGTCGCACGGCTCGTGGACGATCGTGGTCGGGCACGATGGCGCGTTCAAGGTGCTGGTGCTGACCCTGCTGGGGTTCTCCCTCGCCCGCTTCTGGGTCCTTCCGTTCGCGTTGGCGGGGATCAGCGTGATCGAGATCCGGGGTGGCCGCCCAACCCTCCGCGCCCACAACCTGACCGAGCACCTGGCGCCGCGCATGGACGAGCGAGCCCAGACGGTGTCCGCCGAACGCGAGAGGACGGGCGCGCTCTAGCTCGAGTGGCGTCAGGGTCGAGCGGTCAGTCGCGGCGAAGGCGATGGGCGCGCCGGTCCCGGCGCCGGAAGGCCAGCCGGAGGAGCGCAACCCGGAGGTGCCGGTGCGCGTCCCGGATCAACCGCATCCTGTCCTCACCGAGCACCCGCCGGCCATAGGAGACCTCGACCTTGGCCTGGGCGACGGTGTGGAGCTCGGGTCGGGACATCGGGAGGACCTCCCCCAGCGCCGCCGCGTACTCGTACACGGTCTGGGTCGGTCGAGGTCCGAAGCCGAAGCGGGCCGCGAGCCGCGCCACACCCCGCCAGGCAGCGTCCGGGCCGACCTCCCCGCGCGGTCCGCGACGCCAGGCCAGCACACCCAGGCCACCCACGATCCCGGCCAGCAGGACCGCGATCACGATGAACATCGCGGGCGAGGACGTTGAGCCCACATCCTGGGGGTTGACCGCTCGAGGCCGGGACGGGTCGTCGTTCTCGTTCGCTCCGTCGCCCGGCGCGCGGCTCGGGGACGGCAGTGTCGGCAGTGGCGACTGCTGCGCGCCGACCGGCAGACTCTGGATCTGGGAGATCCCGCCACCCGTGGGATCGAAGCGTACCCAGCCGTAACCCGGGAAGTACACCTCCACCCAGGCGTGGGCCTTGGAGTTGGCGACGACTTCGACCCCGGCCGTTGGATCCCGGTCGCCGGGCAGGAAGCCCTGGACCATCCGGGTCGGGATGCCATCCTCCCGCAGCAGGATCGCCATCGTGCTCGCGTAGTACTGGCAGAAGCCGCGCTTCGTGAGCGCAAAGCAGTCGACGATGTTCCGGTTGCCGCAGGACGCCAGCTCCGCGGTGACGTCGGTGTCGTACTGGAACCGGTTCGACCGCAGCATCCGCTCCATCGTCCGTGCCATGTCGTACGGATCGCGGCTGGGACTCGCCGCCCGCACCTCGTCGAGGAGCGCCGTGGCCTCGGGACCCAGCACGACCCCGGGGTTCGTGTACATCGCCACGACGTCCTCGGGGTAGGTCTCCGGGGCAGCGATCAGGTTCGACTCGGTGAGTCCGTGCGGATCGACGGTGTCGCCGACGATCGAGATCGATGCGGTCAGGGTGTATGGGCCCGGCGCGCCGCCCAGGTCGATCGCACCGAAGCGGAACGTGTCACCGACGAGCACCATTTGCGACGGCCGGTCGAGACGCAACGGCGCCTCGGGCGAGACCGCGTACCGACCCTCGTAGCGGATCGGCTCGATCCGCATCGTGAGCTCACGCCGCCCGGCCGACAGCGCCGGATCGTCGCCGAGACCGCCCAGCAGGTCCTCCTCGGCGGCCCTGGGCGAGATCACGGACTTGCTCGTGGACCAGCCGCGTGGCGAGAAGCTGTCATAGGCCCACGCCCGCCAGTAGAGGACGCCCGTCTCATCCCGCGGCAGGGTGACCTGAAACGCGTCGCCCTCACCGGGCGACCAGGCACCGGTGATCTGCGCCTGGGGTCCGAACACGACCGTCCCAAGGGGCCGCGAGGCGCCTCCGATCGGGAGAAAGCGCTGCAGGGACTGGCTGACGTCGATCAGCCAGCCCTCGAACCCGCTCCACGCACCGCGCAGCGGATCCGACGAGGCGCTTGCGGTCAGCGACAGCGAGCCGACGACGGCCACGAGGACGAACACCGTCCCGCCCGTCTGATACAGCGAGCGGACGGCCGCCGGATCTCCGATTCGGCGGCGGATCCAGGCACTCGATTCCTCGATCGCGTGATGGCGGCTGAGGAGGAGCAGCCCGGCGATGCTGAAGCCGACCAGGTACCACAGCTGGTCGTTGCGGGTCAGCGCCATGCTCCCCAGCAGGACGATCCCGAGCACGATGAAGGCATCCAGCGGCCGGTGGTGACCGAACACCGCATACGACGCGAAGTGGCCGGTTCCCCAGGCGAGGATCCCCAGTGCGAGCAGGTGATGTCCGATCTGGGTGGTGAACGGCTGGTTGAGGATCGCGAGATCGATCCACGCGGCGCGCGTCGACGCCGCCGTCGCCTGGTACAGCTCGTACGGCGACCCCTGGACCCCAGGAAGAATCGTGCCCACGACGAACGGCAGCACGATCGCGGCAACGAGCGCCGTCAGCACGTGGGTTGCCCAGCGCGAAAGCCCCGCGATCGCGCCGGCGGCTCCCACGAGGACGCCGGCCAGCGCCGCGGGCGCCAGGAAATCGGTGTACTCGACCTGGCCGAGCACCCAGCCCGCGTCGTCGATCGACCATGCCACCGCAAGGCTCATGAACGCGACGAAGGCCAGCGACAGCCAGCCCTCGCTGGGTCGCACAGCTCGCCGGAACGCGTCCAGGATCGGCGGCCGGCTGGGCAGCGTGATCGCGGTCATCCGACGAGGACCTCCCCCAGCGGCCGTCCGGGCGTGACGTGGTGGTTCGGCAGCTCGTACTCCGCCAGCGCGTGCCGCAACGCGCGGGCCCGCTTCGCCCGTTGCTCCTCGGCCGTGGGATCGAGCGTGGCCGCCGTCCGGCCGGCGAGCCGGGCTCGTTCCACCTCCGCGATCCGGTCGTAGGCGGCTGCGTCCACGGTGACGGCCACGCAGGCGATGCCGCGTGAGCGCAGCGAGCCCAGTGGCCGCACCCAGGTCGCGTCCGCGGCAGAGGTGATCACGACGACCGTCATCCCGCGCCGAAGGCGGGGCACGCTCGCGATCAGGACCTCGCCCAGCGGCATGGCGCCATCGCCGTCGACCGCGGCCAGGAGCTGCATGATCTTGAGGTGCTGGCGGCTGCCGCGGTCGGCAGGCAGGATCGTCAGCCGGTGGGCACCCACGGTCATCCCCACGGCGCGGTTCTCGCCGATCGCCTTGTCGGCGACGGCAGCGGCGACCCGAACTGCCGCCTCGACCGTCGACTCGTCACCTCGACCAGCCTGGACGGAACGCTCGAGGTCGAGGACGATCCACGCGTCGGCCGTCTGTTCCAGGTCGAATTCCTTGACCTGGATCTCGCCGTGGCGCGCAGTGGTCTTCCAGTGGATCCGGTTGAAACTGTCGCCCGGCGCCCACGGTCGGACCGTCGTCGCCAACGGCGTGGTCTGGAGGGTCCGCTCCGGCGATGCATGACTCCCTTCCAGGTTCGCCGGCGGCAGCCGCCACAGCGGCAGCGCCTCGAGCCGCGGGTAGACGACCACGGCGATCCCCTGCCCCACCGTCGCGGAGGCCTCGAAGAACCCGAACGGGTCGCCGGTCCGGATCCGCAACGGCTCGATCCGAAAGTGGCCTCGCCGCGTGAACGGCGTTCGGACCAGCCACGACCGTTCGCTGGTCCCGGCCAGCGAGATCGCGCGTCCCGGAAGGCCGCCGGGGAGGCTGGTCGGGTTATGGACCTCCAGCCAGAACTTGGGCAGCCGCGAGGCGTTGCGGAGCGTGTACGTGACCCGCAACTGATCACCGACGTGACCGTGGACCTGGCTCACCGAGTAGCCCGCCTCGAGATCCGCGAGGCCGAGCCTTGTCAGGACGTACGACCCGCCGACGACGAGCAGAACGAGATACAGGAGATAGAACAGGAAGGGCAGCCCGGTCGAGAACGCGGACACGATCAAGGCGGTGGCCAGGACGATCACCTGAAGTCGGCGGATCATCGTCGGGCCCCGTCCTCGCCCGGTCGCCGGCTAGGCGCCCTGCCCGCGCGACGCGGGCGCTCGCAGGTCGCGTGGCCCGGACCGCTCGGTCACCGGGCCAACCTCCACCGGCGTGCTGTCGAGAAGGTCTCGGACGACCTGACCCGACTGCACGTCGTGGATCGAGGAGCTGGTCTTGATGATCAGGCGGTGCGCCAGCGCCGGCTCGGCAAGGGTCTTGACATCGTCCGGGATGACGTAGTCGCGCCCGAGCAGGCCGGCCAGCGCCTGCCCGGCTCGATACAGCGCGATCGAACCACGCGGCGATGCGCCGAGGTAGATGTCGGGGTGATTGCGCGTCGAGTTCACGAGCCGGACGATGTACTCCGAGACGGTCGAGTCCACGTAGATCTCGCGAACCGCCGCCTGCATCGCCTGCAGCTCGGCGACCGAGCACACCTCGTCGAGCTCTTCCAGGGGATGGACCCGCTTCTGCTCGTCGAGGATGACGATCTCCTCGATCGGTTGCGGGTACCCGAGCCGAAGGCGAAGCATGAATCGGTCGAGCTGCGCCTCCGGCAGCGCGAACGTGCCTTCGTACTCGATCGGGTTCTGGGTGGCGATGACCAGGAACGGGTCGGGCATGAGGTGGGTCACGCCGTCGACCGTGGCCTGCCGCTCCTCCATGCATTCGAGGAGACTCGACTGGGTCTTCGGCGTGGCACGGTTGATCTCGTCGGCGAGCACCACCTGGCTCATGACCGGGCCGGGCCGGAACTCGAACGTGTTCGTGCGCTGGTTGAAGATCGAGACGCCGGTCACGTCGGACGGGAGCAGATCCGGGGTGAACTGGATCCGGCGGAAGGAGCAGCCCAGGCTCCGCGCGAGCGCCTTGGCGAGGACGGTCTTGCCGGTGCCGGGCACGTCCTCGACGAGGATGTGGCCTCTGCAGAGGAGCGCGACCAGCGCGAGCTCGATCTCGTGGTGCTTGCCGAAGATGACGCGCTCGACGTTCTCCACCACGCCATTGACCCGCGCGATCAAGGCCTTCTCCACGATGCCTTCTTACCCCTCTTCGTTCAGTTTCCGCGCCCACCTAGAAGTATCAGGGTTACTTCGAGAACAGCGTTCGCGACCCCTCGGTTCATATACGAACCCGCCACGCGCGCAGTTCCCTCGCCCGTCGCGCTCTCGCCGCGGGTCCTGTCCCGGCAGAGCGAGGGCAAGAGGCCTACTTCCCGAGCGCGGCTCGCATGACCTGGGCGCCGAGAGGCGCGGCTGTCACGCCGCCTTCTGGTGTGTTCTCGACGATGACGGCGCCGACGAGCATCGTCGTGAGCGTCTTCGCGGTCGCCGGCGAGATCACCTGGCCGACCGGGCCCGGCGCGATCGCGCGGACGACGTGGCCCTCTGAATCGCGCACCTCGGTCGCGTAGTGGGCGGTCGGCATCACACC
>DATBLH010000078.1:0-26985 GCA_036555445.1 Candidatus Limnocylindrales bacterium
CCGCAGCCGGTAGCCGTCGGCCCATTGATCGACGATCCGCACGGTCGCGCGACCGCCGGCCGGAGGATCGGGCACGGTGATCGTCGTCGCCGGGCCTTCTCCGGGCAGCCATCGATAGCGGGGCAGGTACACGTCCACCGGCCTGTCGATACCGGCCTCGGCCGGGAGCCGTCCGAGGGCCCTGGCGAGGGCATCGACCACGTCCCCCAGCCCGCCGGCCTTCGCATACGGCTCGCACTCGGCAGCGATGAATGCGACCCGGATGCCCATTGGGCGATGGTAGGTGGGGGGCCGGGTCGGCCGACACCGATCGCGTCAGGCGACCGTTACGCGGTCGCAAAGACAGGCGCTGGCCGACCGCGGCGAGGCTCCGTGCAGGGAGGGTGCGTCAGGCGACGGCGTGGGGGTCGAACGGCGTGAACCCGCGGTCATGCGATCGCCTGGAGATCGCCTGGCGCAACCCGGCTGACGCTGGTGCGGACGCTGGGCCGCGCGGTTGATGCGGACGCTGATTCCGCGGTGCCGCGACGCCCAGTGAGGGCGCACTAAACCGGTTCAACCGCGATTCGCGGTCGCTATGATGCGAGGCCATGGAACCCGCGGTCGACATCCCGTCGATCCCCGCCGCCTCGTTCCGGCTCCCTCCCCAGCTGGAGGGCTTGCGGCGGATCGCCTACAACCTGTGGTGGAGCTGGCACCCGCGCGCGAAGATCCTGTTCAGCCGGATCGATGCCACGGCCTGGGCCCGCTACCGGAACCCCGTGCCGGTCATCGCCGGGGCCGTGCGCTGGGCCGACCTCCTCGACGATCCGGCGTTCATGGCCGAGTACCAGGATGTCCTGGACGAGTTCGACCGCTACATGGCCGACGGTCGGGACCAGTGGTTCCGGCGTCGCCACGGCGACAAGTTCCGCGGCCCGATCGCCTACTTCTGCGCCGAGTACGGCTTCTACGAGTCGCTCGGCATCTACTCCGGCGGCCTGGGCGTGCTCGCGGGCGATCATATGAAGACCGCGTCGGACATGGCCATGCCGCTGGTCGGCGTGGGCCTGCTCTACCGCAAGGGCTACTTCCGCCAGACGATCGATGCCGATGGTCACCAGGAGCACGCGTACCCGGACTACGACCTGTCGCGGCTGCCGCTGTCGCGCGTCCAGGACGCCGAGGGCGACGCGCTCAGCGTGACGCTCGAGCTTCCGGGCCGGGACCTGACGGTCGCCGTGTGGTGCGCGCAGGTGGGTCGTGTGCCCGTGCTGCTGCTGGACACGGACGTCCCGGAGAACGGCGAGGCGGACCGGCCGATCAGCCACATCCTCTATGTCCGCGGGCGCGAGATGCGGCTCCACCAGGAGCTCGTGCTCGGTGTCGGCGGTGTGCGCGCGATCCGCGCGCTCCGGATCGATCCCGCGGTGTGGCATCTCAACGAGGGCCATAGTGCGTTCCTGCTCGCGGAGCGAGCGCGCGAGCGGGTCGCGGCAGGGAGCACGCTCGACGACGCGTGGACGGCCGTTCGGCGGGACAGCGTGTTCACGATCCATACCCCGGTCTCGGCCGGCAACGAGCGCTTCGACGGCGACCTCGTTCGTCGCGTCGCCGGTCCGCTCCTCGACGGCGACGGACGTGCCCAGACGGGAGGCGTCCCGGTCGACCGGGTGCTGGAGCTCGGGCTTGGGGTGGACGCGGACCCAGGGCAGTTCGACATGACCGCGTTCTCGCTCCGCCTCACCGGCGGTGCGAATGCCGTCAGCCAGCTGCACGCGATGGTCGCCAACGACACCTGGGCGCCGGTGATCGGCGGCCAGGCGATCCTGGGCATCACGAACGGCGTCCACACGCCGACCTGGATCGGGACCTCGATGCGTGACCTGTTCGAGGGCCACCTCGACGCCGATCTCGACGCCCTCGACGACCAGACCCCGGCTCGCCGGTTCTGGGAGCGGATCGACCGCATCCAGGCGTCGGCGGTCTGGGAGGCGCACCAGCGCCAGAAGCGGGAGCTCGCGATCTTCGCCCGGGGCCGGCTCCGCAACCAGTTCGCCCGCCTGGGCGAGGCTCCGGCCGTGCTCGAGGAGCTGGAGCACGTCCTGGATCCCGAGGCGCTCACGATCGGCTTCGCCCGTCGGTTCGCGACCTACAAGCGGGCGTCGATGATCTTCTCCGACATCGACCGCCTCGCCCGCCTCCTGTGGGACGAGGACCGTCCGGTCCAGATCGTGTTCGCCGGCAAGGCTCATCCCGCCGACCGTCCCGGTCAGCAGGTGATCCAGCAGATCTTCGCGCGCTCCCGATCCGACAAGCTCCGAGGTCGGGTGTTCATCCTCGAGGACTACGACATGCGGATCGCGCGCTTCCTCGTCCAGGGCGTCGATGTCTGGCTCAACAACCCGCGCCGACCGCTCGAGGCATCGGGGACGTCGGGGATGAAGGCGGCGGCGAATGGCGTGGTCAACGTGAGCGTTCTCGACGGCTGGTGGGACGAGGCCTGGAACGGCGAGAACGGCTGGGCGATCGGCGGACGCGAGATGGATCCGGACGAGGGTGCGCAGGACTGGTCCGACGCGATGGACCTCTATCGGCTCCTGGAGACCGAGATCGTCCCGCGCTACTACGCGCGAGATGCCAAGGGACTGCCGTCAGACTGGATCGCCCTCATGCGTCGGTCGATCAGCTCCACGTTCTGGCGCTTCTCGACCACCCGCATGCTCCGCGAGTACACGGAGCGGCTGTACCTGCCGGCGGCGGGGGTGGTCCCGCCGCAGCCCGCCGGCCAGCAGGCGGCGATCGGCGCCGAGGCGGGCTGACGCCTCGCCGGGCACCCGCCCCGATGGCCGGTCGGATCTCGCTCTGCCTCGCGATCCACAATCACCAACCGATCGGCAACTTCGGCTGGGTGATCCAGGACGTCTACGAACGCGCGTACCGGCCGATGGTCGAGGCGCTCGAGGGGCACCCGCAGATCCGGCTCGCGATCCACGATTCGGGTCCCCTGCTGGGCTGGCTCCGGACCGAGCAGCGAGGGCACGTCGATCGTCTTCGAGCCCTCCAGGATCGCGGCCAGGTCGAGATCATGGGCGGGGGCTGGTACGAGCCGATCCTGGCGTCCCTCCCCGAGCGCGACCGGATCGAGCAGCTCCGGCGCATGGCCGATGAGCTGGAGGCGACGTTCGGCCGGCGGCCGACCGGCGCTTGGCTGGCGGAGCGGGTATGGGAGCCCGACCTGCCGGTGGCGCTGACGGACGCCGGCTATCGCTGGACGATCCTCGACGACGCCCATTTCCGGGCCGCGAGCATCGCCGAGGACCGGTTGTGGGGGACGTTCACGACGGAGGACCAGGGCAGGCTGCTGACGGTGTTCGGGACCGAGCAGGGGCTTCGTTACCGGATCCCGTTCGGGGACGTCGACGACGTCATCGATCACCTTCGCGATCACGCCACCGAAGCCGGCGATCGGCTGGGGACGATGGGCGACGACGGCGAGAAATTCGGCGCCTGGCCGACAACGTGGGAGCACTGCTGGGGAAGTGGCCGTTGGGTCGAGCGGTTCTTCGAGGCGATCGAGGCCAACGCGGATTGGTTGACGACGGTCACGCCATCGGCGTGGCTCGAGGGTTCGTCGCCGATCGGGCGGGTCCAGATCCCGACCTCGTCGTACGCGGAGATGGGTGAGTGGGCGCTGCCGGCGGAGGAATCGGTCGCGTTTGCCGCCGCAGTTCAGCGAGCCCATGCGACCGGCGCCCCCGAGGCCCGCTGGCTCCGCGGCGCCTCCTGGCGAAACTTCCAGGTCCGCTATCGCGAGATCAACGACCTCCACAAGCAGATGCTTCGGATCTCGGACAAGGTCGCCACGCTGGCGGAAGGACCGGTGCGCCGTGCCGCCCTGGATCACCTGGGCCGCGGGCAATCGAACGACTGCTACTGGCATGGCCTGTTTGGCGGGATCTATCTGAGTCATCTCCGGCTGGCCACGCACGCGGAGCTGATCGCGGCCGAGGATCTCGCGGACCGCGCCCTCGGTACGACCGCCGTCGGACGGCTGGCAGACCTGGACCTGGACGGGCGGGACGAGGTCGAGCTCGCCGACGCCGGGCAGGTGGTGACGGTCGATCTGGACGAGGGGGCAGGGATCGGGGCCTGGGACCTCCGTGCTCCACGACACGCGGTCACGGCGGTCCTCCGGCGGCGCCCGGAGGCCGACCACGAGCGGCTGCGCGCGGCCGGCCGCGTGGCCGTTTCCGTTGGAGACGGCGGCCTCGTCGACCCGGGTGGCCGATCGGAGGCGGTTGCGGCGGATGTGCGGTCGAAGGAGCCGGGGTTGGCAGATCGGCTCCACGACGACGCCTACGAGCGGCGGTCCGCCCTGGTCCGCGTCCTCGACCTCGCGACGTCACAGGCCGGCTGGGCCGACGGCACGGCCACCGAGCTTGGCGATGCGCTCGGCGGCGCGTTCGAGGTCGAGGAGCTCGGGCCCGGCCTGCTCGTGGCCCGGCGGGATGGAGCGGTCCGAGTGTCAAAGTCGATCTCGCTCGGCGGACGGCGGCTCCAACCCGCGCTGGAGGTCATCACCGAGGTCGAGAATCGGGGCCGCGAACCGATCCACGCCAGGGTCGGGGTGGAGTGGGCCACGACGATGCTCGGTGGGGGCGGCAATCCCGCGGCCTGGTGGGAGGTCGATGGGGATCGCATCGCTCATGACCGGCAGGGTGCCGCCGCCGGCATCGCCTCGCTCGCCCAGGGCAACGACGAGCTCGCTCTCGCGATCCGGACCACCATCGAGCCGGCCGTGGATGCGTGGTGGGCCCCGATCGAGACCGTCTCGAACTCGGAGGACGGCTTCGAACGCGTCTACCAGGGCTCGGCGCTCCTCCTGTCGCAGGTCGTCAGGATGGCTCCGGGAGATCGGTTCAGGATCGCGATCCGCCACGTGGCCACGGTGGAGCGGGATCTCGCCGCGGACGAGCCCGTAGTCGCTGGGGCGAGCCGGTGACCCGCGGCCGTCTCGCGGTCCACGCCCATCTCTATCAGCCGTTGCGGGTGGACCCGTTCTCGGGGCACCTCCCGGCCGATCCGTCGGCGGCACCGTTCCACGACTGGAACACCCGGATCGACGCGGAGTGCTATCGACCGCTGGCCGAGCGCGGTACGCTCGCCAACGTCTCGTTCGACGTCGGCCCGACGCTCGCGTCGTGGCTGGAGACCGAGTCGCCACAGACGTATCACGGGCTCATCGCAGCCGACCGGGCCGCCGGAGGCCGGGGATCGGCGATCGCCCAGAGCTTCCACCACTCGATCCTGCCGCTCGCCTCGGCGGCCGACCGGCGAACCGAGATCCGCTGGGGACTGGCCGACTTCCGCCACCGATACGGCCGCGAGGCCGAGGGCCTGTGGCTGCCCGAGACGGCGGTGGACCTGCCGACGCTCCGGGCGCTCGTCGACGAGGGCGTGCGCTACACGATCCTCGCGCCGTGGCAGGCGGCGGAGACGGCGCTCGACACGCGCAGGCCGTACCGCGTCGATCTCGGCGGCGGTCGCTCGATCGTGATCGCCTTCTACGACGCCGGCCTTTCGGCCGCCGTCTCGTTCGAACCGTCGGCGACGAGCGACGCCGACCGGTTCGCTCGCGAGCGGGTGGCGATCCGCCTCGCCGCGCCGCCGGACGGCGGCGGCACCGGGCCATTGGCCCTCATCGCGACCGATGGCGAGCTCTATGGGCACCACCAGCAGTTCCGAGACCTGTTCCTCCACCGCCTGGTGATGCCCGACCCGACTGGTGTCGATCGCGGGTTCGATGTCGTCGAGCTCGCGTCCGAGCTCATCGGCCCGCCGGTGGAGTCGTTTCCGGTCGCGCGGATCACCGAGCGCACGTCGTGGAGCTGCCATCACGGAATCGCACGCTGGACCCACGAGTGCCCGGACGTTCCGGATGGGCGCTGGAAGGGTCCGCTCCGTGCGGCGCTCGAACACCTCGCGGGCGGCATCGATGCGCTCACGGAATCCCTGTCGGCAGGCGTCGAGGGCTCGCCGGACCCGTGGCTCGCACGAGACGAGTACGTCCGTGTCGTCCTCGGTGCCGAGAGCGCGGACGAGTTCGCAGCGCGCTGGGTGGGCCGCAAGGATGACCGGCCACGCTTCCTGGAGCTGATGGAGGCGCAGCGTTGGCGGCTGGCGATGTTCTCGTCCGACGCGTGGTTCTGGGAGGATCCGGCACGTTCGGAAACCCGCCAGGTGCTGCGGTTCGCGGCCCGGGCCGCGCGGATCCTCGACGGCATCGCCGCCGGCCACCTGGAACGCCGGCTGGTCGCCGACCTCGGCCTGCTGGTGTCACCCGGGCGTGGCCTCGATGGCGCCGCGATCTATCGCCACGCCCTGAGCGAGGTCGGCCAGCCGGGTCCTGTCTGATGGACGAATCTTCATCGGGTCTTCTCGCCCGCACGGTGGCCCTTCGCGCGCGCCAAACCCAGAATTGACGCTGGTGACCGGGTCGGTCGCCTCGGCCGGGATTTGCCGGCACGCGCCGAAGGGAGGCGCGTCAGACCAACGAATGGTGATGTTCACGAACACGCTCAAGACCTGGACGCTGCTCGCCGCGCTCGGCGGGATCCTGGTCCTCGTCGGTGGCCTCGTCGGCGGCCAGACCGGGATGGTCATGGCCCTCGTCCTGGCCGTTGCGATGAACGGCTTCGTCTACTGGAAGAGCGACACGCTGGCGCTCCGCGCGAACGGCGCCCGCGAGCTGCGCCCCGACGAGCTGCCACGGCTGCGTGCAATCGTGGCGGATCTCGCCCGCCGCGGCGGCATTCCGATGCCTCGCCTGTACCTCGTGGATCGTCCCGAGCCGAATGCGTTTGCGACCGGCCGCGATCCGGAGCATTCGGCCGTGGCCGTCACCACGGGCATCCTGGAGGTCATGGACGAGCGGCAATTGACCGGCGTGCTGGCGCACGAGCTGTCGCACGTCCGCAACCGCGACACGCTGGTCGGTACGATCGCGGCCACGATCGGTGGCGCGATCAGCTTCCTGGCCCAGATGGCCCAGTTCCAGATGATCTTCGGTGGTGGCGACGACGAGAACGGCGGTGGGAATGTCCTCGGACTGCTGGCCGCGATCATCCTGGCGCCGATCGCGGCGCTGATCGTCCAGCTCGCCGTCAGCCGTGGCCGCGAGTACCTGGCCGACGCCTCGGGAGCATCCCTGACCGGTGACCCCGAGGGCCTCGCCGAGGCGCTCGAGCACCTCGAGGCCGCCAGCACCCGGCAGTCCCTGCTGGGACGGCTGCGGCGAGGTGGCCCGCGCGACCCGGCAACGAACCCGGCGTTCGCCCACCTGTGGATCGTCAGTCCGCTCTCGGGCGCCGCGATGGGAGGCCTGTTCTCCACCCATCCACCGATCGCTCAGCGGGTTGCCCGGCTTCGGGCGATGCGCCGCCAGCCACGTGGGGCCGCAGCGGTTCGCGCTACCGGGAATTGACTGTTCCGCGAAGACTCGCTGACGACCGCCGGGCAAGCGCCAGCACTGAAATCGCCGCCGCCCCGTCGGTGGCTGGCATGGGATCCGTGCCTGGATGCCTGTCGCTCGCGGGTGGCCGAGGTCGTGGGGTCGTGATTGCGTTCACCAGGCGAGCATTGGCGGATGAGGGGACGCAGCGCGTTCGCTGCGCTCCGCCCGTCCTGGAATCCGTCAGCCCGCGGCCTGCGCACCGCGGGCTGACGAGGACGTGCCGCCGGGGGTGGCGGCTCGTGGGTGGGTGACGGGTCAGGCGATCCCGGTCGGTCGAACGGGCGACCGCGGGTCCGAGGAGCCGTCTCGCGAGTCGACACCGAACGCAATCGTGGCCATTCCGAGGAAGGTCAGCGCCGCGAAGATCCCGAACAGGACGAGGAGCCCATCCATAGGACACCTCCTTTTGATACAGTTGACTAGGCCAAGTTGGATACTAGTTGGACTACTAGACTATGTCAACCCATTCCGAAGTACCGGAGCCAGCTCTCCCAGCGAATGCCGGTAACGAGCTCGATGTCGAGCGGGACTCCGATGTCCCGATCTCGACCCAGATCTACTGGCAGCTCGCCTACCAGATCGATTCCGGCAGGCTTCTGCCCGGCATGCGCCTGCCCACGGTGCGTGAGCTCGGCGCTGCCATCCGAGTGAACCCCAACACGATCCGCGCCGTCTATCGACGTTTGGCCGACGCCGGGTACGTCACCAGTCGCCATGGCGCCGGCACCCACGTCGCCAGCCGGCCCCCACAGCGACGCGGTGCTGAGGCGTTGGCGGGCCTGGTGGCCGAGATGCTCCGGCGTGCCGCACAGGCTGGGTTCTCTGCCGACGAGGTCGCGACGGCCACGTTCGCGGCGGCGTCCGAGCGGAAGCGGCCCGGGCCGCAGGTTCGTGTCCTGTTCGCCGAGTGCACGAACGCCGACGCCGCCTACGACGCGGAGGCGCTCAACGACGCGTTCGGTGGCGCGATCGAGGCCGAGGGGACGCTCCTGGACGACCTGCCGGATCGCCTCGACCGGTTCCACTACGACCTGGTCGCGACGACGACGTTCCATGCGGACGAGGCGCAGGCGTTCGTCCACGGCCAGCTGCCGGTAATCGCGATGCTGGTGGGTCCGGGCTACATGGAGATCGTCCATGAGGTGACCAGCCTCCCGCCCGGGTCCAGGGTGGGCCTGATCTGCGCCTCGGAGCGGGGCACGGACAACATCGCCGAGACCCTCGCGCTGTCGGGCACCAAGGGCGTCGAGATCGTGGCCGCCACGATCGGCTCCGACGACGACCTGTCGGTGATCGATCGCACGGCGGACGTGATCCTGCTCTCGCGCGAGGCGGTGGCGAGCGGGCTGGAGGGCCGCTTCTCGAGGCCGGAGCGGATCCGGCTCTGGGCGTACGAGTTCGACCCCTCGGGCCTGGAGCTGCTCAGGCGCGCGATCGAGCACGTCCAGGCGAGCCGGGCCGCCGACGCCGCGGGCACCGAGCCCGCCGCCCCCGAACCCGTCGCGACCGAGGCCTGAACCCGCGCCTCGACGGGCCCGGTGAACGCCGGGGCATGACAGACTCTCCCCGATGAGCGAGCTGCGGGTCGCTGGAGCCGCGCGGGCGCGATACGAACTGGGCGAGCCGCAGCGCGGGGATCCGCGCGGCCACCTGGCCCTCGAGACGGCCGCTGCCCGCCGAATCGCCGAGGCGATGAACCGCCGGCGCGCCACCGAGGGCGAGCCGCCGACGGTGCCGTCGGGCGACGTGATCGCGGCCGGCCTCCTCCACAGCGCGTGGCACGCGGTCACGGTTCGGATGCTCCGCGACCGCCTGCCGCCAATCCTCGCGGCGGTTGCCCAGGACCTGGATCGGGAGCTCGGGCCACGGACGACGACGCGGATCGAGCGCGCGTTTGCCGAGGCATTCCCGGCGCACCCCCCGCCCGGCAGCGCGCCCCCGCGAGAGGCCACCGACGAGGAGTTGTACCTGGTGGCGCTCATCAACGAAAACCCGGCACTCGGCCCGATCCGCGACCTGGTCGACGATGCGCCGCTGGACGCCGATCCCGACTATCGCCGATTCGTGGCCGCCTTCGAGCAACGGCTGGCCGCCGACGGACCGGGGCTGGACGGGCTGCGGCTGCCGGAGCTCCTGCGCGCGCCGATGCGTGCGGCACCGACCTCCCTGGCGGCCCAGCTGCGATGGATCCGCCAGCACTGGTCGGACCTCCTGCCGCCGGAGCTGCTGGATCGCCTGGACCTGGGCCTGGGAATCCTGGCCGAGGAGGAGCAGGCGCTCCACCTCCGCTTCGGTGGCGGACCGGGGCCGGCGGAGGCTCCATCTTTCACCGGCCTGGACGCCGAGCCGGAGGGGTTCTCGTGGGACAGCGAGTGGATGCCCCGGCTGATCCTGTTGGCCAAGCACACCTACGTCTGGCTCGACCAGCTCTCACGCCGATACGGGCGCGAGATCCGGACGCTCGACGCCATCCCGGACGACGAGCTGGATCGCCTCGCCCGCTGGGGCATCACCGGCCTGTGGTTGATCGGCCTGTGGCGACGCAGCCGGGCGTCGGAGCGGATCAAGCGACTTCGTGGCAACCCGGACGCGGTGGCCTCGGCCTACGCCCTCGACGACTACGCGCTCGCTGAGGACCTGGGCGGGGAGTCGGCCTGGCGGGACCTGCGCGACCGCGCGTGGGCCCGCGGGATCCGGCTGGCGGCCGACATGGTGCCCAACCACATGGGGATCGACTCGCGCTGGGTGATCGAACATCCCGAGTGGTTCCTGTCCGTCTCGGAACCGCCGTTTCCCTCCTACGCGTTCGGTGGACCGGACCTCTCCGACGACGATCGTGTCTCGATCCGGCTCGAGGACCACTACTGGGACAACAGCGATGCCGCCGTGGTCTTCCAGCGAACGGATACCTGGTCGAGCGACGTCCGGTACATCTACCACGGCAACGACGGCACGAGCTTCCCCTGGAACGACACCGCCCAGCTCGACTTCTCGCGGGACGAGGTCCGGGAGCAGGTGATCCAGACGATCCTCGACGTCGCACGGCGCTTCCCGGTGATCCGGTTCGATGCCGCGATGGTCCTCGCCCGGCGCCACGTCCGGAGGCTGTGGTTCCCTGAGCGGGGGCATGGCGGCGGGATCCCGTCCCGGGCCGAGCACGCGGTGCCGGCCGCGGAATGGGAGCGGCTGATGCCCACCGAGTTCTGGCGCGACGTGGTCGACCGGGTGGCCGCCGAGGTGCCGGACACGCTCCTGCTGGCCGAGGCGTTCTGGCTGATGGAGGGCTACTTCGTTCGCACCCTCGGCATGCATCGGGTCTACAACAGCGCGTTCATGCACATGCTCCGCGACGAGCACAACGCGGAGTACCGCAAGGTCATCCGGGACACGCTGGAGTTCGACCCCGAGATCCTGGGGCGCTATGTGAACTTCATGACCAACCCGGACGAGGAGCCGGCAGTCGACGGCTTCGGCAAGGGTGACAAGTACTTCGGCGTCGCCACCCTGCTCGCGACGCTCCCCGGGCTGCCGATGCTCGGCCACGGCCAGATCGAGGGCTACGGCGAGAAGTACGGCCACGAGTTCCGTCGACCGACACGGGACGAGCCACCGGACGAAGGCCTGGTGGCCCATCACGAGGTGGCCCTGTTCCCCGTGCTCCATCGACGCTCGTGGTTCGCCGGATCGGCGGACTTCCGGCTGTATGACTTCGTGACCGAGTCCGGGACCGTGGACGAGAACGTGTACGCCTATTCGAACGGCCATGGCGAGACCCGGTCACTCGTCGTCTATCACAACCGCTACGCCACGACGGCGGGACGGATCCGGGACGCCGTGGGCTTCGTGGAGAAGGCGCCCGATGGGTCGAAACGGCTCGTGCATCGCTCGCTGGCGGACGGGCTGGGGCTTCCGGTCGAGAACGGCGCCGACCAGGCGCTGTACCTGACATTCCGCGACCAGCGCAGCGGTCTCGAGTTCATCCGTCCGGTGTCGGCCGTGGTCAGCGACGGACTGTGGTTCGAGCTCGACGGCTATCGATGCCGCGTGCTGTGGGAGTTCCGTGAGGAGCGCGACAATCCGGACGCGCCGTGGCGGAGGCTCGCCGAGCGGCTGGAGCGACGCGGGGTCCCCAGCCTGGACGACGAGCTCCGCAACCTGGTCCTGGAGCCGGTCCACGTCGCGCTTCGCGTCGTCGTCGATTCGGATCCCGCCCAGCCGCCGGCGGTGGCGGGACTGTTCGAGGCACTCGACGAGCACGTCCGTCTCGACCCAGTCGCGGCGACGGATCGGCTCGGGGCCGTGCCCGCCGCGGCCGCCGGCCTCCCAGGGCCGGACGCGGCGTCGCTCCGAGCGTGGGCGGTCCTCGCCGACGTGGACCCGACGACGTTCGACGCACTCCGCCTGGGCGCGGCGCTCGAGGCAACGCTCGCTGACGGTCCGTTGGTCCGGGCACTGATCGGAGGCGCCCGGCCGTCGGCGCTCCGCGGGCCGGCCGCGACGCTCCCGGGACGCGTGTTCGAGGCGTGGCTGGGCGACGCCGCCGTTCGCGGCGCGACCGGCGTCAACACCTGGGAGGGCGTGATCTACGTCGATCGCGAGCGGCTGGACCGGATGCTCACCTTGCTGGTCGCGACCGAGGCGATCGCGGGCGGATCCGGGGCGGCCGCGACCGCGGGTCGGGTCGCCGACCGGCTCCGGCAGTCGGCCGAGCAGACCGCGTACCGCGTGGAACGGATGCAGGGTGCCCTGGGGGCCCAGCCGAGTCGGAAACGCACGAAGCCGGGGCGTTGACAGCCGCGTACACTCAGATCGGCGTCTCCCACGCCCGACCTTCTGACCGGCTCCCCACGCGGGCCGGCGCGCGGAGGTAAAGGGGATCTCGAATCCTCGGGACGACCGGTTCGATCATCCGACCGGCCTGGCGTCGTGTGGCGTGGGCACCCGCGTCGGGCCGTGACGGAGATCGAACGATGACCACCCGCAAGGGTTTCAAACGGCTCGTCCGCGCCCGGAAGTCGAAGACCGGCGAGAGCTACGCCGCGGCCAGACGGTCGCTGCTCGGCGATAGCGCCCCGACGACCCCCGACGGACCGGCCCAGGGCATCCACCCCGATACGTCCGCGGTCGAGACCGCGCTGGCCCTCACGGGCACCGTGTCACCGGTCACCGGCCGACCACTGAGCGAGGCGCTCGTCCTCGTTGCCGGTGGGGGCCTGGGCGCCGGCTACATCCTGTGGGAATTCAAGGGGGCCGAGGCCGCGATCGTGACGCTCGGCTTCCGCAACCGCTGGCAGTACCCGGCCGCATGGATGGCCACGGCCATCGAGCGGCTGGGCATCGAATATGTGGCCCACGAGACCGGAGGTGCCCGCGCCGCACGGGCCACGCTGGACGCGATCCTGGATCGTGGGCTGCCGGCGATCGTCGCGATCGAAATGGGGGCCATCGGGACCTGGGGTCTGCCGGTCGAGCTGTTCGGCTATGGGGGCTATCCGGTCGTGGTGACCGCGCGGACCAACGATGGCTACCGCGTGGACGATCGAGGTGCCGAACCATTCCACGTGGACGCCGAGGTGCTCGCCGCCGCTCGAGCTCGGATCGGATCGTGGAAGCACCGCCTGGTTGAGATCCGGCCGACGCCGCGGCCCATGTCCGAGGGTCGGCTACGGGAAGCACTCGTGGCCGGCCTGGAGGACCAGGTGGATCACCTCCGGTCGCCCTCCGATTCGTTTTCGCTCCCGGCCTGGCGGAAGTGGAGTCGCCTGATGACCGACACCCGGAACGCCAAGGGTTGGCCACGCGTGTTCGCGACCGGCCACGGGCTGTTCGGCGTGCTGCTGTCCGTGATCGAGGAGGTGGACGGTGGGATCGGGGCGAACGGCGGTCACCTCCGGGAGCTGTACGCCACCGGGCTCCGGGAGAGCGCCGCGATCCTCGATCGACCCGGCCTGCTCGACGCCGCAACCGCGTGGGAAGCAAGCGCCGACCTGTGGGAAGACCTCGCCGCCGCGGCGATGCCCGACGAGCTCGACGGCGCCGCCGATGCCGTGGACGCCGATGAGGAGCTCCACGATGCGGTGATGGACGGCGAGCCGGGCCGGGCCCGGGCGATCGCGGCCGCCGAGCGCGTGTGGGCAACCCGGCGACGCTACGGCCGTGAGTTCCCGCTTTCCAAGGACGCGATCGCGGGCATGTTCGCGGACATCGGCGAGCGACTGGCGGTGATCCACCGCGTCGAGCGGGACGCCGTGGAGGCGACCGCCCGAGCGATCGGGCGCTAGGACTCCTCGTCGTCGAGCAGGATCCTGCGGAGCAGTGGGATGGGTGGTGTCCCGTGGGCGATCACCGCCTCGAGGTGTTGTCGGCGCGCGAATCCCGGGCTGTCCCCGTGACCACCCGGGAGATCGCCGTCGCCCGCCCGCTCCCACGCGATCCCCACCCGGGCCGCGGCCCGCCGGCGGACCTCGACCTCGAGGTCCTGGAGGGCGGTACCGCCCACGAAGTAGGTCGACAGCTGGGCGGAGGTGAGCCGCGCCCGCTTGAACTTGTTGCGGGCCTCGGACGGCTCCTGGAACCCGCCGTCGACCAGGAGTGCGATCGCGTCCTCCTCGGTCATCCCGTGGGCGTGAACGCGGATGTCAAGGATCGCGTTGAGGATCGCGCGCAGGTAGAACTTCCAGTGGACGAGCCGGAGCGCCAGGTCGTCGCTGTCGAATCCGGCATCGATCATGACCTGGGTCACGTAGACCGCCCAGCCTTCGGCGAACACCCCGCTCCCGAACACGGTCCTGACGATGGACGGCTCCTCATTTGCCCGGACGCCCTGCAGATAGTGGCCGGGCACCGCCTCGTGGATCGTGAGCAGTGAGATCTGTCGGTCGTTGAGCTCGCGTAGCCAGGATTCGCGCTCGTCCGCCGACCACTCGTCGGGGACGGGCGTGATCAGGAACAGCGCCGGCAGCGAGCGATCGAGCGGCCCAGGTGACCACAGCGAGGCGCCGCCGAACCCGCGCAGGAAGGCAGGCGCCCAGTCGATCGTCAGCGGCTCGGCCGCGAGACCGATGAGGCCCTTCTGCCGGCAGAACGCCTCGATCTCAGCGAGCCGCGTCCGGCAGGCATCGAGCAGGTCGTCCGCGGCCGGATGCTCGGCCGCGATCGCGTCGAGAACGCCACGGATGATCTGCCCTTCGTCGGCCGGTAGCGGCCGTCCGGGAAGTCGCGCCGGCCACAGCTCGATCGCGATCCGCCTCATCTCGGCTCGGACGGCACGAGCCTCCCGCTCCGCCCGGCCCAGGAGGCGCTCCGCATCGACCTCCGGATCGCGGAGGGTATGGCGCAGCTGATGCTCGAAACGCTCCGCGCCGAGGCGGCCTTCTCCCTCGGATGACGGAAGCACGACGTCCCGAACATGGGCCTCGAGGCGCCCAACGGCATCGCGAGCCTGGTCGGCGGCCGCTCGCAGGTCGGGCAGGAGGTGGGCCACATCGCCATCCGCGGTCGCAGCGTCCTCGGCCCACGACACGGCCTCGGCGACCAACTCGCTGACTCCCGGCAGCTGGTCGACCGCCGTCTCGGCGTGGAGCCGCGACACGGGGATCCCCGGCAGGCCGACGAGCGCGTCGATCGCTGCATCGACCACGCGAGGCAGTGCGGCCAGACGCCCGGTCAGTGCAGCCACACGGACCGGTGGCGGCGCGTACTCGCGGGCGAGGATCAGGAACAGCCCGGTGCCGATGCCCTCGACCCATGCCAGAGCATCCCAGGCGTCCTGCCGAAGGTCGGTCTCCGAGAATCGCAATGCCTCGAGCTCACCCACGAGCTGATCGCGATCGATGCGCTGGTCCGCGGTGAGCTCGCCATCCGGGAATGCGCGGAGCTCGGTCAACCACCGGTCGGCAAAGGCGATCCGGGCGCGTCGGCCTTCATCGGACCAGTCGGGCCACTCGGTGTCGTGCCCGTGCATCCCGGCGTCGGTCGCCCGGATGGGATCGAGCGCGAACGTCTCCGCCAGGAAGGCCTCGACACGACCGGCGAACCCGTCGGCGGACGTCGTCATGCGAGGCTGACGCCCATCGCGGCGAGGTCGTCACGGAAGTCCCAGCCGCGGCTGTCGCCGGGCTCGATCCGGATCACGGCGCCGGGGAGCCCATCCGGATACGCTGCCTCCGCCGCCCGCCCCAGGTAGCGCGAGCCGATCCGGCGCATCGCCGCGGCGTACGGCTCGGCGACGATCCGGGCGTCGCCGCGAACCTCGAATCCGCGGTACGGCAGCTCCCGCTCGGCCACGACGATCGTCACCCGTGGGTTGCGCTCGATGTGGCGGAGCTTGACGTCGCCGGCGGCCACCGCAACCTGGAATCCGCCATCGACCCATTCGTGCCAGATCGGCGACAGGAGCGTGGACCCGTCGGCGCGGGTGGTGGCGAGGACGGCGAGCTGAACCCCCGACAGCAGGTCGCCGAGGTCGTCCGGCGTGAGCTTCGTGCGCACCGCCGGAGGCTAGCATGGAGGGTATGGACGCCTGGCTGGAGCCGGTGACGCTGGAGGGAGACGTCGTCCGGCTGGAACCGATGATGCTCGATCATGTGGACGGCCTGACCGCGGTCGTCGACCCATCCGTGTTCACATGGATGCTCGTGGCGCCGACCGACCGCGATGGCGTCCGCGCCTATGTCGACGCCGCGCTGGCCAACCGCGATGCCGGTCTCGAGGTCCCCTGGGTGACGGTCGAACGAGCCAGTGGCCGGCCGATCGGGAGCACCCGCTTTCTCACGATCGCTCCGGAGCATCGGCGGCTCGAGATCGGGTGGACCTGGATCGCTCCCGCCTGGCAGCGGAGTGCCGTCAACAGCGAGGCCAAGCTGCTCCAGCTGGAGCGCGCCTTCGACGTCCTGGGCGCAAGGCGTGTCGAGTTCAAGACCGATGCCCGCAACGAGCGCTCGCGGGCCGCGCTGCTCGGGATCGGCGCCACCTTCGAGGGGATCCTGCGGGCGCACATGGTGACCCGCGACGACGGCCGCCGCGACTCTGCCTACTACAGCATCCTCGACCACGAGTGGCCGGCCGTGCGGAAGCGCCTCCGGACCCGCCTCGGGCGCGCCGGGTGAACGCGAGGCGCACCGTTCCATCTGCGATCATCGGTCCGTGCCGGCAGGACGCGCGGCCATCGAGTCGGAGGTAGCCCGTGGGTGATCTCGTCATCAAGGTGGTGGTCAACGCCGCGGCCCTGTGGGTGGCAGTCCAGCTCGTGCCCCAGATCGTCTTCAACTACGGCGATGCCTGGTGGAAGCTGCTCCTCGTCGCGCTGATCTTCGCGATCGTCAACTCGTACCTGAAACCGATCGTCAAGGCCCTCTCGTTTCCGATCTCGATCGTCACCCTCGGCCTTGTGGCGTTCGTCATAAACGCCGCGATGCTGCTCCTCGTCGCGTTCCTGTCCGACCAGCTGAAGCTGGGTTTCAAGGTGGGTGGCTTCCCGCCCAACCTCGACGCTGACGCGATCATCGGCGCTCTGCTCGGCGCGATCGTCATCAGCATCGTGTCCACGCTGGTCAGCCTCGCCCTGACGCCACGCCGGCTGTTCTGAGCGGGACCGCCGCGCCGGATCGCCTGGCGGCGATCGCGGATGGCCTGCGCGGAGCCGCCCGCCGGTTCGGAACGCCGGTCTTCGTCACCGACGTCGCGTCGCTCGCCGCCGCCGCTCGCGAGCTGCGCGCCGCGTTCCCCGATCCGTGGCTGCGCCACTACTCGGTCAAGGCCAACGACGTGCCGGGGATCGTCCGCCTGGTGGCGGAACTTGGCCTCGGCGCGAACGTCGTGTCCCGCGGTGAATGGGCGGTGGCGCGCGCCGCGGGCATGCCCAACCACCGCATCACCCTCGAGGGCGTAGGCAAGACGCGGCGGGACCTGCGAGCGGCCGTCGACGCGGCGGCGGCCGGGGATCCGCTGCGCTGGGTGTCGATCGAGTCGATCGAGGACGCGGACGAGCTCGTGCGGCTCGCGTCCCGCGCACGGCCACGGACGCGGATCGAGGTCCTGTTCCGGCTGAATCCCGCGGTGGCGCCCGAGACCCACCGCGGGCTCGCGGTGGGCTCGGGTGGGTCGAAGTTCGGGCTCACCGAGCCCGAGATCTCCGAGGCCCTGGAACGCGTCCTCGGGAGTGCTGGCGCGGTCGTTCCCCGGGGCATCCACGTCCATGTCGGATCGCAGCTCGGTGCCGTCGATGCCTGGCGCGATGCGGTTCGACGATCGCTGGCAATGCTCGCGCTCCTGCGCGGATCGGTGCCTGGCCTGGACACGCTCGACGTCGGCGGCGGGTTCCCCGTGGCTCCGGTCGGCGACCCGGCACCCGATCCGGCACGCTTCGCCGCCGAGCTGCCCCAGCTGATCGCGGCCATCCCGGCCGACCGCCGTCCCGACCGGCTCGCGATCGAGCCCGGTCGCTTCCTCGTCGCCCGGGCCGGCTATCTCGTCGCCCGCGTCCTCCACGCGAGAGAACGCGACGGCCGCCAGGTGATCCTCGATGCCGGGATGACGGAGCTCATCCGGCCCGCGCTCTACGGCGCCCGCCACCCGGTCGTCGCGCTCACGGCGGGAGGCCGTGCGGTGGCGAGCGCGGCGGCGACCGAGGCGGGGGCCTCGTCGCCGACCCGGGTGGAGGGTCCCATCTGCGAATCCACCGACAGCCTGGGCGTCCACGAGCTGCCCGAGCTGCGACGCGACGACCTCGTCGCGATCCGGGATGCCGGCGCCTACGCCGCCTCGTTCGGCTCCTCGTACAACGGACGTCCCCGCCCACCACAGGTCGTCCTGGACGAGGCCGCTCGACTGGTCCTCGTCCGGTCGCGGGGTAGGCTTCCCGCGTGACGGCACGCGATCGACTCCGGCAGCGTCTCGCGGATCGGCCGCTGCTGGCCGATGGCGCAGCCGGAACGCTCCTGTTCTCGCGGGGAATCCCGCAACGTGCCTGCCTGGACGAGCTGCCATCGAGCCGGCCCGACCTGGTGAGCCAGGTCCACCGCGAATACCTCGATGCCGGGGCCGAGCTGATCGAAACCGTCTCGTTCGGTGCCAACCGCGTGCGCCTGGCCAGCTTCGGGCTGGCGGCCGATGCACACCGGTTCAGTCGTCGGGCCGCACAGGTCGCCCGAGAGGCCCGCGACGTGGCCGGTCGCGACGCCCTCGTCGGTGGGTCCGTGGGTCCGCTCGGCGCTCCCACCCGCGAGCTGCTCCACCTCGACGAGGCCTCGATCCGATCGGCATTCCGGGAGCAGATCGATGGTCTCCTCGAAGGCGGGGCGGATGTGTTCGTGCTCGAGACGTTCGTCGATCTCGGCCACCTCCTGCTCGCGATCGAGGAGGCAAGGCAGGCGTCGTCGGACCTCCCGGTCCTGGCCAGCCTCACCTTTGGCGAGGAGCTCGCGCTCGCGGACGGGACGACCCCCGGGCAGGCGGCCGAGGCGCTGCTTGGCGCCGGTGTCGACGTCATCGGCGTCAATTGCGGCGTGGGCCCCCAGGCGTGCCTCGATGCCCTCGACGAGCTTGCCCGGAATCTCCCCGATGGCGACCGGCCCCGTCTCTCGATCATGCCCAACGCCGGGCTCCCGCAGCGGCTGGAGGGACGATTCGTCTACGCGGCCGGCCCCGACTACTTCGGCTCGTCCGTGTCGCGGATGGTGGCCGCCGGCGCCTCCATCGTCGGCGGCTGCTGCGGGACGACGCCCGATCACGTCGCCACGATGCGGAGCACGCTCGACGCGGAGATCGCGGCCGGGGGTCGAACCGGCACGCGCTCACCGCTCGGCACGCCCGGCGCGGATGTGCCCGCCGCGCACGCGGGTCAACCCGCCCGCCGCCTGGTCGAGATCGCGCGGACCTCGGGTGGCGAGGCGCCACCGCCGACCCGTCTGGCAACCGCCCTCGCAGATCGCCGGTTCGTCGTCTCGGTCGAGATCGACCCGCCGCGGTCGGTCCGGATCGAGCGCACGATCGAGGCCGCCCGGCTCCTCCTGGGCGCGGGCGTGGACCTGGTCAACGTCAGCGACTCGGCGATGGCGCGCGTCCGGATGGGCGCGATGGCGGTGGCCTTCGGGATCCAGCACGACCTCGACCTCGAGTGCCTCGTCCACTTCACGACCCGTGACCGGAACCTGATGGCGATCGAGTCGGAGCTCCTCGGAGCCCATGCGCTGGGCGTCCGGAACATCCTTGCGTTGACCGGCGACCCGCCACGGATCGGCGACTATCCCACCGGATCCGGCGTCTGGGACGTGGACTCGATCGGGCTGGTGGAGGTCCTCAGCCGGCTCAACCGGGGCGAGGACCAGGCGGGCTCGCCGATCGGCCAGCCGGCCGGATTCACGATTGCCTGCGCCCTCGATCCCACCGCCGCGGATCGGGCGGCCGAATGGGACCGGCTGGAACGGAAGCTGGCCGCCGGCGCCCACGTCGTGATGACCCAGCCGCTGTACGACGTCGCGCAGGTGGACGAGATGGATCGCGAGGCGCGGCGGCGCTTCGGACCGAACGGGTTCCCGGCCCCGGTGCTCCTCGGTGTCCTGCCGCTCCAGAGCGCCCGCCACGCCGAGTTCCTCCACAACGAGGTCCCGGGAATCACGATCCCGGATGCAGCTCGCGCGGCCCTTCACGCGGCGGGTGACGGCGGTGCCGCGGTGGGACTGGAGATGACCGAACGGCTGCTGGAGGAGGTCTCGCCGCTCGTGGCCGGGACCTACATCATGCCCTCCTTCGGACGCTACGAGCAGGCGGCCGAGCTCGTCCGGCGGATCCGTGCGCGGGCACCGGTCTCATCGGCGGCGGGGACGGGCTGAGGGCGATCCTCGACGGAACGGCCCTCGGGATGGCAGATTCCATCCAACAGCCGGGAGGAGACCAGACGAGTATCAGGGTTGTCATCGTGCGCCTCGCGATCGCGGTCGCCGCGCTGCTCTCCCTCGTCCCGGGCGTGGCCGCGGCCGGTCCCCCGTTCCCCGATCCCGAGGACGGCCGTGCCGTCTACGACACGGCCAACGTCCTCGCTCCCACCACGATCGCGTACGCCGAGGCGACGATCGATGCGATCGAGGAGCGGACCGGCGCCGAGATCGTGGTGTACACCCAGCTCGTCCCGGCCGGCGTGACGGCGGAGGAGGCGGAGGCGCACGCTCTGTCCCTCCTCAACCAGTGGGGCGTCGGCCGCCGCGGCTTCGACGACGGGCTCGTCATCCTGCTCGACCTCCACGAGAATGACCCGTGCCACGGTCAGGCGCAGCTGTACGGCGCAGAGGGATACCGGGCGGCATACCTGTCCAACAGCGAACGCCAGCAGATCTTCGAGCAGCAGATGCTGCCTCGCCTCCGCGGCTGCGACCTGGACGGTGCGATCCGGGCGGCGATGGAACGCGTCGATGCCGCCGCCACCCCCGAGCACGCCGCGGAGCTCCAGCGAGCGCGCCAGGTCGACGCCGCGATCGGCCTGGTGGGTGCCCCGATCGTGGTCATCGGCCTCGTGCTCTGGGGCCTGTGGAGCTGGCTGCGGTTCGGGCGGGATCCGGTGTATCTCGACGACCCGTCGATCCACCTCCCGGCGCCGCCGCCGGACCTGACCGCCGCGTCCGCGGCGCTGGTGAGCGACGGCCGCACCTCCCGCCGCGCGCTGACATCCGCGCTCCTCGACCTCGCCAGCCGGGGCAGGCTCGCGTTCCGGGAGGAGAAGCACCTGCTCGGCCTCAGGCGCCAGGTGGGGATCGAGGTGGAGCCGGCGGCCGCGAACCCGGCCACCGAGGCACAGCGGGCGCGCAACGACCGCCGGCCGATCGCGGATCCGGAGGAGTTCGTCCTGGCCAGGATCCGCAGCCTGAGCAAGGGCGACGGCTATGTCGAGCCGGACGAGCTGCTCGCCTTCGGGCCGGCGGTCTCGAAGTTCAACGACAAGCTCGAGCGCCACGTCGTGTCCAAGGGCTGGCTTCGCGAGCGTCCTTCGAGGGCCGTGACGCGCTGGGTGGTCCGGGGCGTGTTGGCGATCGTCGCCGGCGTGGTCGCGCTGATCGTCGGATTGAACCTGCCCTCGGCGGGCCTGGTCATGATCGGCGGAGCCGGCATCGCCGGCGGGATCGTGCTCCTCGTCATCGCGCCGACGATGCCGGCGGTCACCGTGCCCGGCGCGATGATCCGGGCGATGCTCGCGGCCTATCGACGCACGCTCCAGAAGACGATGGCCGAGGCGCGCTCGATGCAGCAGGTCGTGTTCGAGGCGCGGCTCGGCTGGCTCGAGACCCCGGACCAGGCGGTGGTGTGGGGTCTGGCACTCGGCCTCCAGGACGAGATCGAAGAGGTGATGGAGCGGACGTTCAACGACATTCGTGCGGGGCTCGCGCCGAGTTCAACCTACGTCCCCGCCTGGTACGCCGCCGGACCGTCGGGCCCGAACGGCTCCGGTGGCGCGGCCGGCTCTGCCGGCGGCCTGATGTCGAGCTCGGCGATCCCCAACCTGGGCGGCATGATGGCCGCGCTGAGCACGATCGGAAACTCGCCGTCGTCGAGCGGTGGTTCGTCGGGTGGCGGTGGGTTCAGCGGCGGGTCGTCTGGCGGTGGCGGCGGCGCCGGAGGTGGCTTCTGAGCCACGCCACCGGGACGCGTCGCCTACACTCCGGCCATGGGTGCGGTGGACACGATGGAGATCTTCTTCGAGCGCCTCAACGACGGCGATCGTGAGGGCGCGGTGTCGCTCATGGCGGAGTCGGCGGAGATGCGCGTCCACGTCGGCGACAGCGTCCAGACGCTGCGCGGGGTCGAGCGGGTCGGTGGCTGGTTCCTGCGCGGCGACAAGGGTCTGCGGATGATCCCGGGCGAGGTCCGAGACCTCGGCAACACTTACGAGGCCGACCTGCTCGTGGTCCGCCCGGGCGCGCCGTCCGTCCATCTCGATGCGACGTTTCGCGTCGAGGCCGGGATGATCACCTCGATCAACTTCGCGCCCCGCTGATCGTCCTCAGGCCGACGGCGACGGAGACTCGCCCTCGATCACCGAAGGCGCGGCTCCCTGCGCGTCGGGGATGATGATCTCGTCGCCCACCGCGATCCGGTTGGGGTTCGTGATCTGGGGGTTCGCGGCCAGCACCTGATCCACGCTCAGATCGAACCGGCGAGCGATCTGTGACAACGTGTCGCCGGGCGCGACGACATAGACCCGTGGCGTGGGTGACGGCACCGGCGTTGGCGAGACCGGGCCCGACGGGCTTGCGCTCGAGCCCACGGTCGCGCTCGGGCTCCCACCCGACCCGCCCGGTGGCGAGCCGATGCCCAGCAGGGCCGGCAGGAAGAACAAGGCAAGCGCGGCGACGAGGATGGCGACCGCCGCCAGTCCAAGCGGTGGCACCGACACCGACGGCAGGCCTACCCGCGTCCGGAGTGCCGGATAGGCCTCGTAGCGTCGCGGGCGTTCCCATGACGGCCCGCCGTCGTCGCTGACGGGGCGCCTCGGCCGAGCCTGGCCGACCCGCGGGCGGCGATCTCCGAGCGGCAGGCCGATCCCCGCGGAACGGGCCACGCGGGGTCTCGGTCGCTCCTCCGGCTCCCGATCGTCATCATCCTGATCGAGCTCAGCGTCGTCACGACGCGCTCCCGGCTCCGGCCGATTCCACGGTCCCGCCGACGGGTCCGTCTGCTCACCCCAGCCCCAGGCGTCGCCGCGCGACCGCTCGTCGCCCCGGGATCCCCCCGCCATGCGATCCGCGGGGCTTCCGACCAGACCCTGCTCGGGCCGGGTGCGACCCGGCTCGAAGCCCACCGGCGAAGGTTCCAGGTCTGGATCCACCGGCTGGTCGTGACGTTCGTCAGCCGCCCACGGCGGAGGAGCCGTCCAGCGCCGGGGCGGGTTCCGTCGCGGCGGCAGGTCCGGAGGCTGCGCCACCTCGTCGGGCTCCTCCTCCGGCGCGATCACCGCGGGCTCATCCTCAGTGGGTTCGACGGCCGGTCCCACGGGCGACGGTGGTGGGCCGCCCCGGGTGCGGGCCGCCTCCCGACGCGCCCAGTCCTGGAACGTGGGGCACACCGGGAATGCCGATGACAGGCAGTACGCCTCTTGGTGAGCCAGGGCACGGGGGGCCGGATGGACTTCCGCGTAGCAGCGGTGGCGATGATCCGGACTCCGGGCGCGCTCGTCGCGGTCGTCGTCGAAGGCGACAAAGGGACAGGCCGGCGCGCCGTCGACGATGGGCAGCCCGCGCTCAGTCATCCGCCCGATGATACGCGCCGCGATCGCAGCTCAGCGGCCCGGGGGCGGTGTCGACCTCCGGGTGCGCCCGACCGGCTTCCGGGACTCCTTCGGGGCGGGTGTCGGGACCACCGGCTCCGGTGGGGATGGTCGCCCGGCAGTCCGCGCCGCTCCCTCCGGAACGTTGACCATCAGCGTGTTGCCGCTCGCTCCGCCGACCTGCTGCAGGAGCCGGAGCTGGAGCAGGCCCGGGTGGTCCTCGATCATCCGGCCTGCGTTGGCGAGGTTGCGCAGTGCCGCCGTCTCCGACCGCGCCCGCTCGAGCGCGGCCTCACCCTCCTTGCGGGCGACGACGACCGACGCGTAGGCACGACGAAGGTCGCCGCTCACCATCACGTCCCGGACATCGACCGACTTCAGTTCCAGGCCGAGAGCAGACACCGCCGGGGACACTCGCTCCAGGATCGCCGGCCCAATTGCCGACCGATCGGCAATCGCCTCGTCCAGAGCCTTCGGGGCGAGCTCGTCGCGCAAGCCCAGCTGCAGGCTCACGTAGAGCGCGTGCCAGGCGTCACGATCCCCGGTGACCGCGGTCACGGGATCGCCGAGCACGTACCGCGCGGCGAGGCTGACCCTCACCGACGAGCCGTCGCGCAGCAGGATCTCCTGGCCATCGACCTGGACGTAGCCCGGTCGCGCGTCGAGGACCCGGATCTCCTCCAGCGGACGGAAGATGAAATGGCTGCCGGCGGGCACGAGGCCGCGGAAGCGGCCGCGGCTGTAGCGGAGGCCACGTTCGTAGTCGTGGACGGTCACCAACCGGAACGCCGTGGCAAGGGCGAGCACGACCACGATCGCGACCAGGAGTGCGATCAGCCACGTGATGGTGTCCACGATCGTCCCCCTCGAAGTGCCCCGTCGCGCCGGGTCACGAGGCGGTCGGCGGAGGCTCGAGGCCTGCATGGCCGACCGCTCGCTGCGTTTCCGCCGACCCGGCGCGCCGGGATTGCTCAGGATTCGAACCTGACGTTGCCGAGGGGAGGCTCGGTCCCAGAACGGCGCCACGGCGATGCCGACGGCCGCTGGGCGGGCACATCCCTGCGCCGATCCTACTCCAGGCTTCTTCGTTGGCGATCACCAGGCCCAGGGGCACCGCGGCCCTCCACGCGTTTGACAGGCCCAGCGCGCGTCGGACACTGCCGGCATACCCTTGGTCCCCTAGATTCGTGCGGCGCATTTCCCGCGCCGGACCCAGTGCCCGAGGAGACCCGATGTACCGCCTGACCGACTGGCTCGCGCCCCGGACCATCGCCCGCGCCCATTGCGACCTGCCGTGCGGCGTCTACGACCCGGAGCAGGCCCGCATCGAAGCCGAGTCCTGCTACAAGATCATCGAGAAGTACGCGGCGAGCGAAGACTCCACGTTCCGCGGACGAGCCCTCCACATCAAGGAGGAGCGCGCCGACCTGGTGAAGCACCACCTGGACGTGCTGTGGCACGACTACTTCAAGCCGGAGCACCTGGACAAGGTGCCCAACCTCCACGAGCTGTTCTGGAACGCGAGCAAGCAGGCGTCCAAGGTGAAGGCGTCGACCGACCTCGCCGACGCGAAGAAGCTGCTCGAGCTCATCGACGAGGTCGACGGCGCCTGGAAGGCCACCGGCGGCCCCGAGAAGACCCGCGTCGCAGGCCGTCCCGGCTGATCGTCCCGACCGATCCCCGCTCGTGGGGCACCCTCGAGGCGCGCGACGGGCGGATTCGGTGATCAGGCGCCTCCGCGGACCCTGGCGGGTCGCGGTCGTGGAGGCCAGCATGCGCCCGGCGATCGAGGCCGGTGACTGGCTGCTGGTCGATCCCACGATCGATGCCTGGCCCCGCCGCGGCTCGGTCGTCGCGTTCGTCGAGCCCGACAGCGACGTCCTGGCCATCAAGCGCGTGGCGGCTCGACCCGGTGATCGGATCCCTTTCGAGGACGGCTTCCTCCATCTCGCCGACGACGAAGCCTGGTTGCTCGGCGACGACCCCGACATCTCGCGCGATTCGCGACGCTATGGACCGGTGACGGTGGACCTGCTGGTGGGGCGCGCCTGGTTCCGCTACGCGCCCCTGAACCGGATCGGGCGGATCGCCGGCCCGCTGGACGACCCCGGGGCGTAGTGGGGCCGTCCGTCCTCCCTATCATCGGGCGATGACCCAGTTCGACCCGACCGCACCCCTGCCCGGACCGCCGGAACCGTGGTCCGAGACCGACACCCCCAGCCATCGCGACGGTCCGCCCTACCACATGACCGACATGATCGCGGCCCAGCCGCACCTGGCCCGCCGGCTGCTTACGCAACAGGCGACCCCAGACTCCGCCGCCGCCCGGCTGGCATCGGTGATTCGGGAGGCGGCACTCGCCGGCCGGCCCGTGGTCCTCGCGGGTTGTGGCACGAGCGAGCACGGTGCGCTGGGTGCCGTGGACATCCTGGCCGACGCGCTGACGACGGCCGGGCTACCGACGACCGGACTGGTCGCCGCCCAGGCGTTCGAGCTCGCCCTCGATCCGGCCTCGACGGGCGTGGTCATCGGGATCAGCCACGAGGGCGCCACCCAGGCAACGAACGACGCCCTCCGCGCCTCGCGGGACGCCGGCGCCAGCGTGGCGCTCGTCACCGTCTCCGCCCGGTCGCCCGGCGCGGCCCTCGTCGATCCCGACCTGGTCGTGGAGACCGGCGAGCTGGACACGAGCTGGTGCCATACGGTGGGCTACCTGTCGCCGCTGCTGGTCGCGGCTGCCGTTGGCGGGCACCTGACCGGCCGGGCGCCGGATCCGGACGCGGTGGGCGACCTGTTCGCGTCGTCGGCCGGGGACTCCGCGGCTGCCGAGCGGATCGCCGGCGAGCTCGCCCAGAGCTCGGGCCTGATCGTGATCGGCTCCGGCGTCGATCGCATTGCGGGCCGCGAGCTGACGCTCAAGGTCGAGGAAGCGGCATGGATCCCGTCGGCGTACCGGGACCTGGAGACGTTCCTCCACGGCCACCTGCCCGCGACCGGAGAGCGCACGGGGCTGATCGTCGTGGCCACCGACCGTCACCGGCGGTCCGATCGGATGGCGCGGGTCCGGAACGCCCTGGCCGCGGCGCGGACGGTCGGCACGCGGGTGGCGGCGATCGTCTCGGCAGAGGCCGACCGCCTGCTCCCTGCCGACGCTGCGCCGGCCGGGCGCTTGGTGATCCCGGAGGCCGATGCGCTGCCCGCTCCCGTGGCCTCGCTGATCGGGTCTGCCGCTGCGCTG
>DATBLH010000030.1:0-6014 GCA_036555445.1 Candidatus Limnocylindrales bacterium
GTCACGCCAGGTCTGGCCGTCCGCGCCGAGACGTTCCCAGCCACGATGCTCGATCTCGACCCGCGTCGTCCGGTCGCCGCGACCGACGAACCGGATCTCCACGTCGGTCGCGTCGCCCCGATCCCGACGCAGGTGCCACAGATACCCAAGCCGCGTCGGCGGCTCCCAGATCGTCACCTCGCCCCAGTCATGCTCCTCGCCACCGGGCGTGCGCTCGAAGATGCGTCCGCCGAGGCGGCCCTCGAGGACGACGACCAGGTCGTCCCGGCCGCTGACCGTGTGATCGGCCGGCCACCAGGTCGCGATTCGTGCGGTCCATGTCTCGAACGCATGCTCGGGGCTGCAGGCGACGTCGAACGAGAACCGGAGCGGCTCGATCATCGGCCGCCGCGCGACGAGGTGTTGTCGGCCGTCAGTCGAAACCGAGCGGCTGCCTCGCCCCACACGCCCTCGAGATAGACCCGGACGGCTTCGATCCCCTGCCCCTGGAGGCGATAGATCCTGCGCGTGCCGCGGGGCTGCTCGACGACAAGTCCGGCCTCCTTGAGCAGCCGCAAATGGCGCGACACCGCGGGCCGGCTGATCGGTAGCGCATCCGCGAGTTCACCGACCGATCGGGCGCCGTCGCCGAGCAGGGTCAGGATCGCCCGCCGGTTCGGGTCGCCCAGCGCCTCGAACGGGTCGCCGGCGGGCGAATCAACGGTCGTTCGTGGACGCGCCGAGCCGGGAGAGGCCAATGCGTCACCCTCCGCTCGTGCCTGCACCGACGGCCGGTCCGGCCCTCGGTAACGTCGTGGCTACCGTAACAGAGAGGTTACGCTCCAGTCAATTCCCCGAAGATCGATGCGCCCGGCGTGCCACCCCCCACGGCAGAAGCTGGTTGCGGAGGGCCCGCTCGGCTCGCAGCTCGCGTCCCGTTCGTGCCGATGCCGGCTCGGGTGGCGGGCCACCGAAGTCCACCCACGGGACCGCATCCTGGCGACAGACCGCACCGGCCGCCGGCGCCCGGCCCGCCACGAGGTAGCGCGCGATCGCCGCGTCGGCACAGGTCGACAGGAACAGCGAGGTGTGACCCCAGCCCTCGACCGTGAGCAAGCGGGAGTTCGGGAGGAGGCGGTGAGCGGTCTGCGCGCCCTGGTAGCGGGTCGCGGGATCGAACCGGTTGCCCACCACGAGGACCGGGGCCGTCGTCCGACGCGTCCACGGGCCGACGTAGCGGTCAGCATCCTGGCCCGGCCACTCGGCACAGATGCTCGACACCCAGGTCCAGAGCCGGCCGAAGTAGCCGAAACGGGCGTCGGATGCGGCGCCGACCCGGGACCAGACGGCGTAGGAGTCCGGGTTGTCCGAATCGGAGCAGGCCACACCCGGGAACCCCTCGACGAGGTTCTGGTAGTCGGGGAACTCGGGGAACGGCTCGTTGAGCCCGGCTGTGTCCCGGAACCGGACGAGGGCGCGCGCTGCGGCTGCCCGTTCCCGAGCAGGCGAACCGCCCGGGGCCAGGATCATCTCGAGCGTGGCCACGAACTCGGCGAACCCGGGCCACGAGAACGAGGAGTACATCGCGCCCAGGGTGTCGCTGATGAACAGCGAGTAGTTGTAGGCGAACTGGCCCGTCTCGGGGTCTCCGATGACGAGGGGCGACGCCCGAAGCGAGCGGGCGATCGCCGCGTAGCGGGCGGACGCTCCGCCGGCCAGCGGGCAACCCGCGCCGGTGTCACAGAGCCGGAAGAACTCGCGCAGCGTGGCCATCGCGCCGGCATCGCTGCGCAGCCGCGTCGCGAACGGCAGGCCGCGCTGTCCGGGCGCACCGGTCGTCCATGCGATCGGATCCAGGACGCCATCGATGACGATGGCCCGGAAGCGGCCAGGGAACATATTGGCGTAGGTCTGGCCGATCATCGTGCCGTAGCTATAGCCGACGAACGTGAGCTTGGCGTCGCCCACGGCCGCCCGCAGGCGATCGAGATCCCGCGCCACGTTCGCCGTCGACATGTGGTTGAGGATGGCGTTGCCGTGCCGGGCGCATGCCCGGTCGAGATAGCGGTCGGCCGCGATCCATGCTCGCGTCTCGGCACGCGTGATCGGGAACGAGAACGGCGTGAGGTAGGGCTCCCACTGCTCGACGGTCTGGAAGCAGCGAAGCTGGTTACTGCGGACGATCCCGCGTGGGTCGAAGCCCACGATGTCGAACCGGTCGCGCACATCCTGGGTGAACAGGACCGGTGCCGACCCGACCACGGCCTCGACGCCGGATCCGCCGGGACCTCCCGGGTTGATGAACAGCGAGCCCTGCCGCAGCGCCGGGTTGGCGGCCGGCAGGCGAACGAGCGGCAGCGTGATCCGGGCGCCGGTCGGCCGGTCGTAGTCGAGCGGCACCTTCACGAACGTGCACTCGAACGGGCCGAAGTCGACGAAGCAGGGGGTCCACTGGAGGCGCGTGGCCGCGGCGCCGACCGGGGTCGCACCGGCTGCCGGAGCCGATCCGATCATTCCGGCCAGGAGCAGGGCGCTGCCGATCGCTGCGATGAGGGACCGGCGTCGTGGTCCGTTCACGGGTGACGTCTCCTCTCCCACGGCCGTGCGCCTAGGAGGCGGGCGTGCCGAAGTAGCTGCCGCTGATGTGCCGGTCGCCATCGGCGTCCCGGCTGTAGGTGAGTCGCGTGCCGCCCGGTGCGGACACGCGCATCGTGAAGGTGCCTTCCGTGGTGTCGATCGTCGCGCGGCCGGTCAGGGCCAGTCCGCTCGTGAACGCGCAGTCACGCAGCTGGATGCGAAACCCATCCGCAAACGGGCGGTAGCGGACGGTGCCGCCGAACAGACAGCCGTAGGCGAGGGGCTCGACACCGTCCCACGCCCAGTAGTCCGCCGAGTTGTTGAGCTCGTCATCGATCGCCGTCATCGCATCCAGCGCGCCGCGGTACCCGGTCACCCGCTCCAGCGGAATCGGAACGTACGGGTCCACCCCGGTCGCCGGGCAGCGCGTCCGACGCTCGTCCGGTCGTTGGCCGCGGACCAGGAACGCCGTGATCAGGTCGTCGGGGCAGGCGTTGCCGCGGCCAAAGATGATGTGCGGGCCTCCGGGCTGGACGATGAAGTACGCGTCGGCGAGCTGGTCGCGGATCCGGACCGCACCGGCATAGGGCGTCGCCGGATCCCAGGTCGAAGCGAGGACGAACACCGGAAACGGCGTCTCGGTCAGGTATGCGGGACGGGCCGCGGATGCCGGGTGAACGGGCCAGTGGGCGCATGGCAGGTCGCCATAGAACACGGACCCGAGCCGAACGCCGGCCACGCCCGCTGCCTCGCCGGCCTCCAGGTAGGTGTCCACACGGTCGGCGGGCGACCCGGATCCATAGGCATAGTCCATGCACTCCACGGCATAGAACATCGCGTCCGACCAGGTCGGATCGGGGATGACTGCCAGCGTCTCGGGATCCACGCCCAGCGAGAGGTAGGTCAGGCGCGCGAGTGGCAGGACTTCTCCGCGCGAGGCCCATGCGATCGCTCGCTGGAGCGTCATCCGATCGAATTCGCCATAGACGTAGCCGGCGGCGGCGGTCTCGAGGTCGGACAGGGTGAGCTCACGGGTCTCGCGGGTGCCGTCGGCGCGGACGAACGGGAACGCGATCGGGGAACGGCCGAGGTGCGCCGCGAGGTCGTCGTAACCGTCGAGGGCGTCGTGGCCGGCGACATCGCGGCGGCAGGCGCGGGTGTCGGTGCATCGGTTGAGCGTTCGGGCAAGGACGGTCCCGAAGGCTCGCGCATCCTCGTCGTAGTACTCGAGCCCGGTCAGGGTGAGGTCCACCGGGCCATCGATCATCAGCGAGTGGAGGCGGTCCGGGTGGGCGGCGGCATAGGTCTGCGCGTACTGGGTGCCGTAGCTCTCCCCGTAGAGGTCGATCGTGTCGGCGCCCAGCCACGCCCGGAACGCGTCCAGGTCTTCGACGGCCTGGCGGGTGCTATAGAACGCGAGGCCGGCCGGGTCGACGCCGGTCTCGGCGATGCAGTCGTCGGAGAACCTGCCGGCGTCGGCGGCGAACGCCTCGGCCTCGGACCGGCTGACCGTGGGGACGTGGGTCGACGAGTAGAACGCGAGCGCCGCCTGCGGACACTGGAGGGGCTCCGACGCACCGACCCCACGCTGATCGAGAAACACGATGTCGAAATTGCGTGGGATCCGCGGGTCGAACGCCGCGGTGTAGCCGTCGGCGGCCGCCAACCCGGACGTCCCGGGGCCGCCGGTGACGGTGACGAACACGCCCTTACGCGGCTGCCGGGTGGCCCGGAGGAGACCGAACGTCACGTCGAACGTGGGCCCGCCGCCGGTGAAGTGGTCGCGCGGGACGCGGATCGTGATGCACGTGAAGATGCTGTCCGGACAGGGCTCGCTCCGAACCACGGTTGGAACGGGGGTTGCGGCTCCAGCCGTGGCATCGGCGCGTGGGCCGGCCGCAGCGGGCGCGGCGAACAGCGAAGAGAGGAGCAGGACCAGGGCGGCCGGTGCCGCGAGCCTCCTCATCGCGCGCATCACGGCGGATGCTACCCCGGCGTGTCGAAGAATGGCAGTCTGGCGCAGTCCGCGAACCACGCTCGGTGGTGACACGGCGCACCGCCGCCGGCGCGAGATCGGGTCAGACGGCGACGACCTGGTTGCGGCCCGCCCGCTTGGCCATGAACAGCCCGACGTCGGCGGCCCGCAGCAGGGCTTCCCTCGACGGCTCGTCGTCGTTGAGCGCCGCGCAACCGGCCGAGACGGTCGCGTGGAGGGCTGAGCCGTCGGGGCCATCGATCGAGATCCCTTCCACCTCGCGCCGGATCTCGTCGGCGATCCGCGTGGCGTCGGCGAGGGTCGCGCCCTCGAGCACGACGAGGAACTCCTCGCCGCCATATCGGGCGAGGAGGTCACTCGCGCGGAAGCGGCCCAGGAGGATCCCCGCGAATGCGCGGAGGACGGCGTCTCCCGCCTGGTGACCGTGTTCCTTGTTGAAATGCCCGAAGTAGTCGAGGTCGAACAGGATCGCCGCCACCGGTCGCCGGTCGCCGCGATCCCGAGCCCGACGGGTGAGGAGGAAGTCGAACGCAGCGTCGAAGTGGCGGCGGTTGAACAGCCCCGTGAGCGAATCCCGGATCGCCAGCTCGGAGACCTCCTCGAGCAGCCGGGCGTTCGCGAGGGCGAGGGCGGTCTGGCCGGCCAGGAGCGTCATCACCTCGGTCTCGAGTGCCGAGAAGGCTGGCTCCCGATCGGTCAGGCGGCCCAGGGCGATCGCACCCAGGACGACGCCGTCGCGGATCACCGGAACGCCTGCCATGAAGATGCTGTCGGCATCGACGAGGTCCTGGACCTCCGCCGGGTACTGCGGACGCTCGAGTCTGGCCATCGTCAGCTGTCCGCTCTCGATCGCCCGTCCAGAGATGCCTTCCCCGACCCGGATCTCGACCCCCACCGCAACCGGTGACACCACGCCGCGTACGGCCCTGACGAGATAGCGACCCGAGCCGGGATCCACGACGGTCAGCCCGAGCACGTCAGCCGGCATCACGGCCAGGATCGCGTCCGCGAGCCCCGGAAAGAGGTGCTCGGACGCGAGCGTCGAGTTCGCCGCCCGGGCAAAGCTGGTGAGGGCGGCGAATGCACGTGCGCGCTCGGCGAGCGCATGCTGGTCGCGGCCGAGCACGAGCGCCGTCGCCAGGCGCTCGGCAACGGTCTGCGCGAGGCGCAGGTCCGAGGCCGCGAGGGGGGTTTCCAGCGTGGACTCGATGCTCAGCACGCCCAGCGTCTGCCCTTCGGCCGTGATCGGCACCGCGATCTCGCTCGTGACGTCCGGGCTCCGGGGCTCGTAGTCCGGATCGGAGCCGACATCGGCCACGAACGCCGGCTCCCCGGACCGGGCTACCCGCCCGAGAACGCCGCGCTCCGGGTCGAGCTCGGCCGGGAGCGATTCGTAGCCCAGCTGGGCCCGCAGCTCCAGGCGACCACGCTCGAGGAGGGCGAGGGCGAGGTAGGGGTAGCC
>DATBLH010000086.1:0-18282 GCA_036555445.1 Candidatus Limnocylindrales bacterium
GTTCGAGGACTCGGCTACCGCTTCAGCGCGGACCTGATCTGAGCGGGGCGTCGTCCGCCCTGACCAACGCCGCGACGGCCTCGGCGATCACGAGATCTTCGCGCGCTTCGACCCTGAGGACCGCGGGCGGGCCCGGGTGGATCACGCGATCGTCACGGCTTTCCTGATCGCTGATCGTTGGGATGCCCAGGATCGCAAGCCGACGGGCGATCGTTGCGCGCACCGGTCCGGCGTGCTCGCCGATTCCGCCCGTGAACACGACGGCATCGAGGCGTTCCAGCCGCGTGGCTGCGAACGCGATCGCGCCGGCCGCGCTGGCGGCGAACAGGTCGAGCGCGAGCGCAGCACGCTCGTCACCCTCGTCCGCAGCTTCCTGGAGCTCCCGAACATCGCCACCGTGGCCGCCAACCGCCACCAGACCGGATCGGTGTTCGAGGGCGTCCGCAAGCCCGTCCAGCGAGAGATCGCCCCGGCGGAGCAGGTGGATGATGATCCCAGGGTCGATCGCTCCGGATCTCGTGCGCATCATCAGGCCATCAAGCGGCGTGAACCCCATCGACGTCCACGCGGATTCGCCACCGGCCGTGGCGGTCACCGAGCAACCGCTCCCGAGATGGGCCACGACGAGGTCGAGCCCCCGAGCGGCGCGGCCGAGCAGGTCCTGGGCTCGCCGCACGGACCACTCGACGGACAAGCCATGGAACCCGAAGCGCCGGATCCCCCATCTCGTCCGCCACTGCTCGGGAACCGGGTACCGCCGTGCGACTTCCGGGAGCCGGGCGTGGAACGCCGTGTCGAAGCAGGCGACGTGCGGACGGTCGGGGATCAACGACCGAGCCGACCGGATCGTCGCGAGCGCCGGGTCGTTGTGAAGGGGCGCGAGGGCCGAAAGCGCGCGAATCCGCTCGATCACCTCGTCATCGATGCGTGCCGGCGCGACGAGGTCATCACCGCCGTGGACGACCCGATGGCCGATCGCGTCCACGCCGATCCCGGTGGCACCGGTCGCGTCGATCGCCGCCGCCACCACCGACCCGTCATGGGTGCCGTCCGAGGGCACGTTCGCCGTCGCGACGGTGCGCCCGTCGTCGATCAGGCTGGCCTTGAGCGAACTCGATCCGGCGTTGAGCGTGAGGACGCGCACGAGTCAGTGCGGCCAGGTCCAGTCGCGGATCTCCACCGAATCCTCTCCGACCCGGCGCGCATACGCACGCGCCGACGCACGCCGGTCGACCATCTCCTGCCGCAGCTGCGCGGCTCGCGAGCGAAGCTCGGGCACTCGGTCGATGACATCCATCACGAGGTGGAACCGGTCCAGGTCATTGCGCATGACCATGTCGAACGGCGTCGTGACCGTCCCTTCCTCCTTGTACCCGCGAACGTGAAGGTTGACGTGGTTCGTCCGCCGGTAGGTGAGCCGATGGATCAGCCAGGGGTAGCCGTGGAACGCGAAAATCACCGGTTTGTCGGTCGTGAACAGCTCGTCGAAGTCGCGATGCGAGAGCCCATGCGGATGCTCCGAGTCGTCCTGTAGCCGCATGAGGTCGACCACGTTGATGAACCGGACGCGCAGGTCGGGCAGGTGCTCGCGGAGCAGGTCGACCGCGGCGAGCGCCTCGAGGGTTGGGATGTCGCCACACGAGGCGATGACGACGTCGGGCTTGCCCTCGTCGTTGCTCGCCCACGGCCAGATGCCGATTCCGCGGGTCGCGTGCAGGATCGCCTCCTCCATCGTCAGGTAGTTCAACGCCGGCTGCTTCCCGGCCACGATCACGTTGACGTAGTGGCGGCTGCGCAGGCAGTGGTCGCCCACGGAAAGCAGCGTGTTCGCGTCCGGTGGCAGGTAGACGCGGATGACCTCGGACTTCTTGTTGACGACGTGGTCGATGAAGCCCGGGTCCTGGTGGCTGAATCCGTTGTGGTCCTGGCGCCAGACATGACTCGTGAGCAGGTAGTTGAGCGACGCGATCGGCCGGCGCCAGGGAATCTCGCGCGTCATCTTCAGCCACTTCGCGTGCTGGTTGAACATCGAATCGATGATGTGGATGAACGCCTCGTAGCAGTTGAACAGTCCATGGCGTCCCGTCAGCAGGTAGCCCTCGAGCCAGCCCTGGCACAGGTGCTCGGACAGAACCTCCATCACCCGCCCGTCGGGCGACAGGTGATCGTCGGTGGGCAGGATCTCGGCCATCCACGCGCGATCGGTGGCCTCGAATATGGGGGTCAGACGGTTCGATGCCGTTTCGTCGGGACCGAACACCCGGAAGGTGTCCGGGTTGCGGCGAATGACGTCCCGCAGGAAGGTGCCGAGCACCTTCGTGGCCTCGGCGAAGGACACGGCCGGCTTCGGGACATCGACCGCATAGTCGCGGAAATCCGGCAGGCGCAAGTCCTGGAGGAGGAGCCCGCCGTTCGCACGCGGATTGGCGCTCATCCGGCGGTCGCCACGCGGTGCGAGCTCGGCCAGCTCCGGGCGAAGCCGGCCGTCGTCGTCGAACAGCTCATCCGGCCGATAGTTGCGCATCCACTCTTCGAGCAGCCGAAGGTGACTCGCGTTGGCCCGAACGTCGGCCAGCGGGACCTGATGTGAGCGGAAGTGGCCCTCGGTCGGCTGCCCGTCGACCTCCTTCGGGCCGGTCCAGCCCTTCGGCGTCCGGAGGATCAGCATCGGCCAGCGTGGGCGTTCGAGACGCCCGCCGGCACGCGCCCGGTGCTGAATCCCGGCGACCGCGTCGGCGATCGCGTCGAAGGCGGCCGCGAGCGCGCGATGAACTGCGATCGGGTCGTCGCCAGCGACCTCGAACGGCTCGTAGCCGTAGCCCGTGAACAGGTCGCGCAGCTCGTCGGCGCCGATCCGGGCGAAGACCGTCGGGTTCGCGATCTTGTAGCCGTTGAGGTGGAGGATCGGGATGACGGCCCCGTCGCGGGCGGGGTTGAGGAACTTGTTCGAGTGCCAGCTGGTGGCCATCGGTCCGGTCTCGGCCTCGCCGTCGCCGATGACGCAGAACACGACGAGGTCGGGGTTGTCGAACGCCGCACCGGTCGCGTGGACCAGCGCGTACCCGAGCTCGCCGCCCTCATGGATCGAGCCGGGCGTCTCGGGCGTCGCGTGGCTGCCGACCCCGCCCGGGAACGAGAACTGCCGGAAGAGGTGCCGGAGGCCCGCCTCGTCCGCCGTCAGGTTCGAGTTGACCTCGAGCTGCATTCCCTCCAGGTACGCGTTCGCGGCGACCGCGGGGCCACCGTGGCCGGGACCGGCGATGAAGATCGCGTCCAGGTCCCGCTCGCGGATGAGGCGGTTGGCGTGGACGTACACGAGGTTGAGCCCGGGCGTGGTGCCCCAGTGGCCGAGGAGCCGTGGCTTGACGTGCTCGGGCCTCAGCGGCTTTCGGAGCAGTGGGTTGTCGATGAGGTAGATCTGTCCGACCGAGAGGTAGTTCGCCGCGCGCCAGTACGCATCGAGTCGATCCAGTTCCTCGTCCGCGATGCGTCGATGGGGCTGGATGTCTTCGGGGCTGTCGGTCGTGACCATGGCATCGCCTCCCGAGGAGTCGCCCGGACAGGATCGCACGGGCCGGCGTTGGATGGGACCTGGGGCCCATGGAGGCCCGAAACTCGCGATCGCCCGGGTCATCGAGGCCGATGGAGTGGCCCACCTCACCTTGCGATTTCGCTAGTCCTGCTCTCGCTCCGGGGCTCGAGGACGACGACCGCCGTCTCATTGGCGCGAAGTGCCGCCCACTGATCGTATTCATCGCTGAACTCGCCCCAACGCGCCCAGAGGCGATCGCGCTCGGCGCCCTCTGCGGCCCGGCCGTGAACGGCGCGCTCCTCGCCCTTGAGCTCGACGACCGTGTCCGGGTGGGCCTGGAGGTTGAGCCACCAGGCCGGCTCGGGGCTGGCCCAGCCGTTCATTGCCAGCGTGACCAGGTTGGGACCGTCCTCGTAGTAGCCGAGGATCGCGCTCCGCTCCTTGCCGGAGCGGCGACCGATCGTCGTCAGGCGCATCGTTCCCCACTTGCCCGGCCTCGCCGTCCACAGTCCCCGCCGGCCGCCCGTGAGGCGATGGGCGGCGCGGTGGACGACCCAGGCGGCCCGGACGAACCAGCGAGGCGGAAGTCGGGGCGACCTGGTCGGCGTGGCTGACATGGCCTGGCTCCGGTGCATTCGCCGTGGAAGGCTGTGGCGGCCCGACGGGCCCGCTCGGGACGGGGGCGCGTTTGGAGATTATCGCGCCAGGAGCGTGACGGGGCGGTCGGCCCTAGAACTCGACCGGCAGCGACTCGAGCGCTCGATCCGTCGGCGTCTTGACGCGGACGATCGGACCACGGACCGCGTACTGCGGGATCCGCTGGAAGAGCTCCTCGAACACGATCCGCGCCTCGAGGCGGGCCAGCGGCGCGCCGAGGCAGTGATGAATCCCGTCCCCGAACGTCACGTGCCGCTGCGGCTCGCGGGTGAAGTCGAGCCGGTCGGGGTCCATCCAACGTCGCTCGTCCCGATTCGCCGAAGCCCATACCAGGACGACGCGCGCGCCTTCAGGGATGAGCCTGTCGTGCGCCTCGACGTCCCTGGTCGTCGTCCGCGCGAGTGCCTGGATCGGGGCGTCATAGCGAAGCAATTCCTCGATCGCCGGGGCGATCACGGACGGGTCGTCACGGAGGAGGTCTCGTTGATCCGGGAACCGATCGAGGTGGAGGAGGGAATTCGAGATCAGCCCGGAGGTGGTCGTGATGCCGGCGACGAACAGGAGCATGGAGCCACCGAGCAGCTCGTCGGGGCTGATCTGGCCCGCGTCGCCTGCTTCCACGAGGAAGGACATCAGGTCCTCTCGCGGTGCCTTCCGTCGCTCCGCGGCGGCATCCTGCATATAGGCGCGCATGTGGTCCCGGCCGGCCAGCGCTCGCTGGGGCAGGGCTCGCTCGCCGGGATCGCGCTCGAGCATCTCACCGAACCAGGCGAGGAGCTGTGGATGGTCGGCCTCGGGGAAGCCGAACCACGAGAACATCGTGGTGCCCGGCAGGGGCCGCGCCAGGTCGCGGGCGAAGTCCGCGTGGCCCGCGTCCGCAATCGCCTCGATCAGCTCGACGACCTTCCGCCGAACGATCGGCTCGAACCGGCTGCGAAGCGCCGACGGGCTGAACGCAAGCCGCAGGGCACCACGAAGTCGGGTGTGAATCGGGGGATCGACGCCGGCCATGTCGCCGGCCGGCAGGAACAGCTGGTACGTGTCGTCGACGTCGTTGCCGCGTCCGCCGAGGCTGCTCGAGAAGACTTCCCAGTCCTTCGAGGCTGCCTGGACGTCCTCGAACCGCGACAGAGCCCACAGGTCTGAGGCCTCGTCGTGGTAGAGCGGGGCCTCGTCGCGCAGGCGCCGGTAGACCGGGTACGGATCGTCGAGTCCAAGCAACGGATTCCAGGCGACGGGAGCCTCCGTGTTCACGGCGGTGATTCAACCAGAGCCAACCGGAGGTTCGCTCGCCGCTAGCCGGCCCGGAACAGCCGCTTTCCGCTGCCCAGCATGATCGGATGGACTATCAGCTGGTACTCGTCCACGAGGTTTCGCGGATCAGCATCTGGACGAGCTCGCCACTGCCGATCACCTGATGTCCTTCCCTCAGACTGGCGTGACGGCAACCGTGTCGGCGATCCGGCGGGCCTCGGCCGGATCGAGCTCGCCCGCACCCGGCACCAGTGCGTTCGCCGCCCCGGCTCCGGTCGCCAGGCGCAGCGCGCGATCGAGCTCGTCGCCGGCGGCGAGTGCCGTGGCCAAGCCCGCCAGGAATGCGTCGCCGCTTCCGACCGGGTAGCGGCCCTCCACGGGCACGGGACCAACGCGCCAGCGGCCGTCCGGCCCCGCGACAACGGCGCCCTCACGACCCCGGGTGACGACGACCGCGCGATCGGCGAATGTCACCAGCGCCTCCACCGCTGCGCTCGGATCGCGCGGCTGACCGTCCCCGGCCGGGTCGACCAGCTGGGCGATCTCCGCCGCCTCGGCGGCGTTGAGCTTGAGGATCGATGGTCGCTCGGCGAGCGCCGCCAGGAGGCCGCTGCCGTGAGCGTCGAGGTGGACGGGAACGCCCGCCTGGCGCGCCACCCGGCACAGACCCAGGAGTGCGTCGTCGCCCGCACCGGTCGGGAGGCTGCCCGAGATCGTCATGACCCCCGCACCTCCCTCCAATACCTCGCCGACGAGCGCCTCGAAGGCGGACCAGGCGTCGGCCGGGATCGGGTCCCCGGACTCGTAGAACTCGGTCAGGCCGTCCGTCATCGGATCGTGGATCGAGATGCAGGTCCGTGTCTCGCCGGGCGCCCACCCGGCCCGGACCGCGATCCCATGCCCCGCCAACTCGTCGGCGAGCCACTGGCCGGCATGGCCGCGCAGCAGCGGAACGGCCACCACGTCGGCACCCAGGGCATGCGCCGCGCGGGCGACGTTGATGCCTTTGCCGCCGGCGACCGCGCGCGCTCGAGCCGGCCGATGGATGCCGCCGGGAATCAACCGATCGATGTCATAGGTCCGGTCGATCGACGGGTTCGGGGCGACGCACACCACGCGCGCGCCGTTCGCCGACCGATGGGCGCTCACGGCCACCCGGCCGAGAGCGACGCCTCGACCTCCGCGCGCGTGGGCTGGCGAGACGTGCCACCCATGCCGGTCGTCGACAGCGCGCCGCAGACGGCGCCGAACCGAAGCGCCTCGCCGAGCTGGCGGCCTTCGAGCCACGCCGCGAGGAAGCCGGCATCGAAGGAATCACCGGCACCGGTCGTGTCGACGGCGTCGACCGGATAGGCCGCGACCTGCTCCACACCGCCATCCCTCGAGGCGACCAGGGCGCCGTCGGCGCCGAGCTTGACGACCACGACCGGGCCTCGCCCGCCGTCCGGCCCACCCGGGTCGTTCCGGTTGCGGTTGGCGGCGGAGCCGCCTGTGCCGGTGAGCGCCAGGGCCGCGTCCCATGGGTCGGACAGGCCGGCGACCTGGAGGGCCTCGTGGCGGTTGGGCAGGAACACGCTCGTTCGGTCCAGGAGCGCCACCAGACCGCCGTCCCAGGTCCCGGCCGGATCCCAGTTGGGGTCGACCGACGTCGTCGTGCCGGCCGCACGCAGCCGGTCGAACAGGCCCGCCAGGTCCGCCCGCAGCCCGGTCTGCATGAAGTAGCTGCCGACGTGGACGTGCCGGGCGCGGCTGAGCAAGGCGGCCGGAATGTGGTCGACGCGGAGGGCGCCGATCGTGCCCAGGGCGGTCATGATCGCCCGGTCGCTGCCGTTGGTGAGGATAACGCTCGCCCCGGTCGACTGACTGGGGTCGGTGCGGCAGCCGGACACGTCGACTCCGGCGCTCCCCAGCGCGTCGAGCATGAACCGGCCCAGCGCGTCGTCACCGACGATACCGACCAGCGCCACGCGGAGGCCCAGCCGGGCAGCACCGACGGCCATGATCGCCGACGAGCTCCCGATGACCAGCTCCGCAGATTCGACCAGCAACTCCTCCTGGCCGAAGCGTGGCTCCACGTCGGGCCCGCGCACGATGATGTCCGGATTGATCTCGCCCAGGACGAGGAGATCGAGATCGCGCTCGGCGGGCCCCGTCATCGGCGTCAGTATCCCGCGTACCAGCCCTCGCCTGGCTCATCCGGCCGATGGGCCTGCTGCCAGCGCGCCCGCCACGGTCGTGCATGGGTCTCGACGATGGCCGTCAGGCGGGTCATGCGGGTCACGCTCTCCGCCGCGAGGAACGCGTCCCGCGCGTCGGGTGGGAGGCGCGCGGCCTCGGCCCACACGGAGCGACCCACCAGGGCACCGCTGGCGCCGGCTCGGCACGCGGCTTCGAGCTGCGCTTCGAACCGGGCCTGCTCGACACCACCGGAGAGAAGCACCCAGGGAACGCGGGAGGCCGCGTCGAGCTCCGCGAGCGCGTCGACCCAGCGGCCTTGGTCGATGACGCCGGGGTCGTATGGGAACTCGGCCTTGAGGATGTCCGGACCCAGGGCCGTCAGCCGCTCCGCGGTCCGGATCACGACCCGGCGCCGGTCCTCGCCGGCCAGCTTCCCGCCGTCGAGACCGAATGACAGCGGCTCCACGAACAGGGGCAGGTCGAGCGCGCGGCACTCGGCCAGCACGTCCGCGATCAGGCGTTCCTGTTCGGGCGCCCCCGGCGCATCCGGGTGGTAGTACACGAGGAGTTTTGCCGCCGAAGCGCCCGTGCGCCGGATCGCGGCCGGGCTCCAGCCGTCCAACACGCGGCTCCGTCGATCGCCGGCCGAGCCTTCGTAGCCGGTCGCCTCCACGGCGACCAGGAGGCCGACCCGCCCGGGCAGAACGTCGCCGGCGATCGCCGGCGCGACACCGACCTCGGGGTCGAGAAGGACGCCCGATGTGTGTGTGGCGAGGGCACGAATGATCGCAAGCTTGAACGACGCCATCTCATCGTTCGTGACCGACGACGGGTCCTCGGGCCGGAGCTCGTGGCGAAGGTTCTGACGGTGGTCGAGCGCGAGCACCGAGAAGCGACCCGACGCCGAGGCGCATGCAGCCAGACCGCGTTGCGTGCCCAGCAGCAGCGCCATCCCGGCTAGCTCCTGTCTCGCTCATCTGCGCGATACGCGCAATTTCGCATCACTTTGCGCATCTGGGCGCGAGAATAACGCAGTCCGCGTTGACATTGCGCGCAGTCATGTGGATGATGCGCGCAAGATGGGTCGACGCGATCGGCGCGACAAGATGGTCTCCTACCTCCGCTCCGATGGCCGGGTCAGCGTGGCCGAGTTGGCCCGTGACTTCGGCGTGACGGCATCCACCATCCGGCGGGACTTGAGCGAGCTCGCCGATGATGGCTGGCTGATCCGTACGTATGGCGGCGCGACGGTCGCCAACCGACGATCGGCAGCGCTCGGCGACGACGCGGGTCGGGCGGCGAAGGCCGCCGTCGCCGGCCTCGCGGCGACCCTGGTTTCCGACGGCCAGGCGATCGCGATCGGCAGCGGCACGACGGCGCTCGAGTTCGCCCGCAGGGTTGGCGGCCGGCGACTGACGGTGATCACGAACGCCCTGGACGTTGCGAACGTACTTGTCGATAGCGATGGCATCGAGCTCATCATCCTCGGGGGCGTCGTCCGCCCGCGGATGCACAGCATGCTCGGGCACGTCGCGGAGCTCGCGGCGCGCGAGTTGCGCGCCGACACGCTGTTCATGGGCATCGGCGCGATCAGCCTGAACCACGGCCTGATGAACGACTCGGTGCCCGAGATCCTGACCGACCGGGCGCTGCGCGAGATGGCGCGCTCCACCGTGATCCTGGCCGACTCCTCGAAGTTCGAGCGTGCCGCGCCCGCGTACGTGTTCGATCTGCGGGCCGGCGACACGATCGTCACCGACGATCGGATCCTGGCCGCGACCAGGGCGGGATGGGAGCAACGCGGGGTCCGCGTCCTGACCGCAGCCACGGGCGCGGGGACCGACAGCGCTCGATGATCGAGGGCATCATTCCGGCCGAGATCGAGGCCGGACCGGAGGCCATCCGGGCGACGCTCCGCGACAGCGCGGCGGCGGCGAGCTCCGCAGCCGCAGCCCTCCGCGGCCGGGGCTCGCGACGGGTCTTCGTCATCGGCAATGGCACCTCCTTTCACTCGGCCTTGGCCGCGTCGGCGTTGTACGCCCGTCATGCCGGACCCGACGACCCCGTCGTCATCGCCCTCACGGCGGGCGGATTCCGGACCCATCTCCCGGCGCTGGGGCCCGCGGATGCCCTCGTCGGAATCTCCGCGTCGGGTGAGTTTCGGGACGTGATCGGCGTCGTCGACGAGCTCGATGCAGCCATCCCGAGCGTGGGCGTCGTGCACGTCCCGGGCTCGACGCTCGCGAGATCCGTCGATCACGCGGTCGTGTCCTCGGGCGGGGCCAGCAGCGTCCCGGTGATGACCAAGACCTTCTCGGCCACGCTCGTGGCCACCCAGCTTGTCCTGCTCGGACTGCTGGGCGACGAATGCGTGGCCGGCGTCCGCCGCGAGATCGCCGCGGCGGCCGACCACGCCGCGGCGGCGATCAGCTCCGCTGAACGACAACTCGAGGCGCTGGTCGACGCCATCGCCGGCGCCCGCCACCTGTTCGTCGTGGGTGCCGGCCTGGCGCACATCGCGGCGATGGAGGCTGCCCTGAAATTGAAGGAGGTTGCCCTGGTCCAGGCCGAAGGCTCCGAGACGTGGGAGATGACCTCCGGCGCCGCGACGATGCTGGACGAGAAGGCGGCGGTGATTGCACTCCTGCCATCGGGGGCGGGACGGGAGGCGACGATCGGCGTGGTCCGTCATGCGGCGGGCTGGGGCGCGACCACCGTCGAGGTCGGCCCGGGTGCCGCCGTCGGCTCGTCGGTCCTGGTCGACCTGCCGAGTGAGGCAACGGAGGACCATGCCCCGCTGACGGCGGTGCCTCCGATCGCCCTGATCGCGTACGCACTGGCCCGCCGTCGGGGGATCGACCCGGACCGGCCCGATTGGGTCGAGCGATACCAGAGCCAGGGCCTCGATCACCTCATCGGAGCCCGGAAGCGACCATGACCCGGATCGTGCTCGTCGGCGCCGGCAGTGTCGAGTTCACGCGCAACCTGCTGGCCGACATCCTGTCCTTTCCCGAGCTGCATGACGCCGCGATCGTCCTCCACGACATCGACGACGACCGGCTGGCGACCGCGAAACGGATGGCACGCTGGACCGCTTCCGCGTTGGGGGTGGAGCCGGACATCGAGGCCCACGCCGATCGACGCGTGGCGCTCAAGGATGCCGACTTCGTGATCAACACGATCCAGGTCGGCGGTGCGGCGGCGACCCAGGTCGACTTCGACATCCCTCGCCGGTACGGACTCGAGTACACGATCAACGACACGATCAATGTGGGCGGCGTGATGCGCGGTCTGCGGACAATCCCGGTCGTCCTGGGGCTGGTCCGCGACATGGAGGAGCTCTGTCCCGACGCCTGGTTCCTGAACTACACGAACCCGATGTCGATGCTCATCTGGGCCGTCTCGGAACGCAGCCGCGTCCGCACGGTGGGACTCTGCCACTCCGTGTACTGGACCATCCACGCGCTTGCCGAGTATCTCGGTGTACCGCAGGCGGAGGTCGACTTCGAATCGGGCGGCGTGAACCACCTGGCCTTCGTTCTCCGACTCGAACGGTCCGGCGCCGACCTGTATCCCGCGCTCGATGCGGTCATCCGGGCCGGCAGGATTCCTGACGACGACCTCGTCCGGCCGGAGCTCTACCGCCGACTCGGCTACTACCCGACGGAGTCGTCGGAGCACCAGGCCGAATACAACCCGTGGTTCATCCCCAAGGGCCTGGGCGAGCGCTACCACGTCCCGATCGGTGAGTACCTCCGCCGCGTCGAGGCCAACCTGGCCGAGTACGAGGAGGAGAAGCGTCGTCTCGACGCAGGTGAAGCCTTCGAGCTCGAACGAAGCGGCGAGTACGCGGCATCGATCATCCACTCGGTCGTGACGGGCACGCCGGCCCGGATCGTCGGCAACGTGTCCAATGCGGATGGGCTCATTGCCAACATCGACCGCGCAGCCTGCGTCGAGGTGCCGTGCCTCGTCGACGCCGATGGGCCGCATCCGGTGGGGCTGGGCAGCCTGCCCGCCCAACTGGCGGCTTACATCCACCCCGCCGTCGACGCCCAGGGCCTGACGGTCCGTGCCGCCCTCGATCGCGACCGCGACGCGGTCTATCACGCGGTGATGCAGGACCCGATCGCGCAGGCCCGACTGACGCTCGACGAGGTGTGGAGGATGACCAGCGACCTGATTGCCGCTGAGACAGCGTGGCTGCCCCGCTGGCTGGACGGCACGCAACCCGACTGACGGCCAACCCGTAGAGGAGGAGCACAGCGATGCGAGCACGAATAGGAGCGAGGCCGGTCGCCGTTCTGGCGACCCTCGTGCTGGTGGTCGCCGCGTGTGGCGGAACCCCGAGCGCCTCGCCGGCAGGATCGCCGACGGCGGCGCCATCGGGGAGCGGACCCGCCAGCCCGGACACGGGCTACACGGGACCCCCGGCCACCATCGAGTACTCGATCTGGGGCGACCCTGCGGAGCTCCAGAGCCAGGCGGCGATTGTCGACGACTTCCGGGCCGCCAATCCCACGATCACGGTCAACGTGACGGTGGCGGACTGGGATGCCTACTGGGAGAAGCTGCTCACCGGCATCAGCGGTGGTGCAGCACCCGATGTGTTTGCCATGGACGGGCCCATCGGGCCCGACTACCAGCTCCGGGACGTGCTGCTCGACCTCACGCCGCTGATCGCCGAGGACGGTTTCGACCTCGGACAGCTCGACGCGAACGCGGTCAAGCAGTTCACGACGCGCGACGGCAAGACGTTCGGACTGCCGCGCGACCTCAACGTCGTCGCGCTCTATTACAACAAGACGATGTTCGACGCGGCCGGGATTGCCTATCCGGACGACACCTGGGACTGGGACAAGCTGGTCGAGGTGGGCAAGCAGCTCACGCTCGACACCGACGCTGACGGCACCGTGGACCAGTGGGGCCTGTACACCGAGACCACGGACATGGAGAACGCCTGGTCCTCGTTCGTGTGGCAGGCCGGCGGTGACATCATCAACGCCGACAGCACCGCCACGGCGCTCGACCAGCCGGAGAGCGCGGCCGGCATCCAGTTCCTCCAGGACCTGATCTGGAAGCACAAGATCATGGCCGACCCGGCCGTCTTCGCGGAGACCGGTGACGCCTTCGAGCAAGGTCTTGCCGCCATGGAGATCAATGGCTCCTGGCTGGTGCCCACCCATGAGGCTGCCGGGCTGACGTTCGGCATCGCGCCGCTGCCCCGTGGTGCGGCCGGCCAGGCAAGTTCCGTCAACGCCACCGGAGCGGTCGTCTACAAGGGCACGAAGTCGCCCGAGGCTGCCTGGGAGCTCGTCAAGTACCTGGCCGGCCCCGTCGCGCAGGCCAAGATCATGGCCCTCAAGGCATCGGTCCCGGCCAACGAGGAGATCCTGGCGACGACCTATCCGACATCGTTCGAGGGTGCCCAGGTGTTCGCCGACACCCTCGCCTACGCCCACCTCAAGCCCAGCTTCCCCGGCTACGAGGAGTTCGTCACGATCCTCCAGGCCGAGCTCGACGAGAACGTCTACAACGCCCCCAACAAGACCGCCGCCGACGCGATCGCGTCGGTCAACGAGCAGCTGAACTCGATCCTCCAGGCCAATCAGTGACCCTCCTGGCCCAGCGCATCCTGGGCCGCCGCGACGCGCCGCGTCGCGGCGGCCCGCTGGCAAGCGAGAGTCGCTGGGCGTGGGCGTTCCTGGCACCCACGATCGTCGGCCTGGTCATCCTGTCCGCCGGGCCGATCGGCGCCACGTTCGCGATCAGCCTCACCAACTGGGACCTGCTCCGACCGCCCCAGTTCGTGGGCCTCGACAACTACCTTCACCTGCTCGAGGACGCACGCTTCCAGGCCGCGCTCAGGAACACGGTCTTCTACACGGTCGTATCGGTTCCGCTGGGGATGCTCCTGTCCCTCGGCCTGGCCCTGGCACTGAACCGGTCGATTCGGGGCATCGCCTGGATCCGGACGATGTACTTCCTGCCGCTGGTCTCATCGGCAATCGCGGTCTCGCTCGTGTGGTCGTGGATCTACAGCCCCAGCGACGGCCTCCTGAATCAGACCCTCGCGGTCTTCGGCGTCCCGGCCCAGCGCTGGATCTCGGATCCGTTCTGGGCGATGCTCGCGATCGTCGTCATGAGCGTCTGGCAGGGTCTGGCCGCCAGCACGATCGTGTTCCTGGCCGGCCTGCAGGCGATCCCGCAGTCGCTGTACGAGGCCGCGGCGGTCGACGGTGCCGGCCGCTGGGCGCTGTTCCGGCGGATCACGCTGCCGCTGCTCACGCCCAGCATCTTCTTCACCGGAATCCTCAGCCTGATCGGCTCATTCCAGATCTTCGACCAGGTGTTCGTCCTGTCCAATCCCGGCAAGCCGACCGGTGCAACCATCACGCTCGTCTACTACATGTACGAGAACGGGTTCCGCTTCTTCAAGATGGGGCTCGCCACCGCGGGCTCATGGGTCCTGTTCATGATCGTGGCCGCCCTCACCTGGATCTACTTCCGATCCCAGCGCCGATGGGTCTACTACCAGTGAGGACGCGGTGAGCTCGGACGCGGTCGCCCTGTCGGCGGAGGGTTCGCGGGCACGGTCCCGAGTGCTTCTGGCCACGCTTCGGCGAGCCGGCCTGTACGTGGTCCTCATCGTCGGCGGGTTGGCGATGATGATCCCGTTCTTCTGGATGCTGCTCACGTCGCTCAAGACCCGAGCCGAGGTCTTCGGGTCGCCACCCCTGTCGCTGCCCAGCGGAGCCCACTTCGACAACTACTCCCGGATGTGGAATGCGCTGCCCGATGTGACCTTCGGCGACTTCTTCTTGAATTCGTTGAAGATCGCGTCGCTGTCCACGATCGGCCAGCTCATCGCCTGTTCGCTGGGCGCCTTCGCGTTCTCGTTCCTGGCGTTCCGGGGTCGCGGCGTGCTGTTCGGGACGCTGTTGGCGACGCTGATCATCCCTTACCAGGTGGTGATCGTGCCCAACTTCATCCTGTACCGGAACCTGCCCCATCCGGCCAGCGAGAGCGGCAACTGGATCGGGACGCAGGAGCCCCTGTGGGTCGGCGCGTTCCTGGGCGGCGCGTTCGGGGTGTTCCTGATCCGCCAGTTCTTCCTGACCATCCCGGCCGAGCTGGCCGATGCGGCCCGGGTGGACGGCGCCAACCCGTGGCAGATCTTCCGCTTCGTGTACCTGCCCCTGTCCGGGCCGGTCCTGGCCACGGTCGCCATCTTCACGTTCATGTGGAGCTGGAACGACCTGCTCACGCCGCTGATCTACCTGCGCGACCTGGAGCAGTACACGACGACCGCCGGGCTCGCCTTCTTCCAGGGCCAGTTCGTGGGCAAGTGGCCCGAGATGATGGCCGGGGCACTCGTGAGCCTGCTGCCGATGATCGCCCTGTTCGTGATCGCCCAGAAGTACTTCGTGCGTGGCATCACGCTGAGCGGTCTCAAAGGCTGACGGCTGAGCACTCCCGACATCCGCCTTCGTGACTACCGACCGGAGTCGATGCTCCGGGTGCCGGCCCACGAGGTCGCTCGACCGTCCGCGCCGGTCGTGGATGCCCACAACCACCTCGGTTCGGCCTTCGGCGGCGACTGGTCGACACGCCCGCCGGCAGAGCTCGGCGAGGCGCTCGACGCCTCGGGCGTGGCGGCCATCGTGGACCTCGACGGCGGCTGGGGCGACCACCTCGAACGGGAGCTCGAGCGCTGGGTGGAGCTGGCCGGCCGAGTCGTCGTGTTCGCCGGCCTCGACTACGAGGGCTGGTCGACTGATCCCTCGTTCGGAGAATCGGAAGCACGGCGCCTCCGGGCGTCGATCGCCGCGGGGGCCCGCGGACTCAAGGTGTGGAAGACGCTCGGACTCCGTGCCCGCGATCCGTCGGGGCGGTTGGTGCCGGTCGACGACGCGCGGCTCGACCCGCTGTGGGCGGCCGCGGCCGAGCTGGCCGTGCCGGTGACGATCCACGTGGCGGACCCGATCGCGTTCTTCCGTCCGCTCGACGAGCGCAATGAACGGCTCGAGGAGCTGACCGAGAATCCCGACTGGCACTTCTGGCCCGTCCGCGAGCCGGCTGGGGTGGACGAACCCGGTTTCCCCAGTTTCGACGAGGTGATCGACGGCCTCGAGGCCGTCGTGACCCGCCACCCCCAGACCACCTTTGTGGGCGCCCATGTCGGTTGCGCCGCCGAAGACCTCGGCCGGGTGGCGGCGATTCTCGAACGCTGCCCGAACTTCCACGTGGACACGGCGGCCCGGATCGCCGAGCTGGGGCGCCAGCCGTACACGGCCCGGGCATTCTTCCTTCGCTGGGCGGAGCGGGTCCTGTTCGGAACCGACTTCGGGCCCGATCCGGCGATGTATCGCCTTCACTACCGGTTCCTGGAGACGTATGACGAGTCCTTCGACTATGACGTCGAGGGCCCACCGTCCCAGGGACGCTGGCAGGTTCACGGTCTCGGGCTGCCGGCCGACGTGCTGGCCAAGGTCTACGCTGGCAATGCGCGTCGAATCCTGCGTCTCGCGGATTGAGTGGCGGCTTCGAGCTCAGTCGGTGTGGAACACCTCCGGAATCGATCGCCACCACTCCCCTTCCTCGCGGCCGTCCAGGGGCACCTGCATGGCGTCCGTGAGCTTCCACCACTCCTGCGTGACCGGATCTGCGGCGATCCTCGCCATGTCCGCCGGGTAGTCCTCCCCGACATATTCGTAGTACGCGAACAGCAGCTCGCCGTAGCGAAAGATCGAGTAGTTGCGGACGTTCGCGGCCCTCAACGCCGACAGGACGCCTGGCCACGTCTCGGCGTGGAGCCGCTCGTACTCGTCGATCCGTTCGGGACGGACGCCGATCACCTGGCCGACCCGCTTCATGGGACCTCCTGCCAGGCCGCTCCGTCCGGATATCGATAGCCTGCGAGCGACGCCCCCTTCATCTCGGCGCTGTAGCCGGGAGCCGTCGGAAGCCGGTACCGCCCCGCCTCGACCACGACCGGGTCCAGGAAATGCTCGTGGAGGTGATCCACGTACTCGATCATCCGCCCTTCGAGCTGCCCGGAGACCGCGATGTAGTCCACGGCCGCGAGATGCTGGACGAGCTCGCACAGACCGACCCCGCCGGCGTGCGGACAGACCGGCACCCTGAACTTCGCGGCCAGCAGCAGGACCGCCAGCACCTCGTTGACCCCACCCAACCGGCAGGCATCCACCTGGCAGATCCCCATCCCGCCCGCGGCCAGGAACTGCTTGAACATCGTCCGGTTCTGGACGTGCTCGCCGGTCGCGACGCGGATCGGGGCGACGGCTCGTGCGATCGCCGCGTGGCCGAGAACGTCGTCCGGGCTGGTCGGCTCCTCGATCCAGTACGGATCGAATCCAGCGAGTGCCCCCATCCATTCGATGGCCTGCGGCACGTCCCAGCGCTGATTCGCGTCCATCGCGAGCATCCGGTCGCCACCCAGCTCGGCGCGCAGGATCCCGGCCCGCCGGACGTCGTCCTCGAGGTCGGCACCAACCTTCATCTTGAACCGTGTCCAGCCGTCGGCGAGAGCCTCACGGCAGAGCCGCCGGATCTTGTCGTCGGAGTAGCCCAGCCAGCCGACCGAGGTCGTGTACGCGGGATAGCCGTCGCGGCGCAGCTCGCTCTCGCGCTCGGCCCTGGTCGCGGCCAGCGGCTCGACGAGCGCGAGGGCCTCGTCGCGGGTCAGCGCGTCGGTGAGATACCGGAAGTCGACAAGGTCAACGAGAGCCGCCGGCTCCATGTCCACGAGCAGCTTCCAGAGCGGCTTCCCGGCCCGCTTCGCGAGCAGGTCCCAGACGGCATTGACCACCGCCGCCGTGGCGAGGTGGATGACGCCTTTCTCGGGGCCGATCCAGCGGAGTTGGGAGTCGCCGACGAGCTCGCGCCAGAAGCCGCCCATGTCAGCCGCCAGTCCCTCGACCGGCTTCCCCACGATGAGCGGCTCGAGCGCGCGGACCGCGGCCACGACGACCTCCGTCCCCCGCCCGATCGTGAACGTGAAGCCATGCCCCTCGGAACCGCCCACCTCGCCCGTCCGAAGGATCACGTACGCGGCCGAGTAATCCGGGTCGGGGTTCATCGCGTCCGAGCCATCGAGCGAGCGCGAAGTCGGGAACCGGACATCGGCGACGTCGAGCCGCTCGATCACGGTCATGGCTTCAGCCCTTGACGGCGCCGACGAGGATGCCGCGCGAGATATAGCGCTCGAGGACGACCGCCATGACGATGACCGGCACGATCATCAGCAGCACCAGCACCGACATCGCCCACCATTGCGGCCCGCGCGTGGCGTCCTGGGCGGCGACGAGGAGGGGCATCGTCCGCATCTTCGCGCCGGAAAGCATGAGCGCGATCAGGTACTCGTTCCAGGCGAAGATCAGGGTGATCAGGAAGGTCGCGACGAGGCCGGGCGCCGAGATCGGCAGGACGATCGAGCGCACGATCCGATAGATCGAGGCGCCGTCGACCGAGGCCGCCTCCTCGAGCTCGGTCGGCAGGGCGGCGAAGAAGTCGCGCATCAGCCAGATGGCGATGGGCAGGTTGGTCGCGACATACGCGAGGAGCAGGCCCAGCGCGGAATCGAGCAGCCCGAACTGCTGGAACAGGACGAACACCGGGATTGCCACGGCGATCGGTGG
>DATBLH010000094.1:0-49857 GCA_036555445.1 Candidatus Limnocylindrales bacterium
CGCCTCGGCGGCGGCGAGTGGAACCGGACGAAGCAGCGCGTGCGCCGGGCGGTCACCGATCTCGCCCAGGAGCTGCTCGCCCTGTACGCGACCCGGGAGCGGTCACGCGGTCACGCCTACGCCGATGACTCGCCATGGCAGGGCGAGATGGAGGCGTCGTTCCCATATGAGGAGACCCAGGACCAGCTCCGGGCGACCGCCGAGGTCAAGCTCGACATGGAGGCCTTTCGGCCGATGGACCGGCTCGTCGTCGGCGACGTCGGCTACGGCAAGACGGAGGTCGCGCTCCGGGCGGCGTTCAAGGCCATCCAGGACGGCAAGCAGGTCGCCGTGCTCGTTCCGACGACGGTCCTTGCCGACCAGCACTTCCGCACGTTCGGTCAGCGGTTCGCGGCATTTCCGCTGAAGGTCGGGCTGCTGTCGCGGTTCGTCTCGGCGTCCGAGCAGCAGCGCGTGATCGCGGGGCTGGCCGATGGGTCGGTGGATCTCGTGATCGGGACCCATCGCCTGCTGTCGAAGGACGTGGCCTTCGAGGACCTCGGTCTCGTCGTCGTCGACGAGGAGCAGCGCTTCGGGGTGGCCGCCAAGGAGCGGCTGAAGCGGCTGCGGACCGAGGTCGATGTCCTCACCCTGTCGGCGACGCCGATCCCGCGGACGCTCAACCTGGCGCTGGCCGGCGTCCGCGACCTGTCGGTCATCGAGACCCCGCCCGAGGACCGGCTGCCGATCCAGACGCGCGTGGCCGAGGCGTCTGCCGGGCTCGTCCGGGACGCGATCCTGCGCGAGCTCGACCGTGGCGGGCAGGTGTTCTTCGTCCACAACCGGGTGGAGACGATCGAGCCGCAGGCCGAGCAGCTCCGACGGATGCTCCCCGGCGCCCGGATCGTCGTCGGCCACGGGCAGATGGCGGAGGGAACGCTGGAGAAGGTCATGCTCGGCTTTGCCGTGGGCGATGCCGACGTCCTCGTGTGCACCACCATCATCGAGTCCGGCCTGGACATCCCCAACGCGAACACGATCATCATCGACCGCGCGGACACCCTGGGCCTCGCCCAGCTGTACCAGCTCCGGGGGAGGGTCGGCCGCTCCTCGCGGCGGGCCTACGCGTATCTCCTCTATCGGCGCCGGGAGCGGATGAGCGAGGAGGCCCGGAAGCGGCTCCAGGCGATCTTCAACGCGTCCGAGCTGGGGGCAGGGTTCCAGATCGCGCTCGCCGACCTCGAGATCCGGGGCGCCGGCAACATCCTGGGCGCCGAGCAGTCGGGGCACATGGCCGCCGTGGGCTTCGATCTCTACTCGCGGCTCCTGGCCGAGGCCGTCGAGGAGGAGAAGGCGAAGCTGGAGGGCCGGTCGCCGCTGGTCGAGGTGCCGGCCGCGGTCGTCGACATCCCCCTCGAAGCGCACCTGCCCACCGAGTACGTCCCGGACGAAGCACAGAAGCTGGAGCTCTACCGACGGCTGGCCCGGGCCCGGTCGGCCGGCGATCTGGCCGCGTTCCGCCAGGAGGTCACCGACCGGTTCGGGACGATGCCGGCCGCGGTCCAGCGCCTGGTGGAGGTGGCTGAGCTCCGGCTTGCCGCAGAGGCCGCGGGGGTGTCCTCGATCTCGCGCGAGGAGGGGATGCTCGTCGTGCGCTTCGGGGCCGGCCTGTCGCGGGCGACCGCGATGCGACTCCTCGGCGAAGGCGGACTGCCGGGCGTGAAGCCGTCCGAGATGACGTTCGCGTCCAACCAGGTCCGGTTCCGATTGCCGTTCCTGCCGTCGAAGGCCTGGCAGCTGACCCAGGCGGTGGTTGCCCGCCTCTCGGCAGGCGCCGAGGCGACGCCGGTCCCGGAGGCACTCCGGCGATGACCGGACCGACGCCGGTTGAGGAGTACATCGAAGGGCTCCCAGAGGAGCGTCGACCGGCAATGGAGGCCATGCGCGAGGCGATCCGGGCCGGCGCGCCCGAGGCCATCGAGGCGATCGCCTACAACATGCCGGCCTTCCGGAGCCACGGCGGCCAGTTCCTGGTCTCATTCGACGCATACAAGCAGCACTACAGCCTGTTCCCGGCCAGCGAGGAGGTGGTGAACAGGCTAGGCGAAGAGATCGCGCCGTACCTCGCCGGCAAGGGAACGATCCGGTTCCCGGCCAGCCGGCCGATCCCGGTCGAGCTGGTCCGGCGCATCGCCGAGATCCGGTTCGCGGAGAACGGCGCCCGGGGTGGTCGCTGACGCCAGGGGTTCGACGGTGGCTCAGCGCACGATGACGGAGCCCGTCATCGCTGGATGGATCTGGCACAGGTAGGCGAACGTGCCGGCCCGATCGAAGGTTGTCGTGATGACAGTCCGAGGGCGGCCGGGAAAGGTTTCACGGGTCGCATGCGATCATCGCGATATGGCCGAGTGGATCTACTTCATCCATCCGCCGCGCGACAACTTCGCCGACACGATGACCGCGGAGGAGGAGGCCGTCTGGGCCGTCCACTTCCAGCGCTTCCAGCGTCTCCTCGAGGAGGGCGTCATCGTCCTCGTCGGCCCGTCCCTGGGCCCGATCAACACCGGGATCTGCGTGCTCGAGGCGCCGGACGAGGAAGCGGCCCGCAGGATCATGGATGAGGATCCGGTCATCGCCGGTGGCTTCGCGCGCGGCGAGCTCCGCCCGTTCCGGGTGTCCCTGCTCCGGGGTCGCGACTGATCTCGCGGCGGGCATGAAAGAGCGGCGACCCCTCCCGGTGGAAGGGGCCGCCGCGACCTTGACCGAAGGCGTCAGGGCGTGACTTGGATGTTGTCCTTCACGACGGTGATGCCCGGGACGCCGGTGGCCTCCATCTGGGTCGTCACCACCCCGAGGCCCGGGGTCCTGCCGCGAATCTCGAGGGTGTAGCTGACCGACCCACCGGGGGCGGGAGCGGTCGACGTGACCACCTGATCCGTCGTCGGCAGGAAGCTGGAGACGTCGCCCTGACCGAGCGCGTTCTCGGCACCGACCAGGAAGTCCTGGGGGCCAGGAGCGGCCGGCAAGGCAGCCGGGTCGTAGACCATCGAGATGTCCTGTCCGGGATTGGCGTCGCTGTTGATGCCGATCCAGACCTGGAAGTGCCGGTTGCTGGTCGTCCCGAACACATTGACCTGCCACTCGATGACGATCCACGTGTTGGTGCCATCGGTCAGCGAGGCCGCGCGGATGCCTTCAGCGCCCGTCCCGTCCAGGTCCGTCCAGAACGGGGCGATCATGTTGTTCGGGGCTGCCGGATCCGGCCCGGTGGGCAGGTTGCAGCAGTTGTTGTCTTCGGACGAACCGCCACCCGCGACGAGGTAGCCATTCGAGTCGACACCGATGGCGGTGTACGTCTGGCCGTTGTACAGGTACCCCGCCGTGTTGAAGTTCAGGATGTCTTCGTCACCGATCGGGATCGGGGCGACCCCGAACGCGTCGAGCGGGATATAGCCGGCAGGGGACGAGCCCGGATCGACCGACGGCACGCCGAGCGTGGCCGGGCCTAGGGTGACGTTGTGCCGCTGGGCGTGATTGCCGCTCAGCCGGATGGCACCCGTGGCGGAACGGATCGTGAGCCTGTTGTTGACCGTCGAGTCGAGATCGACGACCTGCGAATCGAACGAGTTGTTCGTGGCCTGGATCGTGCAATGGGTGATCCCTTCGTCCGGGATCGAGGCGTCGTCGCACGTCTGGTCGAGCGCGACCTGGCCCTGGGTGTGGATGAACGCGACCGGCATGTGCATGTTCGCGCTGTTGCTCAGGATGTTGATCCTGGCGAACACCTGGTCGCCGATCGGCGCATCCGTCGCGATCTGGATCGTGAACGTCCGCGACGCGCCCTTCGCAAGATTGAACTTCGACGGGCTGAAGGTGATGGCCGTCCCCGCCGGCGCGACGGCGGACAGCTGGACCTTCTGCTTCGCGCCCGAGACGTTGGTCACGGTCCGGGTCGTCCTCAGGATCCCCGGCAGGACCGGGGCATTGATCGACGGCACGTTGAGGTGGACCGCGGTAAGCGGATCGCCAGCCATCGAGGCGTAGCGTGCCGCCGTCTCATCCATCGTGAGTGGTGCCGAGGACGCCGCGCTCACGACGATTCGCCCGGCACCGAGGTCGAATGGATCGGCCGCCGTGCTGAGGTCCTCCTTGACAACCGACGTGGTCGATCGCGTCATGAGCGAGGACTTGACCTGGCCCGGGCTCCACGTCGGATGGGCCGCCCGGAGCAGGATCGCTGCCCCGGCAACGTGCGGTGACGACATGGAGGTCCCGGCGATCGCCTGGAAGAAGTTGCCGGGCGGGCTCCCGCCGTTGACGGGATCAGGTGCCGGTGGCGTTGGCGAGGCGCCGGCAAGGATCTGGACGCCGGGCGCCGTGACGTCCGGCTTGATGAAGTTGCCGCCGGGTCCGCGCGACGAGAACGCCGCCATCACGTCGCCCTGCCCCGCCTGGGCTTCGCCCTGCGGGAAGGAGCCGGTGACGGAGGTGTGGGCCGCGTTGTTCATGAACGCGAGGAACGGAGCGCCATCGGCCAGGTGGACGGTGGGCACCCAGTGGTTGTCGGTCTCCGTGTCCTGGAGCACAGGGTTGTAGAGGACCATGCCCTCGCCGCCGCCCTGGAAGACGACGAAGCCCTTCCAGACCCGTGCCTGTCCGCCACGCTGGCAGCCGACGATCAGACCGTCGAAGACGCCGGGCGCGGGTGTCACAGCGCACTGGGCGCGCGCCGTGGCCGAAGCCGAGGGAGCATAGGCGGCCACGTTCTGAGCCAGGACCACCGGAAGCGGTCCGGCCCCGGCGGTGATCGTGGCGCCCTCTGCCGAGAAGGTGTCGCCGTTGTTGGCGGTGAGGGTCAGGGTGGTGGCGAACTCACGCGTCTGCGTGGACGCCGCGACCGTCGTCACCCACGGTGACAGGTGATTGACGGTGCCGGCTCCCGGTCCCTCGTTGCCCGCTGACGCGGACACGAACACCCCGGCCGCGTAGGCGTCGAGGAACGCGAGCTCGACCGGATCGTTGAGCGGATCCGTTCCGCCCGAGATCGAGAAGTTGATGACGTCGACGCCGTCGGTGATCGCCTGCCCGACGGCTGCAGCAGAGTCGGAGTCGAGGCAGCCATCCGGGCCGCAGACCTTGTACTCCATGACCCATGCGCCGGGCGCGAGGCCGTGGATCCCCGGGAGATCACGTCCCAGGGCCTCGACGTTGGCGACGATGTTGCCGGCCGACGTGGAGGAGGTATGGGTCCCGTGGCCGTCGCCGTCACGGGCCGTGCCCGCGTAGGGATCGGGGACGCAGTCGCCCGCGGCGGCACACGCGTCGTAGCCGTCGGTGAAGTGGGCGCCGCCGATCAGCTTGTGCTGGCAGACGAACGGGTCGTTCGCCGGCGTCAGTGGGTTGTCACCGTAGTTGCACTCGCGGACCGGGGGGGGCGGGGCGGCGAGGTTGCCGAGGTCGGCGAACGACGGGTGCTCCGGCCAGATCCCGGTGTCCAGGTTGCCGTAGATCACGCCCTTGCCGGCGTTGGCCGTTCCGCCGAGACCGGGATAGAGCGGGGTGGCGTTGATGAAGGCCGGGCTCGAGTCGGTGAGCGGCTTGTTCAGCTTGTCCGCCTGGACCGCAACAACGCCCGGGATCGCGAGGATCTTCTCGACCGAGCTGGCCGGGATCCGGGCGGCGACCCCACCGTAGGCGGTCCGCAGGCGTGTGCCGACCGAAGCGTTGGGCACGGCGGCGTGGAGCCGACTGACGAATTGGGCCTGCTGCTGCTGGAGGTACGCGTCGTAGCGGACCACCGCGGCCGAGCGGCCCAGTGGCTGGCCGGTGACTCGAGGGCTGGTGGCGGCATAACCCTGGACGCCGCCGGCATAGGACGCGAGCGCGTCCTGGTCGAGCTTGATCAGCACCTGGACGGGCGCCGCGTCGTTGCGTGCGAGCAGTTGTGGATCGGTCTTGGCGAGCTTGGCCGAGGCCGACTTGAACCCTTCCACGCGACCCGAGGGCGAGAGCCCCTGGGCGGTCAGGTCGGGTTGCGCTGCGGCGGCTGTGAACGGGCCGCCGATCGATGCCAGGACGAGGATCGCGGTCGACAGGGCCGCGAGTCGTCCACGGCGATAGCGCAGACGCGAAGACATCGTTTCTCCACCTCCCAATGGATACGACGAACTCCCGGTTGCTCGCCGACGGGCCCGGGGACAGGTCCATCCAATCTGCCCGGCGGTCGGCAAGCGTGTGCGGCCATCCTGACACCGGCCCGGCTCGGCGCCACCCTATTTTTCAGCGCGAATGGCGGTAAATGGTGCACCGGAGCACCGAGCGGGTCCGCTGCTAGGCTTCCCGCCCGTGACCGACAGCCTGTGGTCCCCTGGCCGGCGCGCCCTCACCACGGGCCTGGTCTCGACCGTCACCCTCGTCGCGTTCGAAGCGCTCGCCGTCTCGACTGCGATGCCGGTCGTCGCCCGCGAGCTGGGCGGGATCGAGCTGTACGGCTGGGTGTTCGCCGCGTTCTTCCTGGGCAGCCTGATCGGGATCGTCGTCGCCGGCGGGATCATCGACCGGGGAGGCCTGGTCCGTCCGTTCCTGGCGGGGCTCGGCCTGTTCGCGGCCGGGCTCCTGGTGGGCGGGCTCGCACCCTCGATGATGGTGCTCGTGGCGGCGCGATTCGTCCAGGGCGTCGGTGCGGGAGCGCTGCCGCCGATCGCCTATGTCGCGATCGGCCGGACCCTCCCGGAGGCCCTGCGGCCGCGAATGTTCGCCACCCTGTCCACGGCCTGGGTGGTACCCGGCCTGGTCGGTCCGGCCGTCGCCGGGTACGTGGCCGACGAGATCAACTGGCGGCTGGTGTTCGTGGGCCTGATCCCCATCCTTGCGCTCGCCGGCGCCCTGACCGTCACCGGTCTGGGGGCCGCCGCGTCGCACGCCAGATTGGCCCCGGACGCGGCCGAGCACGCGGCCGCCGAGGCATCGCTGCGACGGCTGCCGCTGGCGCTCGTGGTCGCGGCTGGTGCCGGCCTGGTGGTGGCCGGATTGTCCGCCGCCCAGCCGGTGCTGCTGGTGGGCGGTGTCGCCGTCGGGCTGCTCCTTGCCGTCCCCTCGTTCGCGCGGCTGACACCGCCCGGGACGCTGGTCGCGGCCGAGGGACTGCCGGCCGCCGTCCTCCTGCGCGGGCTGCTGACGTTCGCGTTCTTCGCGGCCGACGCCTATGTGCCGCTCGCCCTGGTCGAGGTCCGGGGAACGTCGCCTACCGAGGCGGGACTTGCGCTGACCGCGGCCACGCTCTCGTGGACCGGCGGCGCGTGGGTCCAGGCGCGCTGGCTCGGCAGCCTCGGGACGAGGATGTTCGTCCGCGCGGGGTTCGCGATCGTGACCATCGGGGTGCTCGGCTTCACGGCGGTCCTCTGGGACGCGGTGCCGATCCCGCTGGCGGTCGTGGCCTGGGCAGTTACCGGGCTGGGGATGGGTCTCAGCTACTCGCCGCTGTCGATGATCGTGCTCTCGGAGGCACGCTCCGGGACCGAAGGAACGGCAACGTCCGGCCTCCAGCTCGCGGACGTGCTCGGGACGGCGCTCGGGACCGGGGTGGGTGGCGCCTTCATCGCCGCGGGGGAGCGCGCCGGGCAGACCGCGCTCGGCCTCGCGTGGGCCTTCGCGATCGCGGTCGTGGTCGGGCTGGGCGGTCTGGTGCTGACGCGGCGGCTCCACGGTCCGGTGACGCAGCACGGAATGGTCCAGACGCTGCGGTAGACTGCACTCGCCGCAGGTGCGCGCCCCGGCCGACCACGCCGCGCGACCCGGCTCGTGGCCGCGTACGGAGGAGCACTGAACCGATGTCCGCCGAGGAGCTTCGCGCGAAGATCCGCGAGATTCCCGACTTTCCGAAGCCGGGGATCCTCTTCTACGACATCACCACGCTGCTCAAGGACGCGAAAGCGTTCCGGCAGGCGATCGATCTCATGCTCGAGCCCTATCGCGACGAGCGGATCGACATCGTGGTGGGGATGGAGTCGCGTGGCTTCATCTTCTCGGCGCCGATGGCCTACCAGCTGGAGGCCGGCTTGGTGCCCGTGCGCAAGCTGGGCAAGCTGCCGGCCGAGACGCTCACCGTGGAATACGCACTCGAGTACGGTTCGAACACCCTCGAGATCCACCGGGACGCGATCCAGCCCGGGCAGCGCGTGTTGATCGTCGACGACCTCCTGGCGACCGGCGGGACGGTCAAGGGGACGATCGAGCTGATCGAGCGGCTCAAGGGCGAGGTGGTGGGCCTCGCGTTCCTCGTGGAGCTCGACTTCCTGAAGGGCCGCGATCGGCTCGAGGGCCGGCGGGTCACCAGCGTGATCCGATACTGACGGCCGACTCCCGAGGAATCTCGTTGCCCGACCAGCCAGCCGACGCCGGCGAATCCCCGGCCACGCCACCCGACCTCGAGCGACGCCGCTTCTTTCGCCGCTTCGCCGGCGAGATGATCGGGGCGGCGGCCACGGTCGTGGGTGTGGCGCAGGAGTTGCAGCGATCGTCGGCAGCGGCGGCAGCGGCGATCCTGGATCCGGAGCAGGGAGCGGCCGCCCTGGCCCGCCACCTGCCGCCGGAGGCGTCCGAGCCGGTGGCAGGCGGACCCTCCGGTTTCCGGACCCCGTTCCGGTTCGCCGACGAGCGTCGCAGGACCCTGCTCGTCATCGACCAGCGACGTCTGCCCGACGAGCTGAGCGAGATCGAGGTCCGGGGTGCCGCGGACGGCGTCCGGGTCATCCGCGAGATGGCGGTGCGGGGAGCGCCGGCGATCGGCCAGGTGGCCGCCCTGGCGCTGGCCCAGACCGCCGACTTGAGTCGCGATTCCCGACCCTACGCCCGACGGGCCGCGATCCGGGGCGGCGCAAACGCACTCCGACGGGCGCGGCCGACGGCGATCAACCTCGGCTGGGCCATCGACCGCGTCATGGCGCGCTACGAGGCGGTCGGCGACCTGTCCGACGATGGTGACGCCATCGCCGATGCCCTTCGCGACGAGGCGGACGCCATCGTGGCCGAGGCCACCGATGACCACGGCCGTCTGGCCCAGGCGGGACTGGCGGCGCTCCCGGAGGCCACCGTCGAGCACCCACTGCGGTTGCTCACCCATTGCAACACCGGACCGCTCGCCTGCGGACAGTTCGGGACCGCGCTGGGGATCGTCCAGGCCGCGCACTTTGCGGGGCGGGAGCTCCAGGTCTGGGTCGACGAGACGCGGCCCTACCTCCAAGGGGCGCGGCTCACGGCTTGGGAGCTCGCCCAGGCCGGCGTCCCGCACACCCTGATCGCGGACGTGGCAGCCGGGTCGCTGATGGCCCGTGGCGAGGTGGATGCGGTCCTGGTGGGGGCGGATCGGATCGCGGCCAACGGCGATACCGCGAACAAGGTCGGCACGTACCCCCTCGCCGTCCTCGCGGCGCGTCACGGGATCCCGTTCTTCGTGTGCGCGCCGCTCTCCTCGGTCGATCCGGCCACTGCCGACGGAGACGGCATCCCAATCGAGGAGCGCGCAGAGAGCGAGGTGCTCGAGGTGCGCGGCGTCCGAATCGCGCCGGCGGACACCCGGGTCCACAACCCGGCCTTCGACGTCACCCCGGCCGACCTGATCACGGCGATCATCACCGAGGAGGGGGCGCTCCGACCGCCGTTCGGACCGGCGCTCGCGGAGGCGTTGCAACGGCGGGAGGCGAGACGCGCCGAAGCCCGGCCGGCGGTCGATCCGCCGGTCGCGATCGAGGCCAGCGCCTGATGGAGGCCAGCGCCTGATGGAGGCCGGCGCCTGATGGCCACCGTCGCGCTGTCGCGGCGGGCAATTGTCGCCCGCAGCACCGGCGATCCGGCACTCCTGCGTGGCTTCCTGGAGCGCGATCGGCTGTTCGCCGCGTATGCGATCTGCGATCTCGAGGAGCAGGAATTTCGCCGGACCCGATGGGGCGTGGCGATCGACGGCGATGCCGTGGTGGCGCTGGTCATGGAGTACTCCGGGCTGACGCCCCAACCCCTGTTCGTGATGGGCAGCCCCCAGGGGATCGGGACCGTCCTGCGGGACGTCATCCGGCCGCGCACGGCATACCTGGCCTCGAGGCCGGAGACCCTGCCCGCGGTCGAAGCCGTGTACCGGGTAGACCCCGGGCCGCCGATGGTGCGGATGTGGGTCGACCGGGCGCGGTTCCGTCCATTCCCGGCCGACGTCCAGCGGCTGTTGCCGGTCGAGATCGGCGAGCTCAACCGGCTGTACCAGCTCGGCTTCGCCTCGTGGCTACCGAGCTCCGCGATCGCCGAGGGTGTCTACTACGGGATCCGCGTTGGTGGCAGGCTGGTCGCCGCGGCCGGAACCCACGTCATCAGCCCGACGGCCCGACTCGGGGTGGTGGGCAACGTCCTGACCCATGTCGATCATCGCGGACGGGGCTACGCGACCGCCGTCACGGGTGCGGTGACCGCGGAGCTGCTGCGGTCGTGCGACCAGGTGGTCCTCAACGTCCGCTCCGACAATCCGCCCGCACTCCAGGCCTACCGCAAGCTCGGTTTCGAGGAATACATCCGGTTCGAGGAGCGACTCGTTCACCGGATCGGATCGCCGCTGGCCGACCTGGCGGCGCCATTCCGTCGCCTGTTCCGCATCGGGAAGGAGAACACCACACGATGACCCCCGCCACCGCCGGTGCGACCGGCGCGCCTGCCCACGACATCACCGACCGCTCGCTGGCGCCCGAGGGCGTGCGACGAATCGAGTGGGCCGAGCGCGAGATGCCCGTCCTCCGCCAGATCCGCGAGCGCTTTGCCGCGGAGCGGCCGCTGGACGGCGTGCGGATCGGCGCGTGCCTCCACGTCACGACCGAGACCGCGAACCTGATGCGTACCCTCCAGGCAGGCGGTGCCGAGGTGTCGCTCGCGGCCTCGAATCCGCTGTCCACCAAGGACGACGTCGCGGCGGCGCTCGTGGCCGAGTACGGCATTCCCGTGTATGCGCGTCGGGGCGAGGATCGAGATACCTACTACGCCCACCTGAACGCCGTTGCCGACAGCCACCCCCAGCTGACGATGGATGACGGCTGCGATCTGGTGTCGCTCCTCCACAGCGAGCGAGCGGGGCAACTCGACGAGGTGATGGCCGGGACCGAGGAGACGACGACTGGGGTCATCCGCCTGCGGGCGATGGCGGCCGACGGCGCGCTCCGCTTCCCGGTCGTCGCCGTCAACGAAGCGCTGACCAAGCACCTGTTCGACAACCGCTATGGCACCGGCCAGTCGACGGTCGACGGGATCCTGCGGGCGACGAACCTGCTGATCGCCGGGCGCAACGTCGTGATCGCGGGATACGGCTGGGTCGGCCGCGGGATCGCGTCGCGGATGATGGGCATGGGCGCGCAGGTCGCGATCATCGAGGTGGATCCCGTGCGGGCCCTCGAGGCGCTCATGGACGGCTATCTCGTCAAGACGGCCGCCGAGGCGGCACCGTGGGGCGAGCTGTTCATCACCGCCACCGGCAACGTCAACGTGTTCCGCCGAGAGCACTTCGCTGCCATGCGCGACGGGGCGGTGATGGCGAACTCCGGTCACTTCGACGCGGAGCTCGACCTGCGAGCCCTGCGCGAGATGGCCGAGGGCCACGTGCGGGAAGTCCGGGCCGAGGTCCAGGAGTTCGATCTTGGCGGCAAGCGTGTCCATCTCGTGTCGGAGGGCCGGCTGGTCAACCTCGGAGCGGCCGAGGGCCACCCGGCAGCGGTGATGGACATGAGCTTCGCCAACCAGGCGCTGTCCGCGGAATACGCAGTCGCCCACCATGCGGAGCTGGAGGACCGGGTCTATGTCGTGCCCGAGGCGATCGACCGCGAGGTCGCGCGTCTGAAGCTGGCCGCGATGGGGATCTCGCTCGACCCGATGACGGCCGAGCAGACCGCCTACGTGTCCTCCTGGCAGCACGGCACGTGAGCCGGCGAGGGCCGTCCGCAGCCGAGAAGAAGGCGCTTCGGAAGCGCGGACGGGCGGAGGCCCGGGCGCGGGAAAGCCGCGAGTGGGATGAGCACATGGTCCTCGAGCCGGAGCAGCTCCGGGCTCTGCTCGGCTATCTGGACGAACAGCTGAGTGCCACGGACTGCGGGCACACGTTGACCCTGACCGAGGCATGGGCCGGCCACAACGGCGTCGAGCTGGCGGGCCTGCGAGGGTCGCTCGCGCATTTCGGCGGCGGATGCGATTGCGAGGTGCTCGCCAACGTGGATCCGGACACCCGGGTGGACACCTGGGCGCGCTATTGACGCGATGAGCGATGGTCGCCGGCCCGGCGCGATTGCGCCCTATGGCACCTGGGAGTCCCCGTTCCCGATCGAATCGCTGACGGCCGGACGGGTGTCCCTGGGCGAGGTCCACTGGGACGGCGACGCGATCACCTGGCTCGAGGGACGACCCGAGGATGGCGGTCGCGCCACGCTCGTCCGCTGGACCGCAGCCGACGGTCCCCGCGACATCAGCCCGCCGGGGATGAACGTCCGCGACCGCGTCCACGAGTATGGCGGCGGGCCCTATGTCGCCCAGGGCGATCTCGTGATCGTGTCCGACTTCGCGACCGGCCGCCTGCACCGGGTCGCCCCGGATCGCACGAGCGAGCCGATCACGCCCGACGCGCCGTACCGCTACGCCGACCTGACGCTGGACCCGACGCGTGACCGCCTGCTCGCCGTCTGCGAGGACCACACCGAGGGCCTGGCGGAGCCCCGGAACACGTTGGTCGCGATCGCCCTCGACGGCAGCGGCCGCGTCTCCGTGCTTGCAGAGGGTCGCGACTTCTATGCCGCCCCCCGGCCATCGCCGGACGGGAGGCGCCTGGCGTTCCTCGCCTGGGATCACCCGAACCTGCCGTGGGATGGCACGGAGCTACAGGTGGCCACCCTCGGACCGGACGGAGCGTTCGAGACCGTTGACCGGGTGGCCGGCTCCGCGGACGAGTGGGTTGCCCAGCCACGCTGGTCGCCGGACGGCTATCTCCATTTCGTTGCCGAGTCGACGGGCTGGATGAACATTTATCGTCTCAGCGACGGCGCCGCGATCCCGCTGGCGCCGATGGCGGCCGAGTTCGCGTATCCCGACTGGCTGTTCGGCTTCAGCACCTATGACTTCGCCGACGACGGCCGGATCCTGGCGATCGGGCGAAGCGGTGGCCGGGACCGGCTGTTCGTGATCGGTCCCGATCCCGGTCACGTCGTCCCGCTCGACCGACCGTGGACCGACCTCAGCAACCTCCGGGTGTCGGGACGCAGGGTGGTGTTCGTCGGGGCGGCACCCGATGCCTTCGCCGCGATCGTCCGGTCCGACCTGGACACGATGGAGCACACGGTCCTCCGCCGCTCGAGCCCGGTCGAGGTGGACCCGCGGGACATCTCGATCGCGGAATCGATCGAGTTCCCGACCAGCGGCGGTCGCACCGCCTTCGGGCTGTATTACCGACCCGTCAATCGCCGCTTCGAGGGTTCACCTGACGAGAAGCCTCCGCTCATCGTGACCTCGCATGGCGGACCCACCGCCGCGGCGTTCAATGGCCTCAGCTTCTCGGTCCAGCTGTTCACCTCGCGCGGGTTCGCCGTCCTCGACGTCGACTACGGCGGCTCCAACGGCTACGGCCGGGAGTTCCGGAAGCGCCTCGAGGGGATGTGGGGGATCGTGGACGTCGAGGACTGCATCAACGGCGCCCGGTTCCTCGTCGACCGTGGCGACGTCGACGGCGAGCGCCTCGCCATCCGCGGCGCGAGCTCGTCCGGCTACACGACCCTCGCCGCGCTCGCGTTCCACGACCAGTTTCGCGCCGGCGCGAGCTACTTCGGGATCGGCAACCTCGAGGCCCTCCAGGTCGAGGGCCACAAGTTCGAGTCCCGCTACAACGAGCGCCTGATCGGTCCCTGGCCGGAAAGCCGGGAGCTGTATCGCGCGCGGTCCCCGGTCTTCTCCGCCGATCGGATCACGGCGCCGGTGCTCGTTCTCCAGGGGCTCGACGACCGGATCGTCCCGCCATCCGAGGCGGAGCGGATCGTGGATGCCCTGTTCGAACGCCGCATCCCGCATGCCTACCTTGCGTTCGAGGGGGAGGATCACGGATTCCGGAAGGCCGAGAACATCATCCGGTCGGCCCAGGCCGAGCTGTCGTTCTACGGGCAGGTGTTCGGCTTCGAGCCTGCCGATCGCATGGAGCCGACCCGCATCGAGGCTCTCGAGGAGTGGCGCGCGGCGCATCCGACCTGATGATCGAGATCCGGCTGGTCCTCGGTCTCCTCGTCGCGGCCACGGCCCTCGCGTACATCGCCCGCCGCATCGGCATCGCCTACCCGATCGCGCTCACGCTGGGCGGGCTCGCCCTCGGCCTGGTGCCGAACCTGCCGCGCGTGGAGCTCCCACCCGAGCTCGTCTTCCTGCTGTTCCTTCCGCCGGTCCTGTTCGCAGCCGGGTACACGACGCCGGCGCGCGACTTCAAGGCGAACCTGCAGCCGATTGCGTTCCTCGCGGTGGGCCTGGTCCTGTTCACGACCGTGTGTGTCGCCCTGGTCGCCGCCTGGCTCGTGCCGGAGATGGAGTTGCCGGCCGCGTTCGCCCTGGGAGCGATCGTCGCCCCGCCGGACGCGGTGGCCGCGACCGCGATCTTCCGGCGCCTCGGCGTGCCCCGAAAGGTCGTCACGATCCTCGAGGGCGAAAGCCTGGTCAACGATGCGACCGCCCTGACGGCGTATCGCTTCGCGGTCCTCGCCGCGGTCAGCGGCACGTTCTCCCTGGGCCAGGCCGCGATCTCGTTCGTGGTGATCTCCGTGGGCGGGATCGCGATCGGCGTCGTCGTCGGATGGCTGCTGACGGAGGCCTGGCGCCGGACCCAGGATCCCACGCTCGAGATCATCATCTCGCTGCTCGCCCCGATCGCGGCGTATCTGCCCGCCGAGCAGCTCGGCGTGTCGGGCGTGCTCGCGACCGTGACGGCCGGCCTGATGGCCGGGCGGGCCGGTGCGCGGGTGCTGTCGTCGGAGGCCCGGTTGCTCGGGCGCGGCGTGTGGAACGTCGTGATCTTTCTCGTCAACGGACTGGCGTTCATCCTCATCGGCCTCCAGCTGCCGGCGATCCTCGGTGAGCAGTCGGGCCGATCCGGGGTGGAGCTGCTCGGGCTCGGCGCGGCGATCAGTCTCGTCGTGATCGTGACCCGGCTCGCCTGGGTGATCGTGACCGGCAGGCTCCGACTGGTGATGGCGCGACGGCGGGTTGGGACCGGTGCCCTCGAGGTGCATCCGTCGACCCGGACCCCGCTCGTGGCCGGCTGGGCCGGGATGCGTGGCGTGGTCTCGCTCGCCGCTGCGCTGTCACTGCCGCTCACGCTGGGCAATGGCGAGCCGTTCCCGGAACGGAACCTGATCCTGTTCCTGACGTTCGTCGTGATCCTGGTGACCCTCGTCGGGCAGGGCCTCAGCCTGCCGATGCTGATCCGCCGCCTCCGGCTCGTGGAGGACGGTGGCGCCGAGCGGGAGGAGACCCGTGCGCGGCAGGCGGCCGGCGAGGCCGCCCTGAACGTGCTGGCGGAGCTCGAGCTCCGCTGGCCCGGACACCGCGAGCTCGTCGACCAGTTGCGGTCGCAGTACGAGCACCGGGCGAGTCACGTCGAGACGAATGGCCATGGGCCCGCAGACGAACAGGAGACCGAGCTGTACGAGCATCGCCAGATCCGCCGCGCCGTGATCGATGCCGAGCGGGAAGCGGTCATCCTCCTGCGCGACGACGGCGTCATCAGCGACGCCGTGCTGCGGGTCATCGAGCGCGACCTGGACCTCGAGGAACTGCGGATGGAGGCCTGACGCCCGGCGTCGTCAGGGAGACGGGTCGAACCAGTCGAGGCCGATCGTCTGTTCGACGATTGCGGGATCGGGGCGTACCGCGGATGTTGCGCCGTCGGAAAGGCGGATGAGGACGACCCGCACGTCCGAGGCCTCGAAGTCGGCCGCGAGGAACATGAGCGCATGACCGTTGCCGGCGTTGAGCAGACCGACGGCCTGCACTGCCGGGAACTCCCAGATCGGATCGGCCCGATTGCCGGCCGCATCCACGACGAACAGCCGCGTGGCGCCCGACCGCACCTCACCCTGCGTCTCCAGCACCGCCAGCCCGCCATCGCCCGTCCACGAGGCACCCTGGTTCGTCGAAACCGGCACGCTGAACGCCAGCGTTCCATCCGGTTCGAAGACATTGACCGAGTTCTCGCCGCCGAAGCGGCCCATCAGCCGCCCGCTCGCGGGATCGACCGCGACCGGCGTCGAAGGGTCGGGAACCAGGCCGCCGGGCCCCGTCAACGCGAACCGTTCCAGCTCCTGGCGCTTGCCGGTCGCCACGTCCACCCGCCAGGCGGCGCGCGGCACCTGCGACTCGAGCGAGACGGCATACAGCCAGCGCCGGTCTCGCGAGAAGCCCACGGCGATCCACTCGGGGCCGTCACCCGGGTTCTCGAGGCCGCCCCTGTTCGGCACGGAGATGCGGTGCGGGCGGACCCGCCCGAGGTCGTCGAGGGCGGTGACCAGCCATGGGCCGGTGCTCGGCGTGATCGCAACCGCCCGGCTGTCCTGGGACCACAGCGGCGCCGGGAACCCCTCGGTCGGATCGCTCTCCCAGACGAGGTTCCCGGCGTCGACCGATCGGACCTGCGCCCTGACCTTCCCGCTCAGGTCCGTGGCGTCGATCGTCATGATCAGGGCGAGCCGTCCGTCGGGCGACAGGTCGGACCCCGCCGCCTGGACGGAATCGGAGTTCGGGAACACGTCGCTCATCTGAGCGAACGGACGGAAGTCGGGGTCTCCGGACTGCCATCCCAGCAGCTCGAGCGACGCGCCGTCGCGACGGACGAGGGCCACCGTGCTGGGGAACGCGAGGACCTGGTTGGCGATCGACGGCAGGCTCGGCGGCGGCTCTGTCGACGGAGGCCGGATCGTCGGCCGGGAGGACTTCGTCGGTGATGGCGAGGGGGAGGCGATGGTCGTCCCGCCAGCGCCCAGCCTTCCCCCGAGCACCGCGACCGCGACCACCGCGAGACCCGCGACGATCACGGGCCACACGCCCCGCCGCGTGTTGGTGAGCCGCTGTCGCTCGACCTCGAGCCCACCTCCGGGCTCGACCGGCTCGATCACGCGGCCCCGCCCGCCAGCTCACGAAGCACCGACAGCCCTTGCCAGATGTCGTCGAACGACGTCGTCAGGGGCGACATCCCCAACCTGATCGAATCCGGCTCCCGGAAGTCGGGGACGACACCGCGGTCGATCAGTCGAGCGGTCAGCTCCCGCGCCTTGGGGTGGCGAATTGCGACGTGGGCACCTCGCCTGCTCGGGTCACGGGGGCTGCCAAGCGAGAAGCCGAGCGGAGCCAGCCACGCGTCGTGGAGCTGGATCGCGAACCCGGTCAGCGCGATGCCCTTCGCCCGGATCACCTCGATCCCGGCCTCGCCCACGAGGCGCACGCCTTCCTCGATCGCGAGGAGCGCCGGGATGCCGGCCGTCCCGGTGAGCCACGAGCGGATCCCGGGTGCCGGCTCGTACTCGGGGCCCATGAGGAACTGGTCGCGCTGGCCGAACCAGCCCTGGATGGGGTTGCGCAGCCGCTCCTGGAGGTCGCGTCGGAGGTACAGGAAGGCCGGCGAGCCGGGTCCGCCGTTGAGGTACTTGTAGGTGCAACCCACGGCGAGGTCGGCGCCATCGCGGTTGAGATGCACCGGGATCGAGCCGGCAGCGTGGGAGAGGTCCCAGAGGACGAATGCCCCGGCGTCGCGGGCGAAGGCCGTGATCCCGGGCAGGTCCGCGATCGCGGCGGAGCGATAGTTCACGAGCGAGAGCACGATCAGGGCCACGTCCCCGTCCAGCGCGTCCGCGACATCGGCCGGCCGGGGACCTTCGACCGGATCGCCGTCGATCCAGCGAACGTTCACGCTGCTTGTCCGCGCGAGGCCCTCCAACACGTAGCGGTCGGTCGGGAACTCGTCGCGTGCGATCACGACGGTTCGACGTTCGGGAACTGTCTCGAGCGCCGCCGCGGCCAGCTTGAACAGGTTGACGGTGGTCGAGTCGGAGACGATCACCTCGCCCTGGCGGGCACCCAGGATGGTCGCTGCGATCAGGTCGCCGACCCGCTCGGGGAGGTCCAGCCACCGATCCCAGCCCCGAATCAGGTCACCGGCCCACTCGTCCGCGACGAGGCGCTCCAGCCGCTCCCGGGTCGCGATCGGCGGCCGGCCGAGCGAGTTGCCATCGAGGTACACGAGATCCGGTTCGGGAACCAGGAACCGGTCCCGGAACCCGCGCAGAGGATCCGCTGTGTCAAGCGCGCGGGCGTATGCCCGCTCGGCCGTGGCGTCGATCGTCACGCCGGAGTCCGTTCGGGCTCGGGCGAAGCCTCCTCAGCCGTGCCGGACCCTGCTCGGGCGCGGGTCCAGATCCCGATCCCGACCTGGATCGCCGCGATCGCGAACAGGGCGAGACCGAGGCCGACGCCGCTCAGCCCAGTGCCCAGGAATGCGACGAGGAGACAGGCGATGCCACCCGCGAGGTGGACGCCGGCGTGGACGTCGGGCTCGCCGCCCGCGAGCGGGCCGAGCGTCAGCTCGATCAGCCCGAGCGCGATGAACGACACCGCCAGCGCACCGGCCAGGACCCAGCGAACGGCGTCGGGCGCGCTCGCCTCGGCGCCGGCGACGATGCTCAGGACGCCGGCACCCGCGATCGCCAGCCCAGCGACGAACGGGAGGTGGAGATGGCTCCAGCTGATGATCCACCACGGTCCACGCCTCGGCGCCCGCTCACCGACCTCGTCGAAGTAGAGCCACCACATGGCGAAGGCGGTCGCGAGGCCCAGGACGCCGGTGACCGCCTGGGCCCCCGACACCTGCTCCGCATCCGACGCTCCGTTGACGACCCCGACCACGGACTCGCCGAGCACGATGATCGTGAACAGCCCATAGCGCTCGGGGAGGTGACTCCGGGACAACCGTGGCAGGCGGCGCTGGATCTCCAGGGTCGTCACCGGGGTCAGCAGGTCGATCACCAGCGCGATGACCCACAGCGCGATCCGCACCGGCGGCCCGAAAGCCAGCGAAACGACCCACAACGCGACCGAGATCGTGAAGCCGATGGCGTATCGGTTGCTCACCGGGCGGAACGATGGGTTGTGGAGGCCGCCTCGGAGCCAGATCGCGATGATGACGGTCCGGCCGGCGACATAGGCCAGCGCAAAGCCCGTGCTGTCCGCGCCCAGGCCGTCGTGGGCGAAGTAGGCCATCGCTGCAACCGGCAGCATCTGGAGCAGCGTCACCAGGCGGTGGCTGAGGTCGTCGGTCTCGAACCGGTCGTTGTAGACGGTGCCTCCGATCCACATCCACCACGCGGCCACGAACAGGACACCGAAGTGGGCCACGCTCTCGGGTCCGGGATGGGCAGCGATCACGTGGCTCAGCTCGGCCACGATCGCCACGAACACGAGGTCGTAGAACAGCTCCAGCCAGCCGGTCCGCCGCTCCCGTCCCTCGTCCTCGTCCGTCCGCAGGATCGGCCGCCGCCACCAGGTGCGCATCCCGGAGACCATACGTCAGGAGCAGCGTGGCGGCGCCGGGGATGACCCGTGGTACCTTCCCCCGGAAGATCGCCGGAGGAGCCCTGCAGCCAGCATGACCAGCATCGTCGAGGCGGCCCACTATCTGTTCACGTCCGAGTCGGTGACCGAGGGTCACCCGGACAAGATGTGCGACCAGATCTCGGACGCGATCCTGGACGCGATCATCAAGGACGATCCCGATGCGCGGGTTGCGTGTGAGACCGCGACCACGACCGGGCTGGTGGTGGTGCTCGGCGAGATCACGACCACGACCTATGTCGACTTCCAGCAGGTCGTCCGGGACACCGTGCGCGACATCGGGTATACGAAGGCCGAGTACGGATTCGACTACCTGACCTGCGGCACGATGGTCTCGATCAAGGAGCAGTCGTCAGACATCGCGCAGGGCGTGGATGCCGCGCTCGAGGTCCGGCAGGACCACGCATCGCAGCTGGAGCTGGGTGCCGGCGACCAGGGAATGATGTTCGGCTTCGCCTGCCGCGAGACGCCGGAGCTGATGCCGCTGCCGATCGCGCTGGCGCATCGGATGGCCCGCCGGCTGGCCGAGGTCAGGAAGTCGGGGCAGTTCCCGTACCTGCGGCCGGACGGCAAGACCCAGGTCACCGTGGAATACGAGCATGGCGTCCCGGTCCGTGTCCGAACGGTGGTCGTCAGCGCCCAGCACGATCCGGACGTGCGGCCGGAACGGATCCGCCAGGACGTGTGCGACGCCGTGATCCTGCCGTCGATTCCTGCCGACCTGCGCGCCACGGACCCGGTGATGCACGTCAACCCGACCGGCCGGTTCGTGACCGGCGGCCCGATGGGCGATGCCGGGCTGACCGGGCGCAAGATCATCGTCGACAGCTACGGCGGGATGGCCAGGCACGGTGGTGGTGCGTTCAGCGGCAAGGACCCGACCAAGGTCGACCGCTCCGCGGCCTATGCCGCGCGCTGGGTGGCCAAGAACGTCGTCGCCGCCGGGCTCGCCGACCGGTTCGAGGTCGAAGTCGCCTACGGGATCGGGATCGCGCGCCCGATCAGCTTCAGCGTGGAGTCCTTCGGCACGGGACGTCTCCCCGACACCGAGATCCAGGCCCTCATCGAGCGCCACTTCGACCTCCGCCCGGCGTCGATCATCGATGCCCTGGGGTTGCGGGCACCGCTGTACCGGCAGACCGCGGCCTACGGGCACTTCGGACGCCCGGACCTGGACCTGCCGTGGGAGCGCACGGAGAAGGCGGAGCTGCTCGCGTCCGAGGCCGGGCTGCCGCAGCCCGAACTCGTCGCCGCCGGCTGATCCGCGTCGCGCGGGCCTCGCCGTGATCCGTCGAGGGCTCAGCCTCCGGCGTTCTCGGCAACCATTCCGGCCACTCCGCCTACCCCGCCGCCACCCCGTCGTCGCGCGCTCCGAGTGAGGAGCAGCTGACCAACGATGAGGATGCCGAGCGTGACGAGGAGCATCACCGCGGCCACCGCATTCGTTGCCGGCGTCACCCCGCGACGGATCTGGCCGAACACATAGAGCGGGATCGTGGATGTCCCGCGACCGTTGACGAAGTTCGTGATCAGGTAGTCGTCGAACGCGAACGTGAACGACAGCAGGAACCCAGCCACGATCGCCGGCAAGAGCTGCGGGAAGGTGATCTGCCAGAACGTGTTCCAGGGCGTGGCAAACAGGTCGAAGCTTGCCTCGACATGGGTACGGTCCATCCCCGACAGGCGCGCTCGCACAAGCAGCAGCACCAGGCTGATGTTGAACAGGGCGATGGCACTGATGATCGTGTGGAAGCCGAATCCAAGCTCGGTTCCGGTGGCCGCCGTGATGACGCCCTCGCGACCGATCGTGCTCGCAAAGAACACGAGTGTGGCGATCGCGATGACGAGCTCGGGGATGATGACGCTGATGTAGGTCAGGCCATCGAACGGAATGCGGAACCAGCGAGGCGCGCGCTGGAGGCCGAGTGCCGCCATGGTGCCGAACAGCGTCGCGATCACCGCCGAACCGAGGCCCACGATGACGCTGTTGATGAGATAGCGCTGGATCTCGCGGTTGGCGAACACGTATTCGTACCAGCGCAGGCTGAATCCCTGCCAGTTCATGACCCGTCGCTCGGTCCCATTGAAGCTGAACACGACGACGACGATGATCGGTAGGAACAGGAATGCGTACGTCAGGAGCGCGTGCCCGCGGAGCCAGGCTTCCACGAGCCACGCGGCTCGGTCGACGCCCACCTTCGCCCTCCCGGGCAATGTTCGGGGGGCTGGGTAGGGAAGGGCAGGCGAGCTCATCGCGGCCTCAAAGGACGCTCTGCTCACGAACCTGGCGTCCGCGGTTCGTGAACCACAGGTAGAACGTGACCGTGATCAGCATGACGAGCATGAGCCCCACCGCCTGCGCCGAACCGGCCGGCCAATTGCGTGATTCCAGGAAGCGGAGAACGAGCGCGTTCCCAACGGTGAATACCTGGCCGTAACCGAGGATCTGGGGGATCACGTATTCGCCCATCATTGGAATGAACACAAGGATGCTTCCGGTGATGAGGCCGGGGAGCGTCATCGGGAGCGTGACCTGCCGGAATGTGGCCCATCGCCCGGCACCCAGGTCCTTGGATGCCTCGACCAGGGAGCGATCCATGCGCTCGAGCGTGACGTACAGGGGAAACACCATCAGCGGCAGGTACCCGTACACGAGCCCCAGCAACACCGCGAAATCGGTTCCCAGGATGCGGAATCCGCGATTGCCCGTGACGTCACCGATCCAGCCCGCGATGCCGTCCGGGCCGAGGATCGTCAACCAGGCGTAGGTGCGAATGAGGAAGCTCACCCAGAACGGGATCACAAGGAGGACCACCAACAGCGCCTTCCGGGAGCCTCCCCGAGTCGCGATGAGATACGCCAGGGGCAGGCCGATCAGGAGGCACAGCAGGGTGCCCATGATCGAGAGCTGGAGGCTGGTGACGAAGGGGGTCGGGTTCCGGAAGGCGCTGGCGTAGTTCTCGAGCGTGAACCCGCCGCCATAGCCGCCCGTCGCGCCGCGCTCACCGACGCTGAATACCAGGATCAGCGCCAGCGGAGCGACGAGGAGCACGAGATACCAGAGCCCGGCAGGCAGGACGAGGACGGCCGTGAGCAGCCGCCCCGCCCATCTGCCCCCCTGCGGCCGGGCAGCGTCATGGACCGCGTGAGCGGTCGTGGTCATGGCCGTCCCCGGACGATCCGGCGCGGCGTCAGCCGCCGATGCTCGAAACGAACTCTTCCCAGATCTCGACCCGGAGCGGGTTCGTTGAGACGTTCTCTGCCCCTTCGAGCTTCGGGAAGATCTCGTCCGGAACGAAGATCGTGGGGTCGTCCAGCATCTCCTGGGGGATGAACTCCTTGGCGGCATCGTTAGGCGTCGCGTAGGCGTTCGTAATCGTCTCTTTCGCCTGGATCTCCGGCTCCTGGATGAAGTTCAGCCAGGCGTGGGCTGCCTCCGGGTGCGGTGGATCGGCCAGGATGACCCAGGTGTCCATCCAGTACAGGGTTCCGTCCTCGGGGATCACGTACTTGATGTCGGCCCACTGCGGCTCGGCTTTGAGCTCATCGAGCCCGCCGGTCCAGGTAATCCCCAGCACTGCGCCGCTCTCCCCGTCCTTGAGCACTTCCTCATATGTGTCCGAGTTGCGGGCCAGGACGTGCGGCGCGAGGCCACGCAACAGCTCTCGTGCCTCCGCCAGCTCGCCCGGATCGACGCTGTTGAGGGAGTAGCCGAGTGCCTTCAGCGGCGCCGTGAACACGTCGCCCATCGAGTCGACGACGACGATCTTGCCCGAATACTTGGGCGCGACATCGAAGAAGTCCTTCCAGGACTTGATGTCTTCGGTCACGTACTTGGTGCGGATCGCGATGCCCGTCGTACCCCAGTCCTTCGGCAGCTGGTACTCGTCGTTGGGATCCCACCACAGCTTCCTGAACTTGTCGTTGATCAGCGACTGGTTGGGGACCTTGGACCAGTCAATCTTCTGGATGAAGCCTTCGGTCACCAGGTCGGGGATCCACTCCGCGGTCGGTGCGGCGACGTCGTACAGCCCCGTCGCGCCGCCCTGGAGCTTGGCGTACAGCTCCTCGTTGGAGGGGTAGATGTCGTACGTCCAGTCGGCGATTCCGTATCGCTGCTTGAACGTCTCGATGTTCTCTTCGTTGATGTAGTCCGCCCAGTTGTACATGTAGAGGGCGCCCTCGGTCTCGACGGGCGCGGCCGAAGCGCTCGCCGAAGCACCGCTCCCGGGCGTCGCCGAGCCGGGAGGCGTCGAGGAGGCCGGCGCCGGAGTGCCGCCGCCGCTACACGCCGCGAGCCAGGCGCTGAATGACGTCAGCCCAGCTGCCTTGATGAACCCGCGCCGATTGACCCGCGTCTGGGCCATCCGCCGCATCATCTGATCCAAATCCCGGTCTGCCACGATGCTCCTCCTCTCGGCTCCGGTCCTACCGAGCCGATTCCGCCCGTGTTGGCTCACCCGACGAGGATGAGATTCGCCTCCTCGTGCCAGCGGATCGTCACCGCATCGCCGGGGCCGACCCCGGGTCCGCTGGCCGCTCCGGTGGCGTTCTGGCGGCGGACGACGAGCTCGCCCGCCTGATCTGTGTCCACTCGGTACTCCGTCTGGTCGCCGAGGTACGTGCCCTGTCGGACACGGCCGCTGATGGCCGTCCAGCCTGTGGCGTCATTCGGCGCCGTGTCGGCTGCGTCAATTCGGAGCCGCTCCGGTCGGATGGCGATCGTCACTGCGTCCCCGGCCGTCGGCTGGGCTGATGGATCCGTCACCAGGCCGGTGAGTGCGAGCCCGCGATCGGTCTCGACACGGGCAAGACGCGCGCCATCGTCGAACGACGTGATTCGGCCAGGGATCGGATTGGAGACCCCGATGAAATCCGCGACGAACCGGGCCACGGGCCGCTCGTACAGGTCCGTCGCCCCGCCCTGCTGGAGGATCTGGCCGGCGTTCATGACCACGATGACGTCAGACATCGTGAGAGCTTCCTCCTGATCGTGGGTCACGTACACAAACGTGATCCCGATCTCACGCTGGAGGGCCTTGAGCTCCAGTTGCATCGCCTTGCGCAGCTTGAGGTCGAGCGCGCCGAGAGGCTCGTCGAGGAGGAGCACCGTGGGTCGGTTGACGAGCGCTCGGGCGAGGGCCACCCGCTGTTGCTGGCCCCCCGAGAGCTCCCACGTGCGGCGCTTGGCGAACCCACCCAGGCGAACGAGCTCGAGGGCTTCGCCGACCCGGCGCGTCTCGTCCGCCTTGGCCACCTTGCGCTGGCGGAGACCGTAGCCCACGTTCTGGGCCACATCCATGTGCGGGAACAGCGCGTAGTGCTGGAACACCGTGTTCACGTTCCGGCGGTAGGGCGGAACGCCTGCAACCGGTCGCCCGTCGAGCAGGATCTCGCCCTCGGTCGGCTGCTCGAACCCGGCGATCATCCGGAGCGTGGTCGTCTTGCCGCAGCCGGATGGGCCGAGCAGGCTGTAAAACTCGCCGTGAGCGATCCGGAGCGTCATGTGGTCCACCGCCACCACGTCACCGAAGCGCTTCGTGACATCGAGGATCTCGACGTCGGGGGCCGTGCCGGTGTCACCTGTTCCGGTCGCTGCCATCCTCGTCCCGTCGACGCCGTTCGATGCCTGCGGGGGAACGGAGACGGTCACGTCGAGTCCCTCAATCCGGTCGGGGGCGCGGACCCCAGGCGCGGGGGCCGCTCCGGGTGGGCCGCATGGTACGAGTGCCCGCTCCGCAGCGTCAACGACCGTACGTCGCGCCGTCGGTGGTCGCGCATGGCGTCCCGGCGGTCGAAACGAACCGCCACCGCGCGACGCTGACGGCAGGGTCGCGGTCCGAGCGGGTGGAACGGCACCGTAGAATCGCCGCAGGCCTGCCTGATGAATCACCGCCCGACCGACGCGGCGACGAACCTGCGACGTCACGTCCTGCGTGCCGCCATCTGCGCCCTGGCGCTGCTGATCGCGTTGCCATGGCCGGCGCTTGCGGACGAGCCGGTCCCGGGCGCGCCGCCCACCGCAGCGCCTACAGCCGCACCGAGCGCTCCACCGACGGCGAGTCCGGCGCCGACGGCCGCGCCCGAGGACGAGCCCAGCCCGGAGCCGACGCCGACTCCGGCCCCGACGCCTCCGCCGCCCCCCGACCCGACCCCCACTCCCGAGCCGGCACCCGGCCCATCGCCGGCCCCGGCCTGGGTCACGATCCGCGTCAACCTGTATCGGCCGTTGACGGCCGTCCGCCAGTACACGAACTACTGGTGTGTCCCGGCCAACGCCCAGACGATGATCAACATCATCCGCAACACCCACGACCGTTCCTACCTCACCCAGTCCCGGTTCTACACGCTGACCCGGCGCAACAACCGTTATCGCTATCGGACGCTGGGCAACGACGTCCGGGGCTGGGCGTGGCTCCTCGACAGCCGGCTCGCCGGGCCGCTCCACTACAAGGACCGGATGTACCCGACCCAGACCGCCGCGATCAACAAGATCGTGGAGTCGATCGACCGGACACGGCACCCGGTCGGCGTCGTCGTCGATCGAGGGCGGCACGCCTGGACGGTGGTCGGCTACCGGGTCCGGCAGATTCCCGGCCAGCCGACCAGCCGCGTCGTCGAGGGCCTGTACTTGTTCGGATCGCTGAAGGGCGTCCGGAGTGAGCCGGGCTGGCCGTATGGCTATCTGCCGATCTCCGCGTTCAAGCGACGGTTCACCCGGTATCACGAGTGGCAGCGGCCGGTGGTCTGGGAAGGCAACTACGTGATCGTCAGCGAGTAGCGCCTCGCGTCGGGTGCCGGACCGGCGCCCCTAGAATGGTCCGCGCATGTACGTCGTGATCATGGCCGGTGGCGGCGGAACCCGGCTGTGGCCCTTGTCGCGACCCGAGCGGCCCAAGCCCTTCCTGCCCCTGCTCGGCGACGAGAGCCTGCTCCAGCGAACCGTCGCACGACTCCTCGACGGGAACGAGCTCGATCTGGCCGGATCCGACATCACGGTCGTGACCGACCGCCGCTATGCGGTGATGGTCCACGAGCAGCTCCCGGGCGTCCGCGTCCTGGGTGAACCGCTGGGCCGAAACACAGCGGCCGCGATCGCCCTCGCAACAACCGCGATCGATCGTCCTGACGAGGAGGTGATGGCGGTCCTGCCCGCCGATCACCACATGGACCCGGAGCGAGAGGGCATGTTTCGCGGTGTGCTCGCGGACGCGGAACGAGAGCTCGCCGAGGGGGCGTTCGACATCGAGGATCCGCTGGTCACGCTGGGTGTCCAGATGACCCGCCCCGCGACCGAGTACGGGTACCTGGTTCCCGATGAGTCGCGTCGGCAGGGTCCCGAAACGGGTCACCGGCTGGTGGCCTACCGGTTGAGCGCCTTCGAAGAGAAGCCGCCACTCGGGCGAGCCCAGGAGTTGTACGCGAAGTACGGAGTGGCTTGGAATGCGGGCATGTTCCTGTGGCGCCGCCGCGCGATCCGTGCCGCGCTCGAGCGATACACGGGCCTCCTGACGCTGATCGCGACCGCCGTCCATTCGCCGGCCGCGCTGGAGAGTGCCTACGATCGGCTGACCCCGATCTCGATCGACCACGCGGTCATGGAGGGAGCCGCCTCGGACGGTCGGGTGGTCATGGGCGCGCTCGACGTCGGATGGTCGGACCTCGGCAACTGGACGGCTCTCCTGGAGGCCATCGCCGGTCCCGGATCCGGCATCGGGCGTGTGGTCCCTCCGGGCGAGGCCCTCGAGCTCGACGGCGACGATCTCGCCGTCCGCTCGATCGACGGCAAGCTGGTCCTCGAGCACGGGCCCGGCGGTACGATGGCGTCCGATCTCCCGATGGCCCACCTGGCTCACGCGCGCGCCCGTGCCGGAGCCATCGAGGCCCTCCTCGACCGCGTCCAGGCACAGGAGACCCAAGCGTGACCAATCTGGCGTCGCCCCCGCAGCCGACGACGATCGTGTTCGGGACGGACGGCTGGCGCGCCCGGGTCGCCGACGACTTCACGTTCGAGAACGTTCGTCGCTGCGCCGACGGCGTCGCGCGCTATGTCGTCGAGGCAGGTCAGCAGGCCCGGGGGGTGGTCGTCGCCTACGACCGGCGGTTCGCGTCCGAGCACTTCGCGATGGCTGCCGCCGAGGTGGTGCTCGCCCATGACATCCCGGTCGCGTTTTCGAGCCAGGCGGTGCCCACCCAGATGTCGAGCTACGAGGTCGTCCAGCGGCAGGCGGCGGCCGGCATCGTCATCACGGCCAGCCACAACCCGTGGACCGACAACGGCTTCAAGGTCAAGGCGCCGACCGGCTCCGCGGCCGGCCCCGAGATCCTCGCCGTCCTCGAGCAGCAGATCGCGCGCAACGGCGGGACGACGATCGAGCGGCGTCCGTTCGCCGACGCCGAAGCCGCGGGCCTCGTCGAGCGGTTCGATCCGTTTTCCGGATACGAGGCCTTCGTCCGGAACACGCTGGACCTCGACGCGCTGCGCGACGCGGACATCCACGTCCTCGTCGAGCCGCTGTGGGGCTCGGGAGCCGGCTGGATGAGCCGCCTCCTCGGCGGTGGGCGGATCCGGATCTCGGAGATCCACCAGGAGCGCAACCCGTACTTCGGAGGCGTCAACCCGGAGCCGATCAGCCCCAACGTGGACGAGGCGCTGGGTATGCTCCGCGGTGGTGGCTACGACCTGGGTCTCATGCTCGACGGCGACGCGGATCGTGCCGGTGCCGCCGACGAACGCGGGACGTTCATCCACCAGCTCCAGGTGACCGGCCTCCTCGTCTACTACCTCGCCGAGCACCGCGAGCTGCGGCAGCCGGTCGTCGTTTCGGTCAACAACACCTCGATGGCCGGGCGCCTCGGCGAGCGATACGGGCTCGACGTCTACGAGACCCCCGTCGGGTTCAAGTACATCGGGCCGAAGATGATCGAGACCGGCGCGATGATGGGCGGCGAGGAGTCCGGTGGCTTCGGGTTCGGCATGCACCTCCCCGAGCGCGACGGCATCTACGCCGATCTGCTGCTGCTCGACCTGTTCCTGCGCGAGCGAGCCCGTGGCGTATGGCCCGTGTCCAAGGTCCTGGAGCAGTTCCACGAGATCGCGGGCCCGTCGTGGTATCGGCGGATCGACGTCCACGTGGACCGCTCCGAGTACGAGGGCGTGAAGCGCCGGTTGCTGGTCGACCTGCGGGCGAAGGCCCCGACCGAGCTCGCGGGGCAGGCGGTGACCGAGACCCGCCCGCTGTCGACCGGCGACGGATTCAAGTTCTTCGTCACCGACGGTTCCTGGTTGCTGGTCCGGACCTCGGGCACCGAGCCCCTCGTCCGCGTCTACACCGAGGCCACTTCGGAGGCGACTCGCGAAGCGATGCTCCAGGCGGGCGAGGCGCTCGTTCGGGGGACGTGATCGGCGGGAAGCTTCGCGTCCCGGCCGTCCTGATCCTCGCTCTCTCGGTCTGCGCCTGTGACCTCGGTGTCGTACCCAGCCCGCCTTCAGTGTCGGCCCCGCCCTCATCCGTCTCTGCGACTCCGGGACCCGCGGCCACGTCGGCGTCGCCGTCGGGGTCGCCGTCTGCCGGGCCATCGCCGACCCCGGATGCGGCCGCGCCGGAGCCCACGCCACGGGGCACGCCCACGCACGACGCGCGCAGGTTCGGGTTCCTGGCCAAGGGGATGAGCCACGAGGTCATGGCGTTCGTGACCTCGCCCCAGGTTGGCTACGCCCTCGACCAGCTCGACTTCGAGACGGTCTCCACGATCGCCTACTTCAGCCTGACCGCCGGCCGCCGTGGCAATCTCGCCGTGGACAGCGGGTGGCGCCGATGGAACTCGACGGCCATGAGCCGGCTGATCGAGATGGCCCACGCGCATGGCACCAAGGTCGTGTTCTCGCTCAAGCGCTTCTCGTGGTCGCCGGCGCAGACGGCGGTCACCCGAGGCATCCTCGGCGACCCCGGGCGCTGGCGGCGCCTCGCCCAGGAGACGGCCGCCGAGGTGGTCCGCCGGGGCGTCGACGGCGTCAACGTGGATTTCGAGCCGATCCCGGTCGGCCAGCGGGACGCCTTCACGCGCTTCGTTCGATTCCTCCGCGCGGAGTTGGACGAGCGCGGTCCGGGCTATCAGCTGACGTTCGACGTCACCGGGCACCACACCTCGTACGACGTTCACGGCCTGCTCGCCCCCGGGGGAGCCGATGCGGTCTACCTGATGGGCTACCACTACGCCGGCACGTGGTCCCGGGTGGCGGGTTCCACGGCGCCCCTGGGCGGCTCGCGCTATGACGTCCGCGACACCGTCCGCCGGCTTCTCCGGCAAGGTCGACCGGAGCAGATCATCGTCGGCGTCCCGTACTACGGGCATCTCTGGCCGACGGCCCGGGGGGTGATCCGGAGCCGGACCACCGGTGGCGGATTCGACGTGGTCTATGACCGGGCAGCTCGGATCGGGGCCCGACACCGTGTCCGCTACGACCCGGTGGAGCAGGTGCACTGGGTCGCCTTCCGCGAGGGTCGTCAGTGGTACCAGCTGTACTACGACGGCGCGCGATCGCTGGCCGCGAAGTGGGCATTCGTGAAGCGCGAGGGGTTGCTGGGAACGGGGGTCTGGACGATCGGGTTCGAGGGTCGGGCCGGTCCGCTGGACGCGGAGATGCGCCGGGCATTCCTCCTCCCGTGACAGGACCCCGTGGCCCGATTTGGGGGGTGGCCGGGAGGGGGGCCGCGGTGTACCCTCTGGGTACGACCGCCTCACCGGTCGGTGGTGCGCGACCGGCTCGGCGGCCCGCAGGTCTGCCCTCGACGGCAGCGGAGGTAGCACGGCGATGCACAGCTCCCTGATCGGCAAGGTCGAGAAGGCGAATCGGTACGCTCGCGAGCTCGATCGGATCACGATCGATCGCCTCGCGCTCACGTTCCGCGGCGACAACGACACGCATCACGTCAGCCTCGACGCCGGACAGTGGCACTGCAATTGCCATTACTTCGAGAGCTGGGGGTCGTGCGTCCACCTCCTGACGCTCCAGAAGATCATGGGTGCGATGCTGCCCTCCGAAGCCCAGGAATCGGGCATCTTCGCGCAGCCCGCCGTGCCTTCCGCCTGACGGCGGCCGCTCCTCGCGCGACCAGCGGCCCGGGTCGGCAGACCCGGGCCGCAGCGTGTCATCCCGACTCGGCTGGAGCACGGCCCTGTGTTACGCTCCGAGGGCACGACAAGAGGCCGCCAGGGTCGCGAAGCCGGTGCGAATCCGGCACAGTCCCGCTACGGTGACCGCCGCAATTGAGCGGCGGAAGTCCGGTCGCCGACCCCAGGGCGGAGGTTGCTCGAACCTTCGAGAGAAAGGGTAGGCAAGCATGAACTCGACCGGCTGAGACCCTCCGTCTCCGTCCAGGAGACGAGGGGTCGCTTCGTCTCTCCGACCCGTCAGCCAGGAGTTCCTCGCCGTGGCCCCCCCTGCCGTGGTTCCCATCCGCCGTCGTGCTCGCCTGCCTGCCGTCGTGGCGGCCATCGCGCTCATCGCCGTCGCCTGTGGTCGGACCGCGAGTGCCAGCCCGTCAGAGACGGTGCGTGCGACGCCACCGTCCTCCGCGAGTCCGTCCGCATCGCCGAGCCCGAGCGGTGCAACGTTTCCGCTCGAGCTCACCGACGACGAGGGGACGACCGTCGAGATCCCGGCCGAACCGGAGACGATCGTGTCGCTGACGCCGGCCGTCACCGAGACCCTGTTCGCCCTGGGCGTCGGGGATCGCGTTGCGGCCCGCTCCGAGGACACGTATCACTTCCCGCCGGAGGCGGAATCGATCCCGATCGTCACCGCGTTCGGGAGCAGCGGCCTGACCGTGAACATCGAGGCGATCGTCGGCGCCGAGCCCGACGTCGTGTTCGCCGGGGGCAACTTCGGCACGCCGCCCGATGCGATCGCGCGCCTGCGCGAGCTCGACATCCCGGTCGTCGTCGTGTACGCGGCGTCGGTCGATGCAGCATTCGAGGACATCGAGCTCATCGGTCGTGCGACTGGTCGCGAGGCCGAGAGCGAGCAGATCGTCGGGACCATGCGCGATGCCTTCGACGACATCGAGGCCGCCGCGGCCGCCGAGGACCGACCGCGCGTGTTCTACGAGACCGGAACGGATACCACGGGCACGGTCTACGGCGTCGCCGACAACGCGTTCGTGACCGAGATGATCCAGCTGGCCGGCGCCGAACCGGTGACGACCGGTTCGCCCACCGATTACGCGATGCCCCTCGAGCGGCTGATCTCGGAGAACCCGGAGATCATCCTCCTCAGCGACGCCGCATTCGGCGAGACCCCCGAACTGGTCGCCAAGCGGCCCGGCTGGGGCGTGTTGACGGCAGTCCGGAATGGCGACGTTCGTCCGATCGACGACCAGACGGTGACCCGGCCGGGGCCCCGCCTGTTCCTCGGTCTCCACCTCCTGGCATCGACGATCCACGACGGCATCGATCTCCCGGAGCCGTCCGCCATCCCCGCCGTGCCATGAGGCCTGCGGCGTGACCACCGACGGCAGCTCGGTGGTCACGGTGGAGCTGCGGCCGCGCGTCCACGTCGATCTCCGGACGCGGGCGGTCGTCCTTGGCGTCGTCGGCCTGGCCGTAGCGGCGATCGCCCTGGTCCTGGGGGTGGCGGTGGGCACCGTGCCCATCCATCCCCTCGATACGCTCGCCGTGGTCCTCGAGCGGACCCTCGGCATCCGGGTCGGCGGGATCCCCTCTGCCGCCGTGGAGACGATCGTCTGGGACCTGCGCGTGCCGCGGGTCCTGACGACGATGGTCGTGGGTGCCGGGTTGGCGGTGGCCGGGGCGACCTTCCAGGGGCTGCTCCGGAATCCCCTCGCCGATCCCTACGTCCTGGGGACCGCGAGCGGGGCGGCACTCGGGGCCGCGATCGCCCTGCTCATCCCGATCCGCGGGCTGATCCTCGGGTGGGGCCTCCTCCACGGCCTTGCCTTCGCCGGCGCCCTGGCCTCGGTGTTCACCGTCTATCGCCTGTCCCGGATCAGCGGGATCGCGCCGCTGACCGGGCTCCTGCTGACCGGGTACGCGGTCGGTTCGTTGCTGGCCGCGGGCCTCGCGATGGCGATGTACCTCTCCGGCTCCGCCCTGCGCCAGATCTTCGTGTATCTCCTGGGCGGGTTCGATGGCGCATCCTGGGATCGCCTCGTGGGGATGCTCCCGATCGTCGTCGCGGGAAGCGCCCTGATCATCCTCCGCGCCCGCTCGCTCAATGGCCTGCTCCTCGGTGAGGAGACGGCCGCGCACCTGGGGATCGATGTCCGGCGCGAACGCGCGATCCTGCTCGCGCTCGCGTCCCTGGTCACGGCGGCGTCCGTGACCGTCAGCGGCTTGATCGGCTTCGTGGGCCTCGTCGTCCCGCACGTGGTGCGGCTGGCGGTGGGGCCCAACGCGCGCGGCGTGCTGCCGCTGGCGGCGACCTGGGGGGCCTGCCTGCTCGCCTTTTCGGACATCGCTGCCCGCCTCCTGGGCGAGATCCCGGTGGGCGTGGTCACGGCCGTGATCGGCGCGCCGTTCTTCCTCGTCCTGCTCCGACGGGCGCGGACCGGGTACGAGCTGTGATCGAGCTCTCCGGTCTGTCGGTCGCGTATCGGCGCCGGCCGGCCCTCCGCGACGTCGACCTCTCGATCCGGGCGGGCGAGCGGGTCGCCCTCATTGGACCCAATGGCGCCGGCAAATCCACGCTGCTGCGGGTGCTGACCGGGTTGACGGCACCGGACACCGGTCGGATCGTGCTGAACGGCGAGCCCCTTGAGCGACTGGATCGGGCTGCGATCGCGCGACGGATCGCGGTCGTTCCGCAGCAGGCGACCTTGCCCTTCGCGACCCGCGTGGAGGAGGTCATCGCGCTCGGGCGTCTGCCACACGAGGACCCGATTCGCGGCGCGCGTCCGGCCGACCGGGCCGCCGTGGCAGCGGCGATCGAGCGGGTCGGTGTCGGTCACCTGATGGGACGCGACGCGCGCGAGCTGTCACTCGGCGAGCGCCAGCTGGTCCTCGTCGCGCTGGCGGTTGCGCAGGCGGCGCCGGTCCTCGTGCTGGACGAGCCGACCGTCCATCTCGACCTCCGGCACCAGGTGGGAACGATGGACCTGATCGTGGATCTCAACACCCGCGATGGGACCACGATCGTCGCCGTCCTCCATGATCTCGGATTGGCATCCCTGTTCTTCCCGCGCCTCGTCCTGTTCGACGCGGGCCGGGTCGTCGCCGACGGATCACCGGCCGAGGTGCTGACCGACGGCCGGATCCGCGACGTGTTCGGGGTCGATCCCTCGATCGTCCGGCTCCCTCTGCAACGCGCCTGATGCACGCGTGATGCGCGCGGCGTTGGCGACCCTGACCCGGTTTCCGGTTGGCGGTACGATCGGGACGGAGCCCGGCGCGGCGTGGTTCGCGGTCGTCGGTGCCCTTGTCGGCGTGACCGGTCTCGTCGGACTCGAGGTCGCCCGGCCACTGCCGCTGCTCGGTGCACTGCTCGCGGTCGGCGCGATGGCGATCGTCACCGGCGGCCTCCATCTCGATGGGCTGGCCGATACGGCTGACGCGCTCGTCGCGCCCGATCCGGCGACGGCCGATCGGGCGCGCAAGGATCCGGCCCTCGGCGTCGCCGGAGGAGCTGCCCTTTGGATGGTGCTCGCGCTCGAGGTCGTCGGACTGTGGAGCGTGAGCCTTGGAGCCGGTGCCTTCGCCGCGGGGATTGTCTGCGTCACGGCAGGAGCGTGCTCACGCGCCGTGGCGGTGGCCGTGGCCCGGTCGGCTCGCAACCGTGCCTCCGACGGCTGGGGAGGCAGGTTCGCGCGCGAGGTGACGGGCCGGGCAGCAGGCGTCGCCGCGATCGCCGCGCTCGGGATCGTTGCCCTGGCCACGCTCGCGACGACGCCATCGATCGCGGCCGGCGCCCTCATCGGGACCGCGGTGGGCGTCACGCTCGGGCTGTGGCTGGTGCGCGCGCGTCGCCAGCTCGACGGTGACGGGCTGGGCGCGATCGTCGAGCTGACGTTCTGCGCCATCGTCGTGGCCACGGCGCTCGCCGCCGCCTGGGTCGCCTGAGGCCGCTGTGGCCAGCACTCTCCTGTTCGTCCTGGGCGGGACGCGAAGCGGCAAGAGCCGCCTGGCGCTGGACCGGACGAAGGCGCTGGCGGGGAGCGGCGGCGCATGGTTCCTGGCGACCGCGCGGCGCGGCGACCCCGAGCTGGAGCGACGCATCGAGCGCCACCGGCGCGTCCGCCCGGCGACCTGGCCGACGATCGACGTGGGGCACGATCTCGCCGCCGCCATCGAGTCGACGAACGCCGAGGAGCCGATCCTGATCGAGGGCCTCACCCTCTGGCTGAGCACCGTCGCCGGGGACGACCCGGGCGATCCGGAGCCGCTCCTCGACGGCCCGTTGGCCGACGCCCTGGCGGCAATTGGCCGGCGCCCCGGTGCCGTGGTCGTGGTCAGTGACGAGATCGGACACGGAAGCGTCCCGATGCATCCCGGAGCCCGTGCGTTCCGCGACCTCGTGGGTCTCGCCCATCAGCGCCTGGCGGCGGCGGCCGACGAGGTCCTGTATGTCGTGTCCGGACTGCCGATGACGCTCAAGGGCGAGCGCAACGCGTGACCCTCGAACACGCCCTCCCCTCCATACCGGCCCTCGACGAGGTGGCGATGGATGCCGCCCGCCGGCACCTCGATCGGCTCACGAAGCCGCCCGGCAGCCTCGGTCGTCTCGAGGAGCTGGTCGTGCTGCTGGCCGGGATCACCGGGCGGGTCGATGCGCCACTCGGGCACCGGCGGATCGTGCTGGCAGCCGGGGATCATGGCGTGACCGCACAGCACGTCTCGGCATACCCGTCCGGGGTCACCGCCCAGATGGTCGGGAACTTCGTGGCCGGTGGCGCCGCGATCAACGCGCTCGCGGCCTCGATCGGCGCAACCGTGACCGTCGTCGACGTCGGCGTGGCAGGACCGCTTCCACCGGTGACCGACCGCGGCGCCATTGGCGGCCGACTGGTTCTGGCCCGACTCCGTGACGGCACGGCGGATCTCAGCGAGGGACCCGCGATGTCCCGCCGGGACGCGGTGTCGGCCATCGAGGTGGGGCTGCGGGTGGTCGAGGACGTCCGAGAACGGGAGAGGCTGGACGTCCTCGGGGTAGGAGAGATGGGCATCGGCAACACGACCTCCGCGTCCGCGATCGTGGCCGCGTTCACCGGCCTGCCGGCCGACCGGGTGACCGGTCGAGGCACGGGGGTGGACGACGCCACCCTGCGGCACAAGGTCCGGATCGTGGAGCGTGCGCTGGAAGCCAACCACCCGGACCCGGGTGACCCGATCGGAACCCTCGCCGCCCTGGGCGGGTTCGAGGTTGCCGCCCTCGTCGGGCTGATCGTGGGCGGAGCGGCGGCACGGGTCCCGGTGATCCTCGACGGCTTCATCACCGGTGCCGCGGCCCTGGTCGCGGACGCTCTCTGCCCGGCCATCGCGGGCCACCTGATCGCCTCGCACCGGTCGGTCGAGGCGGGTCATGCCGCGGTCCTGGAGCGGCTGGCGCTGCGGCCGCTGCTCGACCTCGATCTCCGATTGGGGGAGGGGACCGGCGCGGCGCTGGCGATGCCGCTGCTCGTCGCCGCAGGCCGCATGCGCGACCAGATGGCCACATTTGACTCGGCGTCGGTGGCCGGCCCCGCGGGTTGACCCTCGCGCCGGCACGCGGCTACCCTTGCGGGCCCGTGCAACGACCACGTGCGGGGAGTGGGGGCCGAGCTCCGCTCCGCCGCACCTTCTTGCCGCTGGTCGCCGCTGCGATCGCCCTGTGCGTCGCCGGCTGTTTCGATTCCGCACGCCCCGCACCGACGACATCGCCGGAGCCGTCGGTTTCGCTGCCGCCCCTCGAGAGCCTGCCGCCGTCGACCGCGAGCGAATCGGCCCCGAGCGTGGTGTCGCCCTCGCCCAGCGTCGAGCCGTCCGTATCGCCGGGGACCCAGCCGTCGAGCGAACCCCCGGCCTCCGCGTCGACCGGGGCCGTGGCCGGATCGCCCGATGACTGCACGGGGAACGAGAACAACAAGAAGTTCTTCGCCGACGTCGCCCAAGCCGCGAGCTGGGACGTGTTCTGCCCGGTCCTCCCGGCCGGATGGTTCGTCGACTCCGGGAGCTTCCGGCTGGCCAGTGGCGGCTGGCTCGTGATCTCGTACAACGGCCCCGCTGACGCTCGCCTGGAGCTGAGCGAGGGCGCGTTCTGCGACGAACCCGATGGGTGCGTCCCGGAGGGCACCGACCTGGGGAGCGGACTGTTCGGCGATCGCGAGGGCGCCGTGGTATCGGCAACCGACGGGAGCTGGGCGATCTCGGTCGACCGCGGAGCGCCGATCAGCTGGGTGATGGTGGGAAGCGGCGTCGACGAGGCCGAGTTCCGGGACCTGGCCGGAAGCCTGCTCCAGGTCGGCTAGGCGAGCGCAGCCCCCGCCAGGCGGGCCACCGCGTCCAGCGTCCGCTCCGGATCGCCGTTGTCCAGGTTCACGCCGGACGCCCCCAAGCCGGCCACCTCGATGGTCCCGGCCAGGATCGCGATCGCGCTGAGGGCCGTCTCGAGCGAGATCCCATCCGGCTCCGGCATCTGGATCGCCCAACGGCCCGCCCCGTCGAGCGCATCCATGTCGAATGCCACGTAGAGCCCGTCCACCTCGGCGGCCTTCGCCGCCCCCCACGCTGACAGCGCCGCGAGCCCGGCCGGCGTGGCCAGCATCCCGGCCCCGAAATGGGCGACCCCGACGGTCACGAGCATCCGGGACTCCTGCTCGTCGAGAACCTGACCGCCCAGCAGCGCGGCATCGCGGGCGTCGACGGTGGGTCCATCGCAGGCGGCGACCAGGGTCGTGTCGCCGATGCCGCAGGCCATCGCGAACGGCATCCCCCACACGTTGCCGGACGGCGTCGTGTCGGGGGTGTTGAAGTCGCCGTGGGCGTCGAACCACGCGAGCGCCAGGCGCCGGTCCGGGTGCCGGCGGCGAAGCCCGGCCAGCGCCCCGGCGTGCGCGGTGCAGTCGCCACCCACGATGAGCACGCGCCCACCCGGGCCTGCCTGGTCCAGGGACGCTTCGACCATCGCTGCCTCGCGGGGCAGGAATTCGGCGATCCGATCCCGGTTCTTCGCACGCGGATCGGTGTCCGGGTGGAAGCCGGGTTCGATTGACAGGTCCCCCGCATCCCGCGCATCGACGTCCTGCGCCGCCAGCCGAGCCACGAGCCCGAGGTCCCGGAGGCGAACCGGAGAGCGCTCCATGCCGCCGAGGTGTCCTCCCAGCGCGGTCGGGACGCCGATCACCGTGACCTGGCCTGTCATCACGGCCCATGATGCACCGATGCGCATCGCCGACTTCGCGCTCGAGCGCTGGTTCGCCCGCTGGGAGTTCGCGGTGCGACATCTGTTGTGCGCGTCGGACGTCGAGGGTTGGGCGATGTCCGAGCTCCTCGAGCTCGCCGATGATGAGAGTCGCGCCCTCTGGGACGGCCTCCGGCTGGGCTACACCGAGTCGACCGGCCACCCGCTGCTGCGGGCCGAGATCGCCGAGCTCTACGAGCGGGTCGACCCTGACGGCGTGCTCGTGTTCGCGGGTGCGGAAGAGGCGATCTTCTGCCTCGCGAACGTCCTGCTGGGGCCCGCCGATCATGCCATCGTCACCTGGCCGGGCTACCAGAGCCTGTACGAGGTTGCACGGGCCGCCGGCGCCGAGGTCGATCTCCACGAGCTCCACGAGGGCGATGGCTGGGAGCTCGACGTCGACCGGCTCCTGGCGGCCGTCCGAACCGACACCAGGCTGGTCGTCGTCAACGCGCCGCACAACCCGACGGGCATGCTCCCGACCCACGCCCAGTGGGCGCATCTGACGAGCGCGCTCGCCGAGCGCGAGGTCCACCTGCTCTCGGACGAGGTCTACCGCTTCCTCGAACGCGACGAGAACGACCGGCTCGTGCCCGGCGCCGACGCCATGCCCGGTGGCGTGTCGCTGGGCGTGATGTCGAAGTCGTTCGCGATGGCGGGTCTCCGGATCGGCTGGTTGGCGACCCGGGACCACGACCTCCTTGCGCGCTGCGCCGCGTTCAAGGACTACACCACGATCTGCTCGTCGGCGCCGTCCGAGGTGCTGGCCTTGATCGGCCTCCGCGCGCGCGAGCACGTGCTCGGACGCTCGCTCCGGATCGTTGCCGACAACCTGGATTTTCTCGACGACTTCTTCCGCCGAAGGAGCGAGTGGTTCACCTGGGTCCGGCCGCGGGGAGGTTCGATCGGGTTCCCCCGACTGCTGCGCAACGGCCCCATCGACGACTTCACCGCGCGGCTGGTCGAGTCGGAAGGGGTCCTGCTGCTGCCGGGCTCGGTATTCGAGCATCGGGGCGACCACTTCCGGCTCGGGTTCGGCCGCACCGACCTGCCCCAGGCGCTCACCCGCCTGGGATCCTTCCTGGATCGCGATGGCAGTACCACATGAGGACGGAGAGCGAGGGACGGACGATGGGTAGCGTTCGGGTTGTTCGCGGCGGCGAGCGGATTCCGGCGGCGGCGACGACGCCCGGTATGGCTCGCGAGGAAGCGTTCTCCGGCGGCGGCGCGTGGGCCGGGACCGTTCACACGGAGGCCGGCGTCCTGACGGGCTGGCACATCCATGCCGGCTGGGACACCTATGTCTATGTGCTCGAGGGGTCAGCCCGGATCGAGTACGGGCCCGGCGGCGCCCAGGGCAACGATGCCGGCCCGGGCGACTTCATCCTCATTCCGCGAGGCGTCGTCCACCGCGAAGGGACGAGCCGGGGCTCGAACGGGGTCGATGCCGTCATCGTGCGCGTGGGCGAAGGCGAACTGGTGACCAATGTCGAGGGCCCCGACCCTGCCTGAGGACGTCGGGCAGCCCGCTCGACCTGCCGCCGCCCGGATCGCCATCTGGCTGATCACGCTCTACGCCCTTGTCGGGCCCGGCATCCTGCTGTTCTCCATCGCCGTGGCCGCCCCGCTGGTGGGCCCACCCAATCCATTCGTGACGCTATCCGCCATCGTGCCAAGCGCGATCGCGATGGTCCTCCAATTCGGCCTGCGTCGCCGCGCGCTCATCGCCTGCATCGCGTCACTGGTGGGAATTGGATATCTGGTCTGGATCGCGACTCTGACGTTCGACATGACGACAACAGGCGAGACCGGGCTCTTCTTCGTCGGCCTCTATTGCCTGAAGCTCGCGATCGCGGTCTCGCTCGTCGTGTCGTGGCGGTATTTCCTGCGCCGGCGCGGCGCGACTCCAGAGTCTGACGCCTGATCCGGGCGTTGCGCGCCATGTCCCAACCGCGCCTGCGCTAGAGGTCCTGCTGCAGGACGATCTCGTCGCGGAGCGGGATGCCGTGTTCGCCGATCGCCGGGATCTCGGGCTTGAGGGTCTGGCGGGCTTCGTCGACGGCGCCCGGGCGCACGGCAACGATCCGGAACCCTCGCCGCTGGTAGAACCGAAGGGCGTCGACGTTGTCGTTGGTCGTGACCAGCCACAGGGCCCGACAGCCGGCGGCGCGCGCCACATCGACCGTCGCCGCCACCAGCGCCGACCCGGCGCCGGTCCACGGCGTCACGGCATGGAGCGTCAGCAGCTCGCACTCGCCGTCGCCGACCACGTACGTCGCCAGCCCGATCGGCTCCCCTGCCATCTCGGCGATCAGCATCGAGTGATGGACCGGGGTCATGACCTCACCGCGGCGGGCCACGCGCGCGGCATTGACCGAGGCGAGGAACGGATCGATCCAGTCGCGATCCTCGGGGCGCGCAGCGCGGACCGCGATGCCGCCGGTCACGATCGTCAGTCGCGCTTCCGCCCCAGGTCCAGGAACGGCAGCGGCACGACCTGCCCCTCGACCCGCCCGCGGCGTCCCTCGACCGTCCACTCCACCTCGACGCGGGAGCCGACGGCCTCGAAGCCCGGTGGGACGGAGGCAAGGCCGATCGCCTGCTTGAGAATCGGGCTCCAGCCATGGGACGTCAGCCGGCCGATCTGGCCCCCGCGTGGTGCGAACACGGGCACCAGGGAACGATCCACGGCGGGGCTCACCACCGGGGGCAGATCCTGGTCCGTGTACAACGCCTCGATGTCGTACCAGTCGAGGACGACCCCCACGAGCCGCCGCGCCGGTCCGCCCCGACGAGCCTCGACCTGGAGGGCCCGCTTGCCCACGAAGTCGGCCTTGTCGAACGAGACGAGCCGGCCGAGACCGAGCTCGAATGGACTGTAGTTCTGTTCCGGGTTGAGGGCATGGCGGGCGGACGTGTAATCGACCTCGAGCAGGATGAGGCCGGCTTCGAGGCGGGTGACGTCGAGGGCGAGCATCCCGGCCGGCCGGATCCCGAACGGGGCGCCGGCTGCGGTCAGCCCGTCCCAGGCCTCCGTCGCACGATCCGCAGCCACCCACAGCTCGTAGCCGAGGTCGCCGGTGTATCCCGTTCGCGAGACTCCGGCGGGAATCCGGCGCCGGCCGTCCCGCAGCCTGGTCTCCCGTCGGCGGAAGTACCGCAGGTCGGTGAACGACTCACCGGTCGCCGCCTCCAGGACCGCGCGTGAGAGCGGCCCCTGGAGCGCGATTGCCGCCAGCTCCTCACTTGCATCCTCGATCGAGACGTCGAGGCCGCGGGCGTTGAGCGTCAGCCAACGTGACTGCGGGTCGGCGGCCGTCCAGAGATAGCTCGTGTCGCTCAGCCGATGGACGGTGCCGTCGTCGATGACCTTGCCGTGCTCGTCGCACCAGGGCGTGTAGTAGACCTGGCCGACGGCCAGCTTCGACGCATCCCGGGTGATGACCCGGTCGACGAGCCGCCCGGCGTCGCGTCCGGTGACCCGGTACTTGTACAGCGGCGAGACATCGATCAGAGCCGCCGCCTCCCGGATTGCCGTGTACTCGATGTCGTGGGCGTCGGAGTACGCCGACGACGCGAAATAGCCCGACCATTCCCGCCACTGCATCTTCCGGTTGAGGGCCGACGTCCTCGCGTGGAGGGGCGTGCCGATGCTCACCGCCGTCCTCCGGGCCGGAGGGCGCCGGTGACCCTCGCGCGGACGAGGCGCAGGCCACGAAGCATGAGCTGACGGTAGCGCAGCACGAACGGTCGAGGATCGCCGCGGTCGTAGACCGCGAACACGTGCGGCTCCCGGTAGGGACGGACGAACGCGGGAATCCGCGCCGGGTGTCGAGCCAGCTCGGGCAGGCCGAACGCGACGTCCTTGGTGCCGTCGATCCAGTGGATCCCCTCGGGCTGCTCAATCGGATCGGGGACGACGCCGTCGACGAGGTGGCGGTAGGTCAGCGCCGGGAAATTGATCCCGCAGCGGAGCATGAGCAGCGACGACAGGTTGAAGCGTCCGTTGACCTCCATGAGCTTGTGGCTGCCGTCCCGGGCGTCGCGCTTGAACTCGACGCACGAGTAGCCCTCGTACCCGAGCGCGTCCAGGAGCCGCCGGGCGGGCTCGACGATCTCGGGGATCCGGCGGCTCACGACCACCGATGGCGGTCCGAACGAGCGAGGAGTCAACCGGATCTTGGCCGCCGTGAACTCGACCGGCGGCGCCCCGGCGACCCGAAGCGAGTTGTAGTTCACGCCCTGCCGGTCGTCGCCCGGGATGAGCTCCTGGAGCAGCATCTCGAAGCCGGCCTCCGCCGCCTCACGGAACGCCGCCACCAGCTCGTCCATCGTGGACACGCGGACCATCTTGCGACCGAAGCGGTCCTGGTAGAGGTGGCTCTGGCTGGGCTTGGCGAGACACGGGAACGAGAACTGATCGCGGTGGCGCTCGAGGTCCGCCTCCGCACCCACGAGCACCGTCCGTGGTGCGGCGATGCCGATCTCGTCGGCGAGCGCGTACGTGTGCTCCTTGTGGATGATGCGCTCGGCGATCGCGCCATCGGGACAGGCGACGCGGTACCAGCGGCCGAGGCGCTCGCGGTGGCGAGCGGCCGCGACCAGGGTCTCGTCGCTGGCGGGCATGAGCGGGCTCCCCTCGAGCCGTGGACCGAGGCGCTCGAGGACATCGATGAAGCCCGCCTCGTCGGTCTCGGGATGTGGTGCCCGCACGACCGACGCAACGTACCTGGACGCCTGGGCGAAGTCGTCGGCGCGGTAGTGGATCAGGACCGACCGGATGCCGGCCTGGCCGAGCGAACGGATGACGCCCAGGGCCATGGTCTGGCCGGACAGCACGACGGCGGGCGGATCGGGCATGGGGGCGCCGGGAACCTCCAGTCGGATCGGCTCGCCCGTCCATCGGCCCGAAGCTCGACCCCGGCGACGACCGGTAGCATTGTGCCGCCGGATGGAGACGCCGGTCCAGCCGGCGGGCCTGCCGGCGTCCTCGGAGGGTCGCGGTGGCTACGGGTCGAGACCGTCGTGCGGCCCCTCGTCACCTGATGATCGTCCACAACCACTGGCCCGACCCCCGCGTGGAGCGCGAGGCACGGGCGCTGGTGGCGGCCGGCTTCGTCGTCGACGTCCTGTGTGCGCGCGATCCCTGGGACCGGCCGGACGTGGGCGAGCCCGGGATCGTGGTCGAGCGGCTGCCGGTCTGGCGCCGCCGGGGTCGGGGGCCGGTCCTCCAGATGCTCGAGTACCTCGCGTTCCTTGCCCTCTCGGCGTTCCGTGCCGGGGTGCTTCAGGTGCGCCACCGCTACCGCACGGTCCAGGCCCACAATCTGCCCGACTTCCTCGTCTTTGCCGCACTCATTCCCAAGCTCGGCGGCGCGAGGGTGATCCTCGACCTCCATGACCTGATGCCGGAGTTCTATGCGAGCCGGTTCGGCCGCCCGCTCGGCAGCTTGCCGGTGCGCCTGATCACGCTCCAGGAGCGGATCGCCGCCCGCTTCGCCGATCGCGTGATCACGGTCACCGAGCTGTGGCGCCGGACCCTCGAGGGCCGAGGGGTCCCGGCCGAGAAGCTGATGGTGCTGATGAACCTGCCGGATCCCGCGATCTACGGTGACCCGGGCACGCCGCCGGCGCGTGACGACGATCGGTTCACACTCGTGTATCACGGCACGCTCGCCGAGCGCTACGGGCTGGACCTCGCGATCCGCGCCCTGGCGATCGCGCGCCGCGAGCTACCGGTGCGGCTGATCATCCATGGGCGGGGCGACCTCCTCGAGGGGTTGCGATCCCTCGTCGCGCGGCTGGGTGTCGAGGATGACGTGGTCTTTTCCACCGACCGTCTCCCGTCCGAGGAGCTGCCGGCGCTCCTCCGGCGCGCCGACGCCGCGGTCGTTCCCTACCGGCGCGATGTGTTCACCGACGGCATCCTGCCCACGAAGCTCATGGAGTACGCGGCTCTGGAGATCCCCACGATCGTCACCCGGACGCCGGCGGTCGAGGCCTACTTCGACGCGTCGATGGTCCGCTTCGTGCCGGCCGAGGACGCCGACGCCCTCGCCGCCGCGATCCTCGAGCTCGCACGCGACCCGGCGCTGCGAGCCGAGCTCGCGAGTGGCGCCGCCAGCTTCGTGGAGCGGCACGACTGGGCCACGAGCGCCTCCGACTACGTGTCGATGGTCCGCGAGCTGCGGGGCGAGACCTAGGCCGCTCGGGCCAGAGGCCCGCAACTACACTGCATGAACCGTATGCAGGCTGGATAGGCGAGGAGGAATGTTGGCCCAGCCGTACGACGCGGCGATCATCGGCGGCGGTCACAACGGGCTCGTTGCCGCCGCCTATCTGGCGCGCGCGGGACGGCGTGTGGTCGTCCTTGAGAAGCGCCACGTCCTCGGGGGCGCGGCCGTGACCGAGGAGATCGTGCCGGGCTTCCGATTCTCGGTCGCCAGCTACGTCGTGAGCCTCCTGCGGCCCGAGATCATCCGCGACCTCGACCTCCCGCGGCACGGTCTGGACATCCTGCCGCTCGACGGCACGTTCACGCCCCTCCACCCCGGTGAGGGCCCGCACCGTGGCGATGGCGACTACCTGTGGCGCGTCAACGACCACGGCCGGACCGTGCGCGAGCTGCGCCGCTGGAGCCGGAACGACGCCGAGGCATACGAGGAGTACGGCCAGCTGATGGTCGACATGGCCCGGTTCATCAAGCCGATCCTGTCGATCACGCCGCCCGATCTCGCGAGCAACGATCCCCGTCCGATGCTGCCGCTGGCCGGCCTTGCCCGCCGGTTCCAGCAACTGACCGAGCGTCAGCAGGCCGCGTTCGTGGGGCTGATGACGATGAGCGCCGTCGACTTCCTGGACCAGTGGTTCGAGACCGATCCGCTGAAGGCCACCATGTCGGCGTCCGGGATCATCGGGACATTCCTCGGCGTTCGCTCGCCGGGTACGGCGTATGTGCTCCTCCACCACTACATGGGCGAGATCGACGGCGCATTCCGCGCCTGGGGGATTCCCAAGGGCGGGACGGGCGGCGTGTCGGAGGCGATCGCCTCGGCTGCGCGGGGCCTGGGCGCGGAGATCCGGACCGAGGCGCCGGTCGATCGGATCGTCGTCGACGGCGATCGCGCGGTTGGCGTCGCCCTCGAGGGTGGCGAAGAGGTCCGGGCCGCCGCGATCCTGTCCTCGGTCGACGCCCGGCGAACATTCCTGGGCCTGGTCGAGCCTGGCACCCTCGAACCTGCGTTCGAGGACGAGGTCGGCCGGTTCAAGTTCCGGGGCTCGTCCGGGAAGGTGAACCTCGCCGTTGACGCGCTGCCGGACTTCAGCTGCCTTCCCGGCCCCGGCGAGCATCTCCGCGGTGCGATCTCGTTCAGCCCGGCCGTCGACGACATGGAGCGGGCCTACGACGACGCGAAGTACGGGCGCTGGAGCCGCCGTCCCTACGTGGACATGATCATTCCCACCCTGGTGGACCCGTCGATGGCGCCGCCGGGCAAGCACGTGATCAGCTGCTTCGTCCAGTACGCGCCGTACCACCTGGATGCGGCGCTCGGCAGCTGGGACGACAACCGGGATGCGTTCGGCGATACCGTGATCGACCGGATCGCCGAGTTCGCGCCGAACATCCGCGACGTCATCATCGACCGCCAGGTGCTCACCCCTCTCGACATCGAGCGTCGGTTCGGTCTGACCGAGGGCAACATCTTCCAGGGCGAGCTGTCGCTCGAGCAGTTGTTCTTCAACCGGCCGGTCCCCGGCTGGGCGCGGTTCCGGACCCCGATCCGGAACCTCTGGCTGTGCGGATCGGCGACCCATCCCGGCGGCGGAATCATGGGCGCGAACGGTCGCCTCGCCGCGCTCGACGTCGTTCGGGCGACGGGCGGCAGCCGTCGAGCCGCCTGATGGCGGACTCCGCGGGCCGCTGGGATGCGATCGTCGTCGGGGCCGGGCACAACGCCCTGGTGGCCGCCGCCTACCTGGCGCGCGGTGGCCTGCGGACCCTGGTCCTCGAGCGTCGCGATCGGGTCGGTGGCGCGGCCGACACGTCGGAGCTCGCGCCCGGCGTCCGCGTCCCGACGCTCGCCGACACCGTGGGCCGGCTGCGACCGTCGGTTGCCCGGGATCTCGATCTGCGCGGCCACGGCCTGCACTTCGTGGCGCCCGACATCCGCGTCTTCGCGCCGCAGCCCGACGGACGGGCGGTGGCGCTGTGGAGCGACGTGGGTCAGACCGTCCACGGCCTCGGCCGCTGGTCGGAGCACGACGCCGCACGGTACGCGGACTTCGATCGCCTGGTCCGATCGCTGGCCCGGTTCGTTGCCGACCTGGGCGCGACGACGCCACCGGATATCCGGTCACCGCGCCTCGGTGACGCCCTGGCCGCGCTGCGGCTCGGACGGACCTACCGCGGCCTGGGGCGCGGCGACTCGCGGACCCTCGCCCGGGTGCTCCCGATGGCCGTCGCCGACTTCGTCGCCGAGGCATTCGAGACGGATGCGCTCCGCGCGACGGTCGCCTGGCGAGGGGTCCGCCACTCGTTCCTCGGCCCGTGGTCGGCCGGATCGACCGCGGTGCTCCTGGCCGACTCGGCGGGCAATGACGGTGGGGCGGCGGGCCAGACGGTCTATGCGCTCGGTGGCCCGGGAGCCCTGAGCGAGGCCCTTGCGTCCGCGGCCCGCCAGGCCGGCGCCGAGCTTCGCTGCGGTGCCCAGGTCGTCGCGGTGACCACGCGAGACGGCGGCGCCACCGGGGTCGCCCTATCGTCGGGCGAGGAGCTCGCGGCGCCGGTGGTGGTCTCCGGCCTCGACCCCAAGCGGACCCTGCTCGACCTCGTGGACCCGGTGGTTCTCGGTCCCACGCTCGGATGGCGGGCGTCGAACTATCGGACGCCGGGCGTCGCGGCCAAGGTCAACCTGGTCGTGCGCAAGATGCCACGGTTCCCGGCCGTCGAGGAAGGCTGGGAAGGGATCCTCAAGGGCCGGATCCTGGTGGCGCCCGGGATCGACGCGATCGAGCGAGCGTTCGACGCGGCCAAGTACGGGCGCCTGTCGGAGACGCCGATCGTGGAAGCCACGATCCCGTCGCTCGTCGATCCCTCGCTCGTGGAAGGCGCGAAACGCGGAACCCATGTCGTGAGCGCCCTCGTCCAGTACGCGCCATACGAGCTCCGGGAAGGGACCTGGGACGCACGCCGCGACGAGGTCGCCGAGCGGGCGCTGGCGGTGCTCGAAGGGGTCGCACCCGGGATCTCCAAGCTCGTCACCACCCGGCAGGTCCTCACACCGCTCGACCTCGAGCGCGACTACGGGCTCTCCGGTGGCCACCCGCTCCACGGGGAGATGGCGCTCGACCAGTTCTTCCTCTGGCGTCCGCTCCTCGGCCACGCCCGGTACCGGATGCCGGTCGAGGGGCTGTACCTGGCCGGGGCCGGTGCCCATCCCGGCGGCGGGATCACCGGTGGCCCAGGGCAGAATGCCGCGCGCGAGATCCTGGCCGATCGGAGGCGCCGCCGTTGAGTCAGGCCCCTCCGGTCAGCTCCTCCACCAGTCGGACGTACCGCGCCGCCTCATCCGGCCACGTATGGCGCGCCGCCACCGCGCGGGCGTTGCGGGACAGCGACGCGCGGAGCGCACCGTCCTCGGCCAGGCCCCGGATCGCGCCGGCGACCGCGGCGACATCCTCGCCGTCCACGATCCGGACCGACTCCTCGTCGAAGTAGCGCTCGACGGCTGGGGTCCGGCCAACCACCGCCGGGATGCCCAGCGCCGCGTACTCGAGCAGCTTCGTGGGCAGGATCCCGTCGGTGAACACGTCGCGCCGATAGGTCACGACCCCGACGTGCGCCTTCGCCAGCAGCGCCGGCAGGTCGCCGGTCGGCATGAACCGGGTGCTGAACTCGACGACGTCATCGAGGCCCAGGCGCGTGGCCAGCTCACGCAGGTCGTCGAGGGCCTCGCCTCGGCCATGGATCACGAACCGGACGTCGCGGTCGCGACGGACGTCGGCGACGGCTCGGAGCGCGACGTCCACGCCGTAGCGATGGGTCAGCGTGCCGTGATAGAGGACGGTGAACGGGCCAGCCGGCTCCTTGCGCTCCGCATCGGGCGCGAGCCGGGGAATCAGCCCCGGATCCGGGAGATTCATGACCACCGACAGCTTGCGTGGGGGAACGCCGCGGGAGCCCAGAACGTCTCGCCACAGGTCGGTGACCGTGATCACCCGGTCGGCCATGGCGCACGACAGCCGCTCCTGGAGCCGGACGAGACGAACGAGCGGGTGCCCGAGGTTGCCGCCGATACGGCTGGCGAAGAACTCCGGCATCAGGTCGTGGAGGTCGAGGATCAGTCGAGCTCCGCGGAGCCGGGGCCCCAGGCCCGCGAACACGAGGAAGTCGGGCACGTTGTGGACCTGGACGCTCGCGTAGCGCCGGCGGCGGTCCAGCTGGAACACCGCGATCGCGGACCGAACGAGGAACGACAGGTACTCCATCAGCTGGACCCGGATCCCCTCGCCCCGCCGGCGGCGGACCGGCAACCGGTGGATGGTCAACCCTTCCAACCGCTCGACGCGTGGCTCCCCCGGCTCGGCGAGGCACACGACATCGACCTCCCAGCCGGCGGCCAGCAGGGCACGGCTCTCCCGCTCGACGCGGAAGTCGGGCCAGGTGTTGTCGACGACCATGCAATGGCGGCGGGGCATCCGCGGGAGCCTAGCCGACCGGGGGCGGCGCCGTCGGCGGAGGCTATCCTTGAGCTCATGGCGGTTCCGAGCCCCCTGCGTCGGGTCGTGCTCCTGGGCAAGAACGCGCTCGCCGTCGGCTGCCTGGACGTGCTTCGCGCCGCCGGCGCGGAGGTGGTCCTCGTGGTCGCCGACCCATCGGACCAGGGAGTCGATGACTGGCAGCCATCGCTCGCTCGGGCGGCACAGAGCGCCGGCATCCAGGTGGATCGCCCGCTCCGAATCAATGCCGCCGAGACGATCGATCGGATTGCCGCGCTGGAGCCCGAGGTCCTCCTCTCCTGCCAGTACGCCCAGCTCCTGGGAGCCGGGATTCGCGGCGTCGCGTCGGCGGCCACCCTGAACCTGCATTTCGGGCCACTGCCGAAGTACCGCGGCGTGGCACCGATCTACTGGGCAATCCACAACGGGGAATCGGAGACCGGGGTCACGCTCCACCACGTGGATGCGGGGATCGACAGCGGCGACATCGTGGCGACGCGTCGGGTCCCGATCCAGGCCGGCGACACGGCCCGCGACCTCTATCTCCGTTCGACCGAGGCGGGGATCGACCTCCTGCGCGAGGCATGGCCGCTGGTGTCCGCGGGTCAGGCCGACCGGCGCCCCCAGGATCCCGCCGGCAGCCTCTACTACAACCGCCATTCGGTCGACTACGACCGGCGACGCCTCGCGTGGCACGACGACTGCGCCGCGATCGCGAACCGGGCGCGGGCACTGATCTTCCCGCCGCTCCAGTACCCCGAGATCTGCGTCGGGGACGAGGTGCTGGAGGTGGGCGCCGTGTCCTGGGACCGCATCGACCATCCCGGCCGGCCGGGACAGGTCCTTGCCGTCGACGACACGGGGATCCTCGTCGCCGCACCCGGGGGCCGCGTGCGGCTGAGTGACCTCCACAACGCGGGCCGGCCCCTGGACGGGGCGGCGCTGACGCGTCTCGAGGCGACGCCGGGGGTGATCCTCGCCTGACCGCCGTCCCGGCGAGCGCCGTGCGGTACGGACGGGCGAGCGCGTTCGCCCTAGTTGGCCACGGTGAACGGAATCGCCAGCACGCCATTGTGCTGACGAACCGTCGGCAGCATCCTCCGTGACGCCGAGATCAGGACCAG
>DATBLH010000096.1:0-10725 GCA_036555445.1 Candidatus Limnocylindrales bacterium
GAAGCACCCGATCCGAATGCTCGAAGCGCGGCAGGGCGTGGACGGCGACGAAGCCGAGGATCTCGCCACTCACGTCCGCGACCACCACCCGGGAGTGCGGCGACGCGAACCGGTCCAGGCGCTCCCGGACGTCGGTCGGGCCGGACGGATACCCCTCGTCGGTGAACAGGGCGGCGATCCGGTCCGCGTCGTCGGCCACGGCTGGCCGCAGGATGGCCGTCGTGCGATCGATCACCGCTCGATGGTACCGGGCGGTCCGAAGGTGGTCACTGGGCTTCCTCGAGGAGAAGGAGGAATGGGCCCCAGCGCGGACCGTCGACGACGAGGCGCGCACGGCCGAGGGGCGTGTCCGCGGACAGCGAGCGCCGGACGCCCTCGAGGCCCTGGCCCGCTTTCAACCAGCCGGCCGCGAGGCCCTCGCCATGACGAACGAGGAAGGCAGCCAGCGGGCCCTCGGTCGAAGGCTCCATGAGCACCCAGGCCGGTGCGTCACCGGGCTTCGCGACCAGGCAGTTCGCGCCGAGGAGCGCGTCCGGCGACGCGGCGACGAAGGTCACGCCGGTGCCAAGATCCCGGGCGATCTCGTCGGCAGCTCGCTCCAGCTCGACCGTTGCCCAGCCGACTGCGATGGTCTCGTATGGGACACCCGGCAGGCGATCCGCCGCCAGGGCGGCAAGCCAGTGACGGGCCGCCCGCCTGGGATCGTCGATCACCGCAGGACGAGGTCGGGGGACGGCGCTCCCACCACCTCGAACCCGAGTCCCTCGTACAGCCGCAGGGCGGGCTCATTGTCCTCGAACACGCCGAGATAGATCCACCGGCTCCCGGCCTCCATGCCATCGGTGGCGGCGATCGCCGTGACCAGGCGACCCAGCCCCCGACCGCGGTAGGCCGGCCGGGTCCCGATCGCCGACAGGTAGCTGGCGCCGTCAAACGTCGTCCGCCGGGCGATCGCGGCGGGCTCGCCGTCGACCCGCACGAGACAGACATGCTGATCCGCCTGGTCGAAGCCGATCGCGGTGTCGGCTGCCATTCGCGCGCGTCGGTCGGGTTCGACGTCGAACGCCTCGCCAAGCACGAGCGCGGCGTCGTCCGCGAGTCGCTCGCGGTCGCCGGTGGGCGGTGCGGCCAGCCGCTCGACGGCGATGCCCGGCGGCGCCGGCCGCGCCGCGACGCGCCGAGTCGGCTCCGGATCGTCGAGGACCATGATCTGACCCCCGCCGAGATCCTCGAAGCCCGCTCGAAGGAGCCGCTCGACGAGGTCCGGCGGCTCGGTGAACCGTTGCGGCGGCCAGAAGTGGGGGATCCGGTCGAGGGCTCCGAACAGGGCCAGCGTGTCCGCGAGTCGCCGGTCGAACGCGTTCGCGCCGCGCGGCCATTCGATGCAGCTCACCCGGTTCCAGAACGGCTCGCGATCCTCGGGATCGAACAGCATCAAGGCGTCGCCGAGGTCGCGGATCTCGCGCCGCGGCCTTGCGTGGACGCGAGTCTCATGGATCTCGAGCGACCGCAGACTCGCCCGATCCAGTCCGGCAGGGAGGGGCATCGCGGCCTAGAGTACTGACGGCCGTGACGAGCTGTGCCGGCTTCCCTGATCGTTTGGGCGGCGAGCTCGTCGGAAACCGCGGACCCACCTGGCGACGTATGGATGCCCGGAGGCCGCTCGCGGGTGGCCGGCGGCGTGAACCCACGATCCCAAGCGCCGAGACAGTCAAGCCGCCGGTCGCCAGGACCAGCGGCAACCCCAGGAGGTACGACACATGCGACGATTCCTGTTCGGGAGCCTGACCCTGTTCGCCGCGCTGGCGCTTGCCGCGTGCGGCGGCGGGTCGTCGGCGGCGCCATCCAGTCAGGCCGCCTCGTCTCCCCCGGCTGCATCCGAGCCGGCGTCGTCCGGTCCGGCGGCATCTGAGCCGGCATCGTCGGCACCGGCCGCCGCGGGATGTGCGGAGTCCGCCGATACCGCGACCGTGGAGACGACGATCAAGGGCTTCGCGTTCGCCCAGCCGCTGACGGCCAAGGTGGGTGACGTGGTGAGCTGGTCGAACGAGGATTCGGCGCCGCATAGCGTCGTGCTCGACGACGGGCAGTGCCAGACCCAGCAGATCGCCGCCGGCTCGTCCAGCGCGCTCGTGTTCAACGAGGCCGGCAGCTTTGCGTTCCACTGCGGCGTCCATCCGAACATGACGGCCACGATCGAGGTCACGGAGTAGCAGCGGCGGCCGGTCTCGGGCCGGTCGAGCGATGCCGAGGCCTCCGCCGCAGGGCGGGGGCCTCGGTGCGTCTCAGCCCGGGCGCCGCACGACGAACACCGAGGCTCCGGATGGAAGATCGATGAGCTGCGTGTCCGGCAAGCCGGCGTCGCGGAACCAGGCCTCGAACTCGTCTCGAGTCGCCAGCCGGGTGCCCTGGAACACCTCGTCCAGCTGGACGCCGGCGATCAGCTCGCCGTGGCGGGTCCGGAACTCCTCGGCGCCTGCCGGCAGCGGCCAGTCGAGGACGATCAGCCAGCCACCCGGCCGAAGCGCCGCCCACGCGGCTGCCAGAGCGCCCCGGGGGTCAGGGAGCTGGTGGAGCGCGTACTGGAAGTAGGCGAGCACGAACTCGCCCGAGTGACCTGGCGTGGTCGCGTCGCCGGTCTCGATCGTGATCCGATCGCTCAGGCCCGCCTCGGCCACATTCGCCCGGGCCCGGGCGACCGAGTCGGGTTCGAACTCGACGCCGACGAACTCCAAGCGGGGGAAGCGACGGGCCATTGCGATCAGCCAGCGTCCGCCGCCGCAGTGGACATCGAGGACGCGGCCCTCGGATCCAAGGTCGACCACGACCTGGGGCAGCGCGGCGAGGGCTTCCTGGAAGAACACCGCGATGTCCTGGACGGTGAGGCGCTCGATCGCCGCCCGATAGCGGTCCGGGCGCTGGCGAATCGGCTCCCCCGTGCGGAAGAAGGCGGCCAACCGGTCCCAGTCCATGCTGGCGGTGACGGCGTGCGCGAACTGACCGCCGAGGAATTCCGGCAGCTGGTCGTCGAGGAGGATCGCGGCGACCGATTCGTCGAGCCGCAGGCTGCCATCGTCGAGACTCGCCAGGCCGTGGGCATCGACCGCCCACCCCCAGACGTCGACCGCCTCCGCGTGGGTCCCCGTCCGCTCGGCGAGCTGGGCCGGTGTCAGGCCATCCGAGCCGGCATCGGCGAGGGCTCGGAACAGCCCGAGCTCGATGCCGAGCGCAATCAGCCAGGTGCGGTAGAACCCGCCGAGGCTCGCGACGAGGTCGTCGAACCGCTCGTCAAGGTCCACCCGGCGATCGTCGCACGCGATGGAAGCGCCATGCAACCGATGGACGGCGGGGGGTGTTGAGGAAGACGATGAACATCGTGCCTCACCCGACGACCACGGCCGACACCCAGCTGGCACGCGCCCTGGCGAGAGACCTGGATGGCACCTTCGAGCGGCTCGTCCTTGCCCACCAGGACCGGCTGTACACGATCGCCGTGCGCCTGCTCGGGGATCCGCGCGACGCGGAGGAGGTGGCCCAGGACGCGTTCGTCCGGGCCTATCGCGCGATCGCCGGCTACCCGCCCGAGCGCGTGAGGACGCTGGCCCTCCGGGGCTGGCTCGCGGCGATCGTCGTCAACCTGGCCCGCAACCGGTACCGACGTCGGCCGGCCGCGGCGATGGAGCTGGCCGTGGAGCCAGTGGAGGCCGATCGGGCGGCGATCCCGCACGAGGCGGCCACCCTCACCGAAAGCCACCGCGCGTGGGCGGCGCTCCTCGCGTCGCTCCCCGACCGGTACCGGGTGCCGGTCGTCCTCCGCCACGTCGACGGGTTGTCGTTCGCCGAGATGGCGGCGGCGCTCGGACGGCCCGAGGGAACCCTCAAAGCCCAGGTCCATCGTGGCCTTGGCCTCCTTCGTACCGCCTATCTCCGAACCCAGTCAGCACCCGAGGAGTTGTCCGCATGAACCGCGCCGCTCAGGCTTCGCATCTGCTCGAGCTCGCCGACGTCGAGGCGGCGTTGGCCGCCCTCCGCCTGGACGCTCCTCCCGGACTCGCACCGGCGACGCTTCGCGAGATCGGCCTGGCCGACGGGTACTCGACGATCGCATCTCCGATCGGCGACCTGATCGTGGCCTGGAACGGTCTCGGGGTCTCGTGGATCGAGCTGGCTGCCAACCGTGAAGGGTTCGTCGAGCGGCACCGACGTGCCGTCGGCCGGCCTCTCGACCAAGCCGCGCTGCCCGCGAGGCTCGAGCGACTCGTCGCGCGTCGCCTCGGCGGCGACCGGCGGGCGGACGTGCCGGTGGACCTGCGCACTCGCAGCGAGTTCGAACGGGAGGTGCTGCGCAAGGCGCTCGAGATTCCCCGCGGCCAGGTCCGGCCCTATGGCTGGGTGGCGGCCGAGATCGGGCGCCCGCGGGCGGTCCGTGCCGTCGGTACGGCCCTCGCCCACAACCCGGTGCCGCTCCTCGTCCCGTGCCACCGGGTGGTCCGCAGCGACGGGATGCTCGGCCAGTACTCGCTCGGAGGGCCGCGGCGCAAGCGTCAGATCCTGGCGCTCGAGGGCCTCGATCCGGACCGCATGGAGGCCATGGCACGGGCCGGAGTCCGGTACATCGGGTCGGACACGACCCGGATCTACTGCCTTCCGACCTGCCATCACGCGCGTCGGGTCACCGATCGCCATCGGGTGCCGCTGCGCTCCACCGCGGAGGGTCGAGCGATCGGCTACCGGGCATGCAAGGTGTGCCGGCCCGATTCCGGAACCGCCGTCGCTGCCTGACGGTTGGCCCACTGGACTCATCCAAGCCGGTCCGGTACACTGGGGCGACTTTGGACCAACGGACTATGCCAAAAAAGCCGCATGTAGCGCTGATCGCCGTCGGGCTGCTGATCCTCTACGTCGTCTGGGGCTCGACCTATCTCGGCATTGCGATCGCCATCGACACGATCCCGCCACTGACGATGGCCGCGTTCCGATTCCTCGTCGCCGGTGGGTTGCTGGTCGGACTGGTCGCGATCCGCCGGCCGGCCGACCTGCGGCGCCCGACGCCGGGCGAGATCCGAGACAGCGTCATCATCGGCATCCTGCTGGCTGCCGTCGGCAACGGCTTCGTCACCCTCAGCGAGCAGACCGTGCCGTCGGGCATCGCGGCGCTGCTGATCGCCCTCGTCCCGGTCTGGCTGGCGGTGCTCGGCCGGCTCGTGTTCCGTGACCGACTGCCGCGGCTCGTGGTGGCCGGGATCGTGATCGGCTTCGCCGGAGTTGCGCTCCTGGCGTGGCCGGTGGGAGCCGGCGGGGGCCTGGAGCCCGTCGGCCTCGCGCTCGTCCTCCTGGCACCGATCGGCTGGTCCAGTGGTTCGCTGTTTGCCGCTCGACGAGCCCACCAGCCGCAGCCCGCCCTTCTGGCCACCGGGATCCAGATGCTCGGCGGTGGGATCGTCCTGGCGGTGCTCGCACTGGCAACCGGCGAGGTCACCCGGTTCGAGCCCGGCGCCGTCTCGACCGAATCGCTGGGTGCGCTCGTCTACCTGACCACGATCGGCAGCCTGCTCGGCTACTCGACCTATGCCTGGCTGCTGTCGGTCGCCCCGGTGTCGCTGATCGCGACCTACGCCTATGTCAACCCCGTCGTCGCGGTCGTCCTGGGGGCCGCGGTCCTCCATGAGCCGATCTCGCCACGAACGCTGGTCGCCGGGGCCGTCATCGTGCTCGCCGTCGCCCTGATCATCACCGCGCGCGGGCGGGTGATGCGCTCCGGGGAGACCAACCGGGCCACAAGCCCATCGCGACCAGGCGCGGACGTACCGGCGAGGGCCTCCCCCGCCGGCGACGCGCGCGCGACGACCGCCTGAGTCAGACGGTCGTCGTTTCGGCGACGACCGTGGCCGCGACCCGCCTCGCGAGCGTCATGATCGTGAGCATCGGGTTGGCCCCGATCGCCGTCGGGAACAGCGAGCCGTCGGCCACGTAGAGGCCCCGCACGAGCGTCCCCGACGCATCGGTCCTGACCCGGCCCCGCGGGTCGCACGGGTGGTCGACCGGCGATGCGCCTGCGCGGACCGTACCCAGCTGGTGGGCCGAGAACACGTGCCCCCGGTTGGGCCGGAAGTCCATCGTGGCCAGCCGGTCGAGGAACACGCTGAACCGGGCGTCGTCGGTGGCCGTGCCGGTGTCGCGACGCTCGTACCCGATCGACGGCGTCGCGGCCGCCAGGACCTGCCGGGCGCCCGCCGCACGCACGATCCGGGCCATCGATCCCATCGCGTGGCGGAGCGTGGCGATTCCCGTCCCGTCCAGTCGATAGTCGACCCGGACCCGCCCACGACGGGTGAGGGTGACCCTGCCTTCACCGCCGTCGCGGGTCACGGCGATCAGCGGCCCGATCGTCGCCATGCCCCGGAGCAGGTCGCTGTGGGCATCCGTCCCCTCCCACGGCACGGCCAGCGCGAACAGTCCGGGATGCCCCGGCGCCGACTCCACGACATACCCGTTGCGCCCCGGCCCGCCGGCGACGAACTCCAGCGAGCGCGCACCCTGCATCGGCCCGTGCCACATCGCGATCGGATCGCGATAGACGCCGGCGACGACCGACGTGGGATGGATCCGCAGGTGGCACCCGATGGCCGGGTGGGCCACGCCCGATCGTTGGAGGATCGCAGGCGTACGGAGTCCGCCGGCGGCCACGACGACCCGCCGCGCGTTGACCACGAGCGCACGCGGCGCCGCTCCCGGAATCGACAACCGGGCGGCCACCCCCGTCACCGTGCCGCCACGCAGCAGCACGCGGTCCACCGGCGCATCGGCGACGATCCGCGCACCCCTGGTGCTCGCGGTGGCCAGGTGTGCACGGATCCCCGACTGCTTGGCGCCGGCCCGGCAGCCGAAGGAACAGCTGCCGCAGGCGTGGCAGTCGCGGGTATTGCGTCGCGTCGGAGCTGCGTCCCAGCCGAGCGCCTCGGCCCCGCGAAGGAGCGCCTCGTCCTTGGCCGGGATCGCGACGGGTACGGTCGCGGTGACCGACAGCTCGCGCTCCAGCGCCTCGACGTCGGCGTCCCACGCCGTGTCCACGACGCCGTCGATCCCGTGGTCGCGCGACCACTCGGCACGGATGGCGTGGGGCGTCGCGATGCACGTCATCCAGTTGACGAGCGTGCCGCCACCCACCGCCCCGCCGGCCAACATGGTCACCGACCCGTCCCACGTGGCCAGCAACCCGTGATCCAGGTACAGCCGATCGAACGCGGTCAGCTCGTCGACCGGCATCTCCGGTTCCGGGACGAACGGCCCGGCCTCGAGGACCACGACGCCCAGCCCGGCGCGGGCAAGGTCGGCGGCCACCACCCCACCGCCGGCCCCGGAGCCGACCACGACGACATCGGCATCCAGCGTGATCGGGCCGACGCCGGTGGCAGCCGGGCGGACCGGGCGGATCGGCGCGGGGCGGTTCGTGACCGGCGGTCGGTCCGGCCGATACCCGATTGCCTCCAGCCGCGCATTCGGCCCGTCACCACCTGGATCCGCATAGGCGAGGAAGGTCAGCAACTTCCGGAGCGCCTGGAACGCGGAGCGGCGCATGGCCAGCGGCGAGCGGGCCCAGCGATGGAGGTACCGCTCTCGCTCGATCGGGGACAGCGTCGCGAACGACGCCCAGCGACGGGCGAGCAGCAGGTTGGCCGGTCTGGATCCGAACAGGCGGAGGACGAGCCGGAGCCGGGCGACCTGGGCCGGGTCGGCAATCGCGTCGAGCGCGTCGGCGGCCAGTCGAGCCCGTCGGAGAGCATCGCCGCGGACGAACGTCTCGGCGACGGCGGCGAGGGTGGCAAGCTCGCCATCCGACCACCCGCCGGCGGACGATGTTCGCTCCGACGTCACGCCGGACTGGCGAGCCGTTCGAATCCCTGGGCCGGCCACGGCTCGCATCGGAGCGGCCGGTCCTCGCGATAGCCGAGCGCGTAGTCGGCCTGGATCAGGGTGTGGAGCTGACTCGTCCCCTCGTAGATCACGGCAGCCTTCGCGTTGCGCAGGTAGCGCTCGACCGGGAACTCGTCCGAGTAGCCGTTGGCCCCGTGGATCTGGATCGCATCCAGCGCGCTCTGGACCGCGTGCTCGGTGGCGTGCCACTTGGCGAGCGACGTCTCGCGCGTGTTGCGCCGGCCGTGGTTCTTCAGCCAGCCCGCCCGCCACACGAGGAGCCTGCCCATCTCCGTCCCCCTCGCCATGGTGGCGATCATCTGCTTGACCAGCTGGTGTCGACCGATCTCCTCGCCGAACGTCTGGCGCTCGCGTGCATACCGCAGCGACGCGTCGAGGCAGGCCTGGGCCAACCCGACCGCGCCGGCGGCCACGGTGTATCGCCCCTGGTCGATGGCGCTCATCGCGACCAGGAACCCCTCCCCTTCCTCGCCGATTCGATGCTCCTCGGGCACGACGACGTCGTCGAGGTTGATCAGCCCGGTATTCCCTGCCCGGATCCCCAGCTTGCCGTGGAGTGTGCCCGTGCTCAGCCCGGTCATTCCCCGTTCGAGGAGGAACGCCGTGATTCCCCGATGACCCTGGGAGCGATCGACCGTGGCGAACACGAGGAAGTGATCGGCGATGTCGGCCAGGCTGATCCAGATCTTCTGTCCGTTCAGCCGATAGGCGGTCCCGTCCCGGCGGGCGGTCGTGGCCAGGTTGCCCGCGTCCGTGCCCACCCCGGGCTCGGTCAGCCCGAAGGTCGCGAGCTTCTCGCCCTTCGCCTGGGGGACCAGCCATCGCTGGCGCTGCTCTTCGGTCGCCCACTGGAGGAGGGCGAGCGAGTTCAGGGCCACGTGGACGCTCTGGACCACGCGGAACGCGGTGTCGGCGCGCTCCAGCTCCTCGCACAGCAGCGCGAAGCTGACGTAGTCCATCCCGGCGCCGCCGTAGGTCTCCGGGACCGGTGCGCCGAGGAAGCCCTGCTCGGCCATCCGCACGAACACCTCGCGATGGACCTCGCCACGCGCATCCCAGTCGCGGATGTGGGGCAGGATCTCGGCCTCGCAGAACGCCCGCGCGCTGGTCTGGACGAGCCGGTTCTCGTCGCTCAGGGCGAAGTCCACCACGCGGCCGATTGTGGCATGCGAACGTGGTCGGCCGGGCCCGGGAACCGCCTGCCATACTCGGTCGATGGAATCGGTTCGCTCGCGCGATGACCTCACGACGCTCGCCTCGCGCCACGTCTCCCCGGTCCTCGGTCGCTACTACGAGCGCACCTGGAGCCATGGCCGGGGCCACCGGCTGTACGACGTGGATGGCAACGGCTACCTGGACTTCGCGAACGGCATCGCCGTCAGTGCCCTGGGCCATGCACACCCGCGCGTCACCGCCGCGATTCACGAACAGGTCGACCGCCTGATCGGGCCGATCGGTGCGATCGGTTACACGGAGCCGGTGATCCGCCTGGCGGCCATGCTCGCCGCGACGATGCCCGACCCGATCGACACCGTGCTGTTCCTGAATTCGGGCTCCGAGGCGATCGAGGCGGCCCTCAAGCTCGCCCGGCGCGTCACCGGTCGACCCGGGATCGTCGCGTTCCGCGGAGCCTTCCACGGCCGGACGTTTGGCGCCGCGTCGGTGACGAGCTCGTCACTGAACTATCGCGTTGGCTACGAGCCCCTCCTCCCGGGGGTCTACCTGAGCGGCTACCCGCAGCCGTACCGCGACTTCGGTGGTGACGAGGACGCGGCCACACGGGCCGCGCTCGCGGAGCTGGACCAGGTATTCATGCACCAGGTCCCGCCCGGCGCGGTGGCGGCGATCCTGATCGAACCGGTCCTCGGCGAGGGCGGCTACATCCCGGCCCCGGCGGCGTTCCTGCGCGAGCTCCGCTCCCGGTGCGACGAGCACGGGATCCTGCTCATCGCCGACGAGATCCAGACCGGGTTCGGCCGGACCGGCCGCATGTGGTCGGTGGAGCACGCGGGGGTCGTGCCCGACGTCATCTGCCTGGCCAAGGCGATCGCGAACGGGCTGCCGCTGTCGGCGATCGCCACCCGGCGTGAGCTCCAGGAGCGCTGGGGGCGCGGCGCCCACGGGTCGACGTTCGGTGGCAACCCGGTTGCATGTGCGGCCGGCGTGGCGGTGCTCGAGACGATCGACGACGAGGGACTGGTGGCGAACGCGGCCGCCCGCGGCGCAGAGCTCGTCGACGGCCTGGGCCGGATCGCCGCCGAAGAGCCCCGGATCGGGGACATTCGGGGGCCGGGACTCCTCGTGGGCGTAGAGCTCGTCGTCGATCGCGATCCGCGGCAACCCGACGGGCCATTGGCCGCAGCGGTCATGGGGCGCGCCGCGGACCTGGGCCTGCTCGTGCTGACGTGCGGCTCGGTGCACCAGGTCATCCGCTGGATCCCGCCGCTCGACGTGACCCGGGCCGAGGTGGCCGAGGGTCTGGAGATCTTCGGCGAGGCCCTGCGCACGACCACCTGAGGTCTCCTGCAGACAGCGTCGAGCGCCCGCCGGGGTGCGGGCGCTCGTGGGGGCGAGGGCGGTTCGGCCGCGGACCGGGGGGCCGGGCCGAGGGGTTATCGGTTCTGGGCGAGGAACTTCATCACGTCTTCGAGCCGGAACCGTCGGTCCCCGCGCTTGCAGACGCGATAGAAGGGCAGCTCACCCCGATCGCCCAGCCGCTTCACGGTGTTGACGTGAAGGTGGAGCATCTCGGCGACTTCGGTCGCGGTGAGCATCGGCCCAAGTTCGTTG